>CAKPEZ010000024.1 GCA_934149465.1 uncultured Bacilli bacterium | reverse complement strand
AGTATTTTTTTATTAACTTTGTCAAAATCATATAACATATAAAAGCCTATCATTAATCCTAAGATAACATTCATTCCTCCACTAATTATTCCTTTACCAATAGAAAGTAAGGTATTTGGTAAATTAGTAGTTAAATTAGTACCAATTGACTCTAATGTTGCAAAAATCTGTTGTTTAACACTGGTAACATCTATATCTGTACCAGAACTAAATGAATTAAGAGTTGAAGACACAAAGTCTTTTGATTCTGTTAAGAAATTTGGAATTGCTTTTATAAAATCTTTAATTTGATCTATGAATGACGGTACCATTAAAAATATTAATAATGATAGTAATCCAATAAAAATAACATAAACAATAATACAAGAAACAATTCTAGGTATTTTCTTTTTCTGTAGAAAATCAACTAAGGGATCAAATAACCAAGCAATAATAAGACCTATAAATACTGGTGATATTACTACTAAAAAATCTTTTACAATTCCAAACACATTTAAAGTTCTAAGTATATATATAATTAATACTATTAAAGATATAATTGTAACTGTAAATCCTATTGATAAAATCTTCTTACCAAGAAGAATAAGTTCATTTAATGATTCTACATCTAGTTCATCAGATTTCTTTTTTCTAAACATATAACCATCCTCCTAGAAAATATTATAGCATACTAATTAATTTTTTCCTATTTAAAATATATTTTTTAATTTAAAAAGATAGAATCATTAAAATCCTATCTCCACATATTCTTTTATTCATCTATATTAAATTATAATCAATCTAAATACATTAATTCAATTTGTGAACTATCTTCACCCAACTTTGAAATATAATTTTCGCCCAAAACCTGTTTTAATTTTTCAAATTTTTTTACAAATATATCGTATGGTAATAAAAACAAATCTAGAGACGATAAAAATAAATCTTTATAATAATAAATGCCATTTTCTCCTAAATAAGCAAATATCTTGTTAAGATTAACATAGTCTACTTTATTAATTGTTTCTTCATCAAAGTTTTCGTATAAAATCTTAATATCTAATTCATCTAAAATCATTACCTAGATTTACCTCCCATATTTTTTTCCGGAATAGGATATCTATCCATCAACACTTTAATATTTATCCCATATTTTTTTCTTAATACTCCTGGTTGATAAGAAAAAATAGGATTTAGTTTTTCATTTATAACTAAAGGATTATCATTTTCTATTAAATAATTAATTAAGGCATAATTTTGACTTGGAGAATGTCGTAGAAAGTTTGTATTAATATGATCATCTATTTTATAATATTCAGCCATTTCAATTAATATAGGCATCTTTTTTATCATTGACTTGCTATTTGATACTATAGATGGCGTTAACAACCTTTTGTACTTTTCATTCTGAAAGCAAGATAAATTTAGTAATTCTTGGATATCTTCTAATTTTGCATATGCTAACGTTGTTGATGTAAACAATTCAGGATGTTCTTTAAATTCATCACTATTAATTATTTCTTGGATATCTTCTAATTTTGCATGTGCTAATGTTTCTGATGTAAACAATTCAGGATGTTCTTTAAATTCATCACTATTAATTATTTCTTGGATATCTTCTAATTTTGCATTTGCTAACGTTGTTGATGTAAACAATTCAGGATG
>CAKPEZ010000023.1 GCA_934149465.1 uncultured Bacilli bacterium | reverse complement strand
AAGAAAGAAAAAGAAGATGATTTAGAAATTATTTAGAAAGAAGGTATTCTATGAAATTTATAAAATTAACAGAAAAAGAATATAGAAATTTTTGGGAAAATCATCCTTTAAAAACATTTTTATCAGCACCTGAAATAGGTCATTTAAGAAAGAATAATGGTTGGGATTTAGAATATGTAGGTGTTAAAGATAATAAATCTTTAGTAGCAGCTACTATGTTAGTATCTATTAAAAGAAAACTTGGTAAAAAAGAGTTTTATTCCCCAAGAGGTTACTTGATTGATTTTAATAATAAAGAGTTGGTTAACTATTTTACTGAAGAATTAAAAAAATATATCAAGAAAAATAATGGTTACGTTTTAAGAATAGATCCTTATGTAATATATAAGCAAAGAGATATTGATGGTAATATAGTAGAAAATGGTATTGATAATTCTTCTGTTGTTAGTAATCTTTATAGATTAGGATTTAAAAAAGTTCCAATAAAAGATATGGAACAGGTAGGATGGATGTTTTCTCTAGATATAGGAGAGAAGAAAGAAAAAGAAATATTAGATGAGATGAAGCCAAATACTAGAAATACTATTAGAAAGGCTTCTAAGATTGGAATTACTATTAGAGAGTTAGCTTATGATGAATTAGATAAATTTCAAGATATAATGATTCAGACTGGACAAAGAAAAAACTTTTCTATTAGAAAACTTTCATATTATCAAGATATGTATAAACTATTACATGATAAAAATCAAATAAAATATGTAATTACTGAACTAGATTTAAATAATTATTTAGAAAGATTAGAAGAGGATAGAGAAAAAAAAGTTAAAGAATTATCAAAATTAAATGGTGCTAAGTATAATGACGGTAAAAGGAAATCATTGAATAATGAAATATTATCTTTTGACAAGCGAATTAAGGAAACAAAAGATATAAGAAAATCTACTGGTAAAGATAAAATTATTTTATCCGGATCTATGTTTATTATGATTCAACCTGAAATAATTTATTTATCTAGTGGTAATTATGAGGAATATTTACATTTTAATTCTCAATATTTAATTCAATGGGATATGATTAAATATGGAATTGCTCATAAATTTAAGAAACATAATTTCTATGGAATACCTGCTAATATTAATGAAAGACCAAAAGATTATGGGATTTATGAGTTTAAGCGTGGGTTTAATGGTTATGTGGAAGAATTAATTGGTGAGTTTGAATTACCAATTGCTAAAGAGTATTATATATTAAAATTAATTCATAAAATTAGGAAGTGAAATTATGCATTATGAATATATTCCAGAAGGAGTATGTAGTAGAAAAATAGAATTTGATATTATTGATAATAAAATAAAAAACCTAAAATATACTGGTGGTTGTAATGGAAATTTAAAAGCTATATCAAGATTAGTAGAAAATATGGAAACACAAGATATCATAGATAAATGTAAGGGTGTAAAATGTAGAGAAAAGGAAACTTCTTGTATTGATCAGTTAGTAAAGGCATTGGAAGAAATAAAGTTAAAATAGACTTTATTTTTTTGTTTGAAATTAGGTAATTTTAAATTGCAAATATCAACAATCTAAGATATAATTGTAATAGTATAAGGTGTGAAAGGTGTTGATATAGATGCCAAGAAGAGGAGAGACTGGTTCTAAATATAGAAAAGTAAAAATATCTAACGAGAAGATAAGACAAAGAAATAAAAAAGAATATGCGAAGATAATAGTTTTGGCAGCTTTTTTGCTTGTAATAACAATAGGAGGAAGCTATGCGTTATTTCAAACAACAATAAAAGGAAATAAACAAACAGAAGTAGTGGCAGG
>CAKPEZ010000022.1 GCA_934149465.1 uncultured Bacilli bacterium | reverse complement strand
TTACTATACTTGAATATAAAGTAAATGAAATTAGTAATAAACCATTCTACATTAAAGAGCATAAAGAAAAGTATAATTTGAAAGAAATTGAAACTTTTTTAAGAAATTTTCAAATTTAGGGTATACTTTTTGCATTTAAGTGAGGAAACATATAGAGAAGTATTAAAATTAGACTTCGTAAAACTCACTTTATTTGAGGAAACTAATGAGAAATATTAATTTTTTTCAAATTTAGGGTTGTTTTTTTGCGTTTTTGTTAGGGAACATATGAGAAGTATTTTAATATTCCTCAAAATTAAGGAAAGGAGGAAAATTATGAGATGTGGAGTTTATGTAAGAGTATCTACTGATGACCAAAGAGATAATGGCTATTCCATTGATTCACAACTTAGAATGATTAAAGAATATTGCGAAAAGAATAATTATGATATTGTGGATGTCTATAATGACGCAGGACATTCTGGAAAAGATTTAATGAGACCAGAAATGCAAAGGCTACTTAAAGATATCAAATCTAAAAAGATTGATAAGTTAATTGCTATTAAAGTAGATAGATTAACTAGAAATAATTATGATGGTTTTTGGCTACTAAATTACTGTGAAGAACACGATGTTAAGATTGAATTAATACTTGAACCTTATGATGTATCTACTGCTAATGGTGAAATGATATTTGGTATGAATCTAGTATTTGGTCAACGTGAAAGAAAAGAAATTGGAGCAAGAACTAAACGTGCTATGGAAGAAATGGCACTAGAAAAAATTCATCCAAGTCGTGCACCTTATGGTTATATTAGAAACAGAGAAACTGGTCATTTAGAAGTAGAACCTATTGAAGCACAAGTTGTAAAAGAGATATTTGAATTATGTAAAAAAGGACATTCTACTAGAAATATCGCAACTATTATGAAAGATAATAATGCTTACTTAAAACAAGGAAAATGGAAAGCAGACAGAGTTTATAAGATACTTACTAATTCTATTTATATTGGTGTATTTGAGTATGGAAAGTATAAAAGAAAGCCACAAGATGTTTTAAGAGTTGAAGATTATTGTGAGCCAATTATTGATATAAATACTTGGAACACGACAAGAGCAAATTTAGAAAAGAACAAGCATCCAAATTATGGAGAGCATATCCACTTATTCGCAGGATTAGTAAAATGCCCACTATGTAATGAAATACTTGCTGCTAGCGAATCATTTAAAAAGTATAAGAATGAAACTAAAATTTATTACCATTTAAGATGTAAAAATTCTAATTGTAAAGGATATGGTTATCACTATAATTCAGATAAAATTGAAGACAAATTAAAAAGAATTTTAAATGAATTAACTAGGTTTATGTATGATAATTCTAATGAAATAATTACTTGTAGTTCTACTAAAAGTAAAGAAGTAAAAGAAATAGAAAAAGCCATTGAAAAGTTAAAAGTTCAAGAAAAAAGATTAGTAGATTTATATTTAAGTTCTACTTTGGATGTAGAAACTATCAATCATAAAAATGATGTTATTAAAAAAGAGATAGATAAACTAACTAAAAAGAAAACTACTCTTGATCCAGATAATGACTTTAAAGAATACACAGTGGAACTTCTTAAAAAGTTAGAATATGAAGAAGATAATGGAGAGTTTATCTTTAAAAACAATTTGAGTTTTGCTTATCTGTTTGATAGTTTAAATAAAAAAGCACAAAAAGAATTAATAAATAGATTAATATCTTCAATTGAAATAACTAGAGATGATAACTACAATATTGAGATTAAAAATATCAAATTTACAGAAGAATTTATCTCAAAAAGCACAAAAGATTATATTGATTATTTAAATGAATTACTAACTGATAATAATATTGGTATAACTTACAAAGAACAAATTAATAAAGAAAAATTATTAGAATTAGAAAAAGATTATACTATTATGTCATTAGTAAAAATGGAAAATAATCAATATTCGGAAGAAGAATTAAATAACTATATTGATTTAATGAAAGAACATTTCTATGCAGATGGAATTATAAATTGTCCATATATTGAAGAAAATAATATAGTTGATACTTTAATTCTAATACCAAAAACTGAATTAATAAATGTTTAAAAATTAAGAAAGGATTGATAAAATTATGGAAATAAAATATACAAGACAAGGAGATTATTTAATACCAAATTTATATTTAAAAAAGGATGAAGACTGTGGGGAAATTGGCAAATACGGAATACTAAGAT
>CAKPEZ010000021.1 GCA_934149465.1 uncultured Bacilli bacterium | reverse complement strand
TAACAGTGAGTTATATTTTAGACATTAAAAAACTTACGACACCATAATAGGTTCGTAAGTTGTATTCAATTGGAGCCTTAACTATACACGTATGCGAAATTAAGATTATAAGATTTGATTAAATCTCTCTGATAAATTCATTATATCATTTTCCTACATATTTTCAAGGGAGTATGGAAAAAAATTGTATTTTAATGTATAATAATTTTATAAATATACTTAATTTTTGGGAGGTAATAGTATGGTTGAAGTTGTATATAAAGAAAAAACATTTTTAAATACTTCTACTACTGCATTGGATAATAAAAAACACATGAAAGTATCAACATGTCCTTATTGTAATATTAGTACTGACGCAACACGAGTAGGAATTAAATCTTTTACTATTGAAAATGGTTTAATTGTTGATGTAACGTATAAATGTACTAGTTGTGATAAAGTTTTTCATGTTTCATATGTAAAATTAAATGGTGAAAATATGTTTAATCCATATAGTGTTTATCCTAATTTTCAAGGTCGTGAATTTAGCGATGAAATTAAAAACATTTCTCCTAGATTTGTTAAACTTTATAATCAAGCATATAAAGCAGAATATGATAATAATCTTGAATTAGCAGGATGCGGGTATAGAAATGCTCTTGAAGTTTTAATAAAAGATTTCGCTATTAATGTTTTAAAAGAGAAAAAAGAAGATGTTGTAAGAATAAAATTATATGGTGCCATTGAAAAATATTTGTCAGATATAGATATGAGTAAGTGTGCAGATGTAGTTCGAATATTAGGAAATGATAACACACATTATGAGCGAGATTATGAAAATATAGATTTTAAAGTACTAAAACAATATTTAAATATTTTTATTGAAATGATAGAGGTACAAATAAAAATTAAAAATCCACCAGTTAGTAGATAACAAAAATTTATAAAATTTAAATATACAGGAGGAAAAAATGAATAAAGAGTTTGTGGAAGAATGGTTAAATAAATTAAAAGAATATTGGTTTAATAAAGATATAGAAAAAGCAGTTTCTTTATTTACTAAAACAACATTTTATCAAGAAACACCATTTATGGATCCTTACACTACTATTGAACAAATAAATCAAGAGTGGCAACATATAAAAGATGAAAATATACAAGATATTGAGTTAAAAATTTTGGCAATAGATAATAATACTTTAATTGCAGAATGGTTATTAAAACAAAATAATCAATATTTTGATGGAATATATGAAATAAAATTCAACGATAATTTAGAATGTATCTATTTTAAAAGTTGGGAAATGGTAAAATGATGAATAAGAAATATATTAGTTTAGTTTATTTATATACATTTTTATCTACTTTTATTCTTTTTTACTCTTGTGATACTTTATATTATCTAGAAAAAGGAATATCTTCAAGTGGATATATGGTTTTTGTAACAATTTCATATTTTATAAAGGTTATTTTAGAAATTCCATCAGGAATTTTTGCAGATAAATATAGCAGGAAAAAAATACTATTTATAGGTAATGCATTATTCTTAATTTCTACTTTATTATTCATTGTTTCTAAATCATATGCTTTATTTGTTTTGGCTATAATTATTAGTTCTATAAATAATTGCATAACAACTGGTATAGCAAATTCATTATTATATGATTTTAACAATAAGGAAGATAAATTTAATAAATTAATTTTTAGAAATTCTTTTTCCTGTAATGTCTCTTATATGTTAGCAATGATATTAGGAGGTATTGTTGGTCAAAAATATGGTCTTATTAACACTTATTATTTAACTTTAATTCCTACTATAATTAATTTTATTATTATATGTTTGATTAAAGAGCCAAAGAAAAATAATAATGATATAGTTATTAACAAGTCAATATTTAAAAATGCTTTAGTAGAGATTAAAAATAATCCTACAATAATAAATATGATAATAACAAATTCAATTATTTTTTCTATTATTAAAATTGTTGAAGAAAGCCATCCGGATTATTCTAATTCTCTAGGAATAAGTGTTTTTGAAATAGGAATATATACATCATTAATACTTGTTTTTTGCATTATTGGGAATTATATTGGAAGCAAAATAAAAAAAGATTCTTATAGTAAAATAATAAGATTTAATCCATTCTTTTGTGGGTTATGTATCTTTTTATTAGGAATTTTAAATAGTTATTATGGAATATTATTTTTACTATTATTTTATATTTTCTCAGAAAGTTTCGACAACATTTTTCTAACAATTGTTCATGATAGCGTGACTTCTAAATCAAGGGTAACAATAGAATCAATTATTTCTTTAATTCTATGTATATGCGGTTTGATTTTAAGTTTTTTATCATCATTGGCATTAAAGAAGATAGAATTATATCAACTATATATAGTTTTAGGGTCAATAATAATAATTTATGGTATTATTAATTTAGTGGCAAATAAAAAATAATATTAAAATTTATTAAATCATAAATTAATATAATTAAAGACAATGCTTAGTTGGCATTGTCTTTATCATTTTCAATAGGTATATATTTTTTTAGTGTACTATTTTGTAATTTTAAATATTCAATTTTAGTTCTGATTGCTCGTTCATCTTCAAAGTAACCAAGATAATGAAATTTGTTTTTTACTTTAATTAAGCATTCAATATTTTCTTCTAATGCCTTAGCAATATTCTCTATAATATATTCTTCTTTTT
>CAKPEZ010000020.1 GCA_934149465.1 uncultured Bacilli bacterium | reverse complement strand
AACAATTAGCTTAAATGAAACACCAAGTTTAGTATTTAATGGTACTAATAATAATGGAGATGCTAAAAGGACATTAATTACTTGGTCTAAAGAAAAGGAACCACTTTTAGATTTAACAAATAATGTATTAGAAGCAAATGAAGAGTATTTTGCCAAAGTAATTTTTTTATTAGAAGAATAAGATTATTTAAATTTTAAAATAAAAATCGATATATATTATTGTTTTTTTATTTATAAATAAGAAATATTAATTTATTTTACGGAAAATTATTAAAAAAATTTACCAAAAAATGTCAAAATATGGTATTGACAAAAAGCTTGGGGGGGGGGGGTATACTAAAGTAGTAGTATAGATAAGGAGTGAATAAAATGAAGAAAAAAGGTTTTACGCTAATAGAATTATTAGCAGTAATAGTAGTACTAGCAATAATAGCTTTGATTGCAACACCAATAGTACTAAATTTAATTAATAATGCAAAAGAAGGGGCAGCAAAGTCTTCGGCAACCGCATATGTAAAAGCAGTAGAAAATGGAGTAGTACAAGAATTACTAAGTAGTAATGATCAAAGTTATACAGGAAGATTTGAAATAGATTCAACAGGATTAAAACTTGTAAGTGATACTGATAGTAATAAAAAAATAACAGTAGATGTAAGTGGTAAATTACCAAAAGAAAATAGTTATGTAGTATTAGATGAAAATGGTACTGTTACAAATGGTTATTTTACAATAGATAATTATTATATTGTATATTCAAATGGAGTAGCTAAAGTATTGAGCAATAAAGAAAAAGAACAAGAAACATTAAAGATGATAGATAATTTAAATATAATGTTAAATTCTATGGAATTTGATACTAGTTATGAAGAATATCATTGTTTTTTAAATAGTTGGCTTAATGATAAAGATAATAATATTTATTGTCATTATGAAGGTATGTTTGAAATTAATATAAAAAAGACATTTGATATGTCTAAATATGGATTGGATGGAATTATGTCTGAAAGTATTTTTTACAATACCAAAACTAAAAAAATAACAAAAGTAAATATTAATGGATTCGGATACCAAGATGGAAAACTCGGATCATATTTTATTCAATACTAGATAGTTGGTAGTATTATTTAAATTATAAATTTCTTATCATAATATTGTTTTAGAATAGAACTTTCCAAAAAATATGTCAAAATATGGTATTGACAAAAAGCCTTGGGGGGGGGGTATACTAAAGTAGTAGTATAGATAAGGAGTGAATAAAAAATGAAGAAAAAAGGTTTTACGTTAATAGAATTATTAGCAGTAATAGTAGTACTAGCAATAATAGCCTTGATTGCAACACCAATAGTACTAAATTTAATAAATAATGCGAAAGAAGGGGCAGCAAAGTCTTCAGCAACCGCATATGTAAAAGCAGTAGAAAATGGAGTAGTACAAGAATTAGTAAAAAATAGTAATGGAAAATATACAGGAAAATTTAAAGTAGATTCAACAGGAAAATTACAAGGAACAAGTAATTGTAAAACTATTCATGATGAAAAATATAATATAGATATTGTTGAATGTCCAAAAATAACTGTGGATGTAAGTGGTAAATTACCGGAATCAGGAAGTTATGTAGTATTAGATGAAAATGGTACTGTTACAAGTGGTTATTTTACAATAGATGGATATTATATTGAATATTCAAATGGAGTAGCTAAAGCATTGAGTAACAAAGAAAAAGAACAAGAAACATTAAAAATGATAGATAATTTAAATTCTATGATAAGTACATTTGGATTAAATTCAAAATATGGAGTATTTCATTGTGGAATAGATGGACGCGCTGATGAAATTTTTTGCCATTATGATGGAGGAATAAAAAAAGAAGATGGTACATGTGCAACTAGAATTGGAAGTGCTGCAGGTTTAAAAGAAGAATGTTATGGAAATGAAATATTATATTCAGAAGGTGACTTAGGAATATTTGAAGAGGTAACAAAAAAATTTGATTTGAAAAAATATAATTTAGATAACAGAGAGTGGTACATGATATATTTTGATGCTAAAACAAATAAAATAACAAAAGCTAATATTAATGGTTTTGGATATCAAGATGGAAAACTTGGATCATATATTTCTTTTTAAGATCAGCTGCATAGATATTAAGTTATTAAATAGAAGGAGTAGATAGTTCTAGATATATAGAATTATAGAAATTATGGATAAAAAAATTGATAAGTTAATGGATATATTGTTTGGTACTTTTATAGTTATATTCCCTTTTATTGTCTTTTTAAAAACTAGAAGTATTGATCCAGTATTATATAATTTATATAGTTCTAATATGGGAATGTTTTATGACTTTATTTTATTAGCAAGAGAAAGATTTTTACTGGTTTTTACACTTGTAATTATCTTTCTTTTTCTTATTAGAATAAAAAATAAGGGTATTCAAAATATAATAATGTATATTTTGAATAATAAATATATATTTATATTTAGTTTTATTTATATTGTATTGTTATATTTATCTTCATTTTTAAATTATAATTCTTATTTTAGTTTATATGGTGGTTATTTTGATTGTGAGGGTATAATTAGTATTACTTGTTATCTTATTTTATTTATTATAGGGTGTTATTACTTTAGGCAGAATAATTTAAATTGTTTTAAGTTAAGTATTAAGATATTATTTGTTTTATTTATTATTTTTTCTATATTAGAAAGATTAGATATTAATGTACTTAATATTCCTTTTATAAAAAATATAATACTTATTGGAAGTTCTAATACATATTTAAATAATATTAATATTGTTGGGAGTAAGTTACAATTATTTTTTGGTAATTCTGGTTATTTTTCTTGTGTATTGATTTTATTTTTTCCTATTATTTTAAATTTTATTAATGATAAGAAATATAAATTATTTAGTTATATTTTAGCATGTTTTTCTATTTGGATGATAATAGAGACGTATTCAACTTTTTCTTTTTATATAATGTTATTTAATTTAATATTATTTATTATTTTTGATAAAAGGAAAGTTAAATATTTATTATCTATTTTTTTGATATTTATTATATTTTTAATACGGGGTAATTATAATATTATTTTAAATAAAGAAAATACTTCTAATAATAAAAAATTAATTACATCTATAAGTATTAATGGAGATAAAGTATTGTTTAAATTTAAGGATGAAGATATTTTATATGATATGAATCAGGAAAATAGTAGTATTAAAATGTATAAAGATTTTAATGTATATAGGTTTGATTTTGGATATAAGGATACTATTGATTTTAAATTTGATAATAATAGATTTTATTTAATTAAGAATGATGTAAGAATTGATGATAATGTATTTAGTTATGATATTAAAAATATAAGATTTGATAAAATATTAACTGGAAGAGGATATATTTATAGAAATAGTATTAAATATATATCTAAAAATATTTTAATTGGACATGGTTCTAATTCTTTTATATATTATTTTAATAATAATGATTATTTGGGGATATTAAATTCACAAGAATCTTCATCTTTCTATATATTAAAACCTCATTCTATGTATTTAGATATTATATTTACATCTGGTGTTTTATCTTTTATAAATTTTATTTTATTTATTATATATATTATTTATATGTTTTTTAAGAAAAGGGTATATTTAGATAGGTTTTATTTATGTTTATTTATAGGT
>CAKPEZ010000019.1 GCA_934149465.1 uncultured Bacilli bacterium | reverse complement strand
TTATCACTTCTTTCTATTTCATTTTATTTTAAAAAAATACTTAAAAAAGTACTTTCAGATTTTGCCCTTTAACTAGACGATATTATATCATAGTTTTGTTTATTTATAAAGTCAAGAGCCTCAAAATATTTATCTTCGCATTTAAAAATAATCTTTAAATTATTATCTTTTTCTATAACTATATCTTCAATTAACTCATCTATCAATAATCTATTTAGTTCATTTATTTTTTCTTTATTTTTAAATATATTCATCCAATCAGTATCGTTATTTTTTATTGTTTCTGTTTCTTTTTCTTTTCCCTCCTCATATAATTGTATATCTTCTTTTATCTTTTTAATTTTATTACTATACTCTTTGTTATATTGCCAGTATTCTTCTTCCGATATAAAATTTTCTTTTAAATCTTCTTTAATTGAATTCCTTAACATTATATTTTTTTTCTGCATTTTGAATTTTATTTTTTATTATTTCCAAATCATAAGAAATTTCTTTTTTGTTCAATATTTCATTTATTTTAGAATCCATCTCTACAATTATTTCTTTATAATGGTTAATTATATCAACAATATCTTGCTCTAATTACTGTTTTTGACAAGCGTGTTTTGAGCATTCTTTATTATGGGCACATTGCTGATGCCTTAGAAATTAATATAAGAGACCTATATGCCCCCAGAAATAATAATTTTACCAAGTGATTTTTTCTAAAGAAATTGCTTTTTTTAATTTTCATAAAAAAAAGTCACCCTAAATCTTGCCTCATTGGTTAATAACATAATAACCATAAAATAAGATTTTAAGTAACTTATTTTCACCTATCTTCTTGATTGAGATTTTTCAGCATGTAGTGAATCTAAAAAATTATCCGCTGTACCTATAGCAAAATCTAAAATTTTTTGTTGTTCAACAGTATTAAACTTATCTTCTGCTCTATATTTTTTTACTATAGCAAGCTCTTTTTCCAAATATTCACCAAGTTCTTCAACCGTCATATGATTCCTGGCATAATTCAAATTTTGTTCTTCAGCACCTTCTAAAATTCCCAGTTGTTCTTTTGTTAATAAAAATGTTAAACCCAAATAATTCAGAGGATTTAGAAATGGTGGTGTAGGATGATTGTATATATAAATACCAGCACCACCATTAACTATTGAAATTTGTTTATTAATAACCTTTGCTTTTTCGGCAGTAACTCTACTTTTATTAAAATCTTTTGGCGGTTCTGCACTTTTACTAAAATCTTCATCCCCAGCCATTTCAGAAATAAACTTCTTTGTTTGCTTAACAACTACATCATCTAAATATTTAGTAGTATCTAAATCAGACCTTGCATCTAATTGACCCTGTATTTCTTGTTCTACTTTACGCCATCCATTCATTTGCTCTTGATAAGCATCATTTTTTTCTTTATAAAGATCGTTTATCTGCCTCTGTAAATCAGTAGACAATTTTTCACTTGCACTAAGTTCTTGTCCCATCTTATTTTCTTCTTGATTTTCCTCTTTCTTCTGTTTTTTAAATCTATCAAAAAATCCCATAATTATCACTCCTTAATTACCATAAGTATAACACCACAACGCTTTATTACAAACTAACACTTTCTTCATAACCGCTATAGCGATATACCTTATCAATCTTATCAATAATACTACCAAAACCCTTTTCGCGTAATTTATCTATATAATATTTACCATTAGGACTCTTTAAAAGAGCAACATAATCAGCAAGCATTTCACGATATTGATTTTCCTTATCTTTAAGAAAATATGTAAGACCATGAACGCTATAAAAAGAATTATTAATATCATTTTTAAAAGCTAATTCGCCAACAGCCCCATTATAATAAGCATCAATAAAATTATAATACATCAAAAATTCAGCCTGTTTTTCATCAAATAACCGTGCTCTAAATTGTTTATATTCAACTTGTAAACAGTGGTTAGTTAGCTTGCTTACAGCCGTGCTAATATCCATATTTGTTATAATACTATCAAGAGCTTTTTTTACTTCAGTGCTTACCTCACTACTAAAATTTTCATCGATATAACCCCTAACAGTTGCACTATCAGTTAACACTTTTTGAAATTCAGCACTTAAAAGTGCTTCATATGCCTCTAAAGAGCCATAATTTTTAATTATAAACTCTCCAAATTTGCTTTTTAATTCTGAATCAATTTTATTTGTCAAAGATGCCGATTCACTATTAAGTTCATTATAAATAACCTTCATTTTTAAATTATCATAACTTTCTTTTCTTCCTAATTCTATTTCTCCTTGAATAGCCGAAGGAGCAAGGGAATCATCAATTATATAATGATGAAGAGCATGCGCTAGTTCATGGTTAAACATTGCTAAACAATTAGGGTTTTCAATACTAATTGTTTCGCCACCTGCCGAGAAAAATGAACCTTTATTCTTATTGTATTCAAAATGAAAATGAGGATATTCTTGTTTAATCCATATTAAACAATCCATATCATCGGTAGCAACAGTTTTATTTACACCTAAACAATTTAAAAACGATTTTAATGCTAAATCTAAAATTTCTTTACTGCTACTAGTCCCCGTTGCATAGACTTGATAAAATTCTTTAACTTTATCTTGAAACTCCAAAGGTATTTTATAAGTCTCAATAGTATCCTCCTGATTATAATTTTTCATTTTTTCCATTGCTAAGTTAGTAGAATCAATAAAAGAATCATAAATATATCTTATTAAATCTAGTCTATTTTCCTTTGTACATATTAATAAAATAGCCTTTTTTACTTCTAAAGGGGCTTTTTCTAAATCATCTTTATCAAATATAAAAGGTATATTATTTTCAAGCAAAACTTCTAATAAAGTTTTATCTTCCTTTACTTTAGCAAGTAAAATATCTTGTGGCTCTTTACAACTATTTTTTAATATACCGAGGTCCGAATTATAAGTAACATATTTAGTTACTGGTAATATTTTATGTTCTATCATTATATCTAATATAGTTTTATCATCAGTAATTTTTTCATTATATAAAGTAATTGAAACCATATTAAGAAAACTATAATATCCATGTTCTATAACCGTTTTAATTATTTCTAAATTATCAACCGCTGGAGTGCACCTACAAAAAAGTGATATGATAGGATTTTCCAAAATATGTTCTAAAACATTTTTATTAGAATCTGGCCACGGCGATAGTAGAACATCCGTTGGAATCAAAAAACCATAATCAAAAGGCTTTCTTGCCTTAATTTTAGGAATAATAATTTCCTTACTTACTTTATCTTCAAGTTTTGGTTTTACTTCTCCTTTTTTACTACTTAGCATATAGTCATAAGCATTATAATATCCACTTATAGGTCTACTATACACCTTAATATCAAGATATGATAAAACCTCAGGACTTAATTTATCAATAGTGCCTTTTAAATCATCTATTTCTAATAACTTTTGGCTTAATTCTTCCCTAGTCATACATAATCACCTTATTTAACTTCTGATATTCTTCTATATCTTCAATTCTTTTCTTATTATTAATCGCCTTACTTATTATTTCTATCATTACTTTATAATCATCTATTTGATACCAGTAATCTGGTAACTTATATTTTTTTTTATATTCTACTTCTAAAATTGTATATATACTTACATCCATATCCTCAATTCTCCTCTATTATATGATACCATTGATTTTTAAAATTCCAAAGAAAAAAGTAAACCATTTCTGATTTACTTTTATAGATTATAAATATTTATTACTATTTTGTATCAATTAATAATTCTTTTGGACTTTTCTTTAAATTGTTTGACGAAGATATCAGCAAAGAAATTATAAGAACTATTGACATAAATAAAACCACATATATCATTAATTTTGGAGATATATTAATTTCTAAAC
>CAKPEZ010000018.1 GCA_934149465.1 uncultured Bacilli bacterium | reverse complement strand
GATATTCCCTTTGATAGTGATAGAAAGATATCTACTACTTTAAATAGAATTGATAATGAAGTATATATTTTATGTAAAGGAAGTATGGACTCTTTAATAGAAAAAGTAAATCTATCAGAGAATGAAAAAAAAGATGTTTTAGATAAAGTTAAAAATTTTTCCAAAAAAGCTTTAAGAACTTTAGGATTTGCTTATAAGAAATTAGATTATGTACCTCAAAATATTAAAGAATTAGAAAAAGAAGAAAATAATCTATCTTTTGCTGGTATTTTAGGAATGATAGATCCCCCAAGAGAAAGTGTTAAAGAAAGTGTTCTTTTATGTAAAAGAGCGGGAATTAGACCTATTATGATTACGGGGGACTCTGTTGATACAGCAATAGCGATTGCTAAAAGTGTGGGAATTATAAGTAATGATAACGAAGCAATTCTGGGAAGTGAACTTGATAAATATAATGATAAAGAACTAAAAGATATTGTCAAAAAATATTCGGTTTATGCGAGAGTAAATCCCGCTCATAAAGAAAGAATAGTCGGTGCTTTGCAAGACAGTGGTAAAATTGTAGCGATGACTGGGGATGGCGTAAATGATGCTCCGGCTATTAAAGATGCTCATGTCGGTGTGGGGATGGGTATTACGGGTACTGATGTTACTAAGTCAGCTTCGGATATCGTATTAATGGATGATTCTTTTTCAACTATAGTGGTTGCTGTTGAAGAGGGAAGAAGAATATATAATAATATTAGAAATAATATAGTATTTTCCTTATCAAGTAATTTTGCGGAAATATTTGTTATTATTATAGGGTTACTTACTAAAAAAACAATCTTGTTACCCATTTATATTTTATTTATTGATTTAGTAACGGATTCTATTCCTAGTATATGTTTATCTTTTGAAAAGAGTGAAGAGGGCATAATGGCTAAAAAACCACGAGGAATAAATAAACCATTATTTACTCCCTTTATTAAAGCTTGTATTGCCTCATCGGCTATAATCGAAACTGTGTTTGTAGTTATCACATATTTTATTTGTTTAAAAGATTATGGGCAAGAAGCAGCTATGTCTTTAGCACTTCTTTCAATGGTAATGCAAGAGATAGTTTATTCTGTGTCTTGTAGAAATTTAAAACAATCAGTTGTTAAACAAGGAATATTTTCTAATAAAGTAATGAATTATGGATTATTGTTGATATTTTTAATTGAACTGGTAGTATTTGTAACCCCGGTTGGTAAATTAATAAATATTGCTTCAATAGAGGTTGAGTTAATATTTGGAGTATTCTTAATAAATCTTATGGCAATCTTTATTTATGAATTAATTAAACCATTATTAGTTAGTTGGTTTAAAGATTAGAATATAGAAATCAAGTGCGAGGTATAAGATATGTTTAAATGGATTAAAGAAAATAAAATTATGGTAATGACTATGGTCATATTTGAGATTGTTGCTATAGCGCTATTTATTTCTACAAAAAATTTATTTTATCTATTAAATTTTAATTATATAGGAATTTGTATATCAACAGGAATGTATTTAATGTCTCATAAAGTTAAATATGCTAGAAACTTTGTTCAATTGGCAGTTGGCCTATATATGCTTATATACTTAGGAATTATATGTAGAGAAAATATGCAAATTGAAGGACTATGGTATTATTTGTTTTTAGGAGTATTTGAAGCTGCTACTATTCATTATTTTGTTGCTAAAATTGCCGGTCCATTATTTTTTGGAAGAGGTTGGTGTGGTTATGCGTGCTGGACAGGAATGATACTAGATCTATTACCATATAAGATTCCTAAGAGTAATAGAAAAAAGTTAGGGTGGCTTAGATATATAGTATTCTTGCTATCATTATCATTTGTATCAGGATTATTTATTTTTAAGGTTGGTAATTTAGAAAATATAATGTTTTGGGCGTTTATAATAGGAAATATAATTTATTATGTCTTGGGTATATTATTGGCATTTATATTTAAAGATAATAGAGCTTTTTGTAAATATATATGTCCTGTAACGGTGTTTTTAAAGCCTGCTAGTTATTTTTCTTATTTAAGAGTTAGGTGTAATCATAATAAATGTCTTAATTGTCATAAATGTCTAAGAGTATGTCCAATGAATGTTGATATGTTAGATGATTCTCGTAAAAGAAAAAATGGTACTGAATGTATATTATGCTGTAATTGTATTAAAGAGTGTCCCAAAGGAGCTTTGGATTTAAAATAATTATTAAGGAGATGATTTAAGTGAAAAACATAAAAATAGGAACGTTTTTAATTGTTTTAGGAAATTTATTATATTTAGCATTTACAGTTTTTTCGAAAGATGAAATTAGTAGTTTTGGGCAATTTACTAGTGGTCTTTTAGTGGGATTATCTATTGGTTGTAATTTAATTGGGATAATTTTATTAGTAGCATATATGAGTAAAAATAAGTAACATTGGATATTTTGTTAACTACGATGGTTTGGTGGAATTTTTTGAAGCATATAATAAAAAATTTATAATGGTAATAAAATGGCATCCATAGTTAATGCTAGAGGATGAATTGCTTAAAAAGTTTATTTTAAAATGCAATAATGAATTAGGAGGAAAATAGTAATTATGGAAGATATAAAATTAAAAAATATAGACATAAACAAATTTAAAAAAGAGGTATATTCATATTATTTGGAGCTATTTCCAGAAGATGAAAGAAAGTCGTTAGAATTACTGTGTTTAGCTTATGAGCGACACTATACAAAAATTATAGAAATTTTATACAAAGATGAAATAATTGGTTTTATGTTATTAAACAAAATCCGGGATAAAGGATATGCTATTTTAGATTATTTTGCTATACTACCACAATATAGAAATAATAAATTTGGTACTAAAGCATTACAAATTTTATTGAAACAGGAGAAAGAAAATAAAGGGGTTTTTATAGAAATTGAAAAAGTTGGATTTGGCAAAGATAAAGAAGACAATTTATTAAGAGAAAAGAGAAAAAAATTTTATGAGAATGTAGGTTTTAAAAAATTAAATTTCGACTTATTTTTATTTGATGTTCTATATACACCATATTTATTCTCTAATATCAATGATAATGATGATATAATTATTGATGAAATATTAAATATTTATGAAGCAATATCAGGGAAAGAGAGAATAGAACAAAATTGTAAAATAATAAAGAAATTAAGAATTGAAGAAATAAATAAGAATAACAGAAATATAGCATCAGATTGAAGAAGACTGGAACTTTATTATCAATAGGATTTGTGAAGGAAAGGTGCATGAATTTTCTGAAACGGGTACAGCGTATTTAGGAGCATGTGCAAATGTTAAAATTAAATGTAGAAATTCAGTAAATTAATTTGATTTAGTGTGTTTGACTACAGTCTTAAAGCAGTTTGATAAAAATAATGTTATAATTGATGTGTAAGGACAAATAATCTGAATTATTTAGAATATTTGTAAGTAGGTAAATAAATGGAAATAGTGGATTTTAATAAAGTACTATCAAAAGCGCTAGATATAGTCAATGTCGGAATTAAAAGAAAGTATTTTGATGAGAATAGGAAAGAGGAATTAAACAATAAATTAGTTACTATATTCAATAATGGAATAGTTTATGATTTACCTGGTACGGCAGTATATGGGATGTATTCTCCTAGTGAAAAGAAATTGTATTTCAATGCCAAAGTTTTTAAAAGTGAAGAAGAAGCATTAATTTATATATTGCATGAGATTAAACATGGACTAGATCATTATGACGAATCTATTGGCTTTGAGCATCAAGATAAAGGTGTTGGTATGAATGAAGGTGCTACTCAAAGATTTGCAACTGATGTAGCAGGAGAAATATTACAGATTGAATTTCCTAAAAATATTCAATCTTCATTAGGAATACAACTTAACACAAACTTAGATGAATATCAGATAGAGGATAAATTGAATGAGTTGTTTTGTATAGCAGTGGGAATAAGTATGAACGAATTTATTAAAATGCAAAATAATCCCCAAAAAGAAGACTTTAGAAGATTAATTGATAAATTTAATCAACATACTAGTTATGAAATGTTTAGAGAATCGTTAGATCAAATATATATGATTCAAGAAGAAACGTGGTTTGATGAAAATCATAATATGTTAGATAAAGAAAAAGAACCAACCGCTGAGCAAACAAAAAGAACGATGGAACTAATAAGCCGTTGCAAAAGATTATTATTAAAATATGCAGAGAAAGAAAATCTAAAAGCTGTAGATAGAATTAAAGAGGTATCTTTTATGACTATAAATGAGTATGGTGAAATAATTAGAGATGGTTATGATGAGCCAATTAGACAAACAAATTCTGAAGAAAATGACATAATGTCGGATGAAAATATAGTTATGCAAGCAGATTATATCAATTATCAGCAAAATATTTTAAATCAAATTAGAAGTAATGTTCTTATTAATGAATGTGCTATTATTTTCATTACTGAATTTAGATATGAAGATGATAACTGTGAAAAAATTATTTACTTTAGAAAAGGAAACTCTTATCAAAAAATTATAATTCCAATGAAAGATGATAAAACAATAGATATTGCTAATATTAGTATTCAAAAAGTTGATGATGTAAATGAGATAAAAAATTCAATAGAAGATTGTGAAGCAGAATTTGGGGTTATTGCAAAT
>CAKPEZ010000017.1 GCA_934149465.1 uncultured Bacilli bacterium | reverse complement strand
GGGGGTATTTTACAATGTGATGACCTTAGTATCTTTATATATTGATGTAGCTATTCAACACGTGGAGGCTCCTTATAGACAAGTAGACAAGTAAATTACATACTTTTATTAATAATAATTATTATAAATTAGTAATATTTACAATATAGCTTGTCTAGTTGGCTAGTGTTATGTTTGTATAACCCCATATTTGTTTATTAAACTCTTTAAAGTACTTTCTGTCTTTTTTAATATTAAAAAGTTCTTGTAGCAAAGATAATTCTTTAGTAAATTTATCTTTACTATATTCTATAAAATTATCTAAACAATATTTTTCAAATTGTTCTGTTAAATCACTTGTGGGAGTAAAAGCCCCATTAAGTAATTTTATATATTTATCATCTCTAATAAATGCCTCAACAATTATTGAATATTCATTTTTATAATATTCTTCAATTTTCTTTTTCATATATTCTTTATGAGAAAACTGATAATTATTTTTTAGGAGCCTTTCTAGTCCATTTAATAACCACATAAATATCAAATCTTTTTCTTCTATTAATTCGTTTGGCAAATATGGGTTATCAATTCTATTTTTATCTTTTTCTTTCGTAGTTAACAATAAAAGTCTTCTTTGAAAACTAGGCTCTTTACAATTCTTATGTTTAAGTATATTATTACCTAAAACTATAAACCTAGCATATAGACTAGCTTGTTGCTCTCTTTGAAATTTTTCCTCAACGCTAAATAGACCTCCTGTAATTAATGATTTAAATGTATCTATCTCTTGGATAGGCATATCTTGTAATTCGTCCTCAAATATTATAAGCTTATCTTTTAATTGAGCTAAGCTAAATTTGTTAGTTAATAGCTTTTGCAATTTAATACTTACCATTGAATTACCAAAAATGGAGTTCAATACTTTTCCTATAACAGATTTTCCCTCTCCGCCTTTACCAACTATAAATAAACATTTTTGTCCGTATGTTGTTGGTATCAAACAATACCCTAAATATTCTTGTAAAATATCTATATCCTCAGCATTTAACAAATCATTTAGAAATGCTAACCATTTTTGAGGTTCTTTTTTATTGGTAGTATAATTAGCATTTATTAAATTGGTTGAAAATTTTCTAATAGGCTCAAAGCTATGTTCTTTGTCATTTAATGTAATTAACCCATTTTTTACATATATTTTATCCTCAGATAAATTATAATTATCAATAAAGCATTTTATTTTTAATAAATCAACTATATTTTTAATCTCTGAGTTTAAATTTCTTATATTGGCTTTACTCAATATGTTAAATATAGATTGTTTAAGTTTATCAATACCAAGATAACCATTAATACTATAAAAGTCATAATTGACATATTTAAGATTTGTCATACTGATATATTCCTCCATAAATTCTGTTTGAATTAATTTATCTCCATTAGACCAATGACTTTGGCTATCAAGCATTTTCTCTAAAATAGTACTTTCTTCTATATCTAAATTAGCATATACTACATCTTTAGTAATTTCTTTTCTTTCTTCTTGGTTATATTTAATATCAACACCTAACTTATTTTTTAATTTGAAATTTATATTATTATTTTTCATCATTTCGTCTGCTAAAGACATATTTTTCCCTCCTTTATCATATTTATTGCTACTATTAAATCATCTACTAGGTAATATTTATCATAACCCATTATACATTCTGATTTAATTCCTATACTTTTTAGTAATTTTTCTGTTTTATTCTCATTATCTTGCTTAAGAAAATAACAAACTGAGCTAATATTTATGAATTTTGTTTTACTACTAGAAAGCTCATTATATCTAGTCTCATACTCTAAATCGGTCATATTTTCCTCCTTATTTGACAATGAACAATTTTTTTGGTATAATCAAATTGTGAATAATTTATTTTGCATTGACAAAACCATTATATTATTAAAAATGGAACAAAACAATAAAAAAAGAGCAATTAACAATAATTTTGTATTTAGTACTATAAACATAAAAATGTTGAAATTATTGTGCAAGAAAGTGAGGATAATAAAATGAATTGTGATGATGAAGAAAAAAAGCTAGCTCAAGCTCGTAAAAATTTAAGATACTTTAGGACAAAAGTTTTAAAAATGAACCAAGATGAATTTGCTGAAATACTTGGTGTAACGAGAAATACCATTGGAGGTTATGAAAATAATGGAGCTTTTATTGGTTGGAGAGAACTTATAGTTTTAAATAAAAAATATCCTAAAATTCCAATACAATATTTTGTTGGTTTAACTGAAAGTATTGAAAAGGAAAATATAGAGATTAATAAACAATTAGGCCTAACTGATAGCTCAATTAAAAAATTAGAAACAATTTTTTCTAGTAAAGATGAAGTTTCAAAAATTTTGTATCAATTTGCTTTAAACCAAATAATTGAAAATGTTAATTTAGAAAAAGTAGGAACTTATTTAATTACTCCGTCTATAAATAATAAAAAAATAAGGGTTGATGAAGAGTTGAATTTGTTTAATGCTCAATATCCTAACTATTATTTTGAAGACTTTAAAATAGATGAAGATAATCAATATCTGCAAGGCTATAAAACAAATAAATATCTTAATGATACTTTTGATAACATAAAAGAAAACCCAAACATAATTGAAAATTATGAAAATATAAAAAAATTGTTAGATGAAAAATTTAACAAAGAAGAAATGGAAAGATTAGGAATACAATAAAAAAGACTAAGTACTACTGGAATAGTACCTAGTCAGAGATGTACTAAAAATCGGCTCACTACCAAATTTAAAGTACATCTCCATTATAAAGTATTTTAAGAAAATTTACAATATAAAGGAGAATGAAAAATATGAAATTACCCAATAATTATGGCTCAGTTTATAAATTGAGTGGAAATAGAAGAAGACCTTATATAGCCAAAATTACAACTGGTTATGATGATAAGGGAAAACAAATATTTAAGCCTATAGGATATTATTCTACTAAAGAAGAGGGACTACAAGCCTTAGCTTTATATAATAATGCTCCATACGATTTAGACCTAAAAAATATAACGTTTAAAGAATTATATTCAAAATGGCTAGTGGTTAAAAGTAGAAAAATAGACGATAAAAGTTTAAAATTATATAAAAATGCTTATAAAAATCATTGTATTAAATTACATAATAAAATATTTACTAGTATTAGAAAAAGGGATATTCAAGAACTTATTGATAATTGTAATTGTGGTTACACCATAAAAAAATATATAAAAAGTTTATGTAATCAATTATACTCTTTTGCTGATGAGTTAGATGTCCCTATAGTTAAAAACTATGCTGAATTTGTAGAACTGGGAAAAGAAGAAAAATCTACACTACATATAAATTTAAAAGAAGAAGAGATTAATTTATTATGGAATAATTTAAATATAGAAGATGTAGATTTAGCACTAATACTAATTTATACGGGCTTAAGACCAAATGAATTATTAAACATTAAAAAGTCAAATGTATTTTTAGATAAAAACTATATGATAGGTGGAAGTAAAACAGAGGCTGGAAAGAATAGAATAATACCTATTCATAATAGAATTAAGCCATTAATAGAAAAGCGTTTAAATAACCCTACAAGCTACTTAATTGCTAGTTCTAGAGATATGAAGTTTACTTATGTTAGTTTTAAGGAACGTTGGGATAAAATGACTATTAAGCTAAATTTAGATTATTTGCCTTACGATTGTAGGCATACGTGTGCTACAAGATTAGATAATGCTAAAGCTAATAAGATATGTACTAAGCTTATTTTAGGACATAAGATAGCTGATATTACTGACGGAACATATACACATAAGAATATATTTCAATTAGTAGATACAATAAATTTATTGGCATAATTAAAATATCCTTGTTTGGATATTTTTTATATGAAAAAAAAGCATTAATAATTTAACGCTATTCATCTTCTAAGTCTTGAAATAACAACATAATATGTATACCTAGTACCCTAGATATTAGATAAAGAGTATTAAGTGAAATAGTACGAAAAGTATTACTTTCAATATCACTAATAAAACCCTCACTTAGGCTACATTTTTCTGCTAACTCTCTTTGCTTTAAGCCTTTAAGTTTTCTATATTTACGTATGTTTTTTCCGACTAGATAATATACATAATTATTATCACTTTTATCTATCGTAGTCATCTAAACACTCTCCATAAATATTATTTCATTTTTATTAGCATTTATACTTCGACAATTAGTCGGTATTGTGGTATAATAATATTAGGGGGTTTATGTATGACTATTATAGAAAATGACAATAATACTACTTCTATTATTATTGAAGTCAATGAGTGTATAAAGATATTGAGAAATGAAAAGGATAAATACGTTTTATGTATTAAAAGAAAAGATGATATGTTACACGTCGAAAGTATTAGAAATAAGCCAAGGAAAACGAAAGGAGTAAGTAAATAATGGCACTGATTAAATGCCCTAAATGTAATCACGAAATAAGCGATACCTCAAAGAAATGTATTCATTGTGGTACTAGCCTTAGAGAAAAAAAGATAATACCTAAAAAGAAAAAAATAATCTTACTTGTTTTAGTATCATTAGTAATAATTAGTATTATTGCAATAGCAATATTTAAGTTTACTCAGTCTAATAATAAAAATGATACTAAAAATAATTATGAGAATAGCAATACTACTATTGAAAAAGATGATACTACTAATAGTAATGATACAAAAGAAGATATAAGTAATAATGAAGATAATACATCATCAGATATAAACAAAAATAATCAGTCAAAAGAAGATAAACCAAACAATACTTTAAATAATAATAAGCAAAAAAACAATACAAATAATAACAATAATAATACAACACAAAAAGTAATAATTGACGCTACTAAAAATGAAAGTTGCCCTAGTGGATATGAATATAAAGAAAGTCTTTCTAGTACTGGTCGTCCTTGTCAAAAGATGAATATTATTAATGGAGATATTAGCTATTATTGTTTATTAGATAACCAAACATTAGAGGGAGATAAATGTAAATCAATTTATACATCTAAACCCGTAGGAGGTCAATGTTACAATGGTTCTATATTAAATAATGGTGTATGTGAAAGTACCAATTATACTAGTGCCCCAATAAAGTTAAGTTGTCCTAGTGGATATACTAAATACAATGATACACAATGTTATAGTTGGATATATGAAAGTGCTAATATAAGTTATT
>CAKPEZ010000016.1 GCA_934149465.1 uncultured Bacilli bacterium | reverse complement strand
AAAATAGGAAATTGCCAGTAATTTTTTTTTGCTTAAAAAAAGACTTTCCTCTTTCCAGTGTAACAAGAAGATGAAAGTCTTTTTATTTATTATTTTTGATCGTATCTTTTAGCTTTATATTCATCATATAATTGTTTGAATCTTGAATAATGTACTACTTCTCTTTGTCTTAGAAACAAAAGTGGTCCAATAATATCTGGATCATCAGTTAGATCAATTAAGTGTTCATATGTAGCACGTGCTTTTTCTTCGGCAGCTAAATCTTCCATTAAATCGGCAACTGGATCACCTGTTGTAGCAAAATAACTAACACTAAATGGTACTCCATTAGCATCAGTTGGATAAAGAGCTTTTTTATGCTCAGCATAATGACTTTCTAATCCAGCAGCTTTTAACTCTTCGATTGTGGCATCTTTTAGTAGTTGATATACCATTGTGCAAATCATTTCTACGTGTCCTAATTCTTCTGTACCAATATCTGTAAGTAAAGCCTTTCCTTTATTATCAGGCATAGTATATCTTTGATTTAGATATCTAAGAGCAGCAGCAAGTTCACCATTGCTACCTCCATATTGAGTAACTAGTTCTTTAGCCATTCTTAGATCTTTTTTCTTAATGTTAATTGGATATTCCAAACTCTTGACGTATTTCCACATATTATTGTACCTCCCAAGGCCATGGATTATTGTCCCATTGCCAATTATTTTCTTTATTAACATTATCGCTAGTTAAAGGGCCATATTTTTCTTCATATTGTTGTGTTGCCTTTTTGTAATATGTTAAATAATTATTATATAAATTAATTGCATTCATGTCATTTGGGTTATTATCTAAATATAAATTTAGATCAGTTAGTGCAAAGTTATATACTTGTACTTGCTCTAAAAGTTCTTCTTTCTCATTAGAAATAACTGGTTCAATAGGAGTATATTTTTTATATGGGTCATATAAGCTGTCAAAAAAATTCCCTCTTATAAATCCTTTATATCCTTCATTAGTAATATTACTAGAGATATTACTATTATTAGGATTATTTTGATTATAATAATTTTGATAATAATTATCCATAGCGTATGGATACATCTGATTTAAATAGTTATTCATCATTATTTTTCCTCCACATTATCTTATGATTATAGATAATAAGAGTATAGGTATTTACCTAAAATTTCGAAAAATACTTGTTTTTTTAATATATTTATGTTACAATTTATAACGTAATTATTTATATGGCGGTTGTGGTGAAGTGGTTAACACGCTAGATTGTGGCTCTAGTACTACGTGGGTTCGATTCCCACCAATCGCCCCATTTTAAAAATTTGATGAACTAAATAGTTCATTTTTTCTTTATATAAATAAAAAAGGCATCATTTTTTAACGAGGCCTTTTTTATAGTATATAATCTTTTACTTGTATGTTTTTTCAATGTTTTTTACAATTGAATTAACATTATTTTTAAAGATAATAAGATCTATAATACTAGATGCTGAATAGATAATTATGAGCATTCCAATAAAACTTGTAATTGCATTAGCACCAATTTGTGGGTTAATAATCATTAATATACCACAAATAATAGTTAAAATTGCAAGTAATAAAGTCCATACCCAAGAATTAATTTGACAATCCTTTAAAACTAGTGAAAGTCTAATCTTAAAAACAGAGCTTACAATCATCCAAGTTCCAGCTACAATAGGTATTAATGTAATAACTATTTTAGGATATAATAGCATTATTAGTCCTAATACTAAAGAGATAACACCTAGTGAGATGAAATCTATTATTAGATACTTTTCGTTTTTAAAAAATAAAGTTATTCCATTTACAATTAATCCAATAGATATTATGTAAGAGATTGTTAAATTAGATGTATCAGGAAAAATTGTAAGAATAATACCAAATAGAACAAATAGTATCAAGTAACAAATTGCAATACTCATATAGCCATTAAACTTTTTTAACATTTTCTCATCCTCCTTACTTTATTATTATAATATATTTTTTTAATATTTAAAAGCAGAAATGAATTTTATTCATTTTGATAGAGAAGAAAGCAGCAAAATTTAAAAAATTTAAATAAAATATGTACAACTTAAGTTAGATATGGTATAATACTTAATAAAGTTATGAGTTTGGAGGATTTTTATGAAGGTATATAAGAAAGAATTACCTGAAGGCGTAAGAAAGAAATTTGATCGCGTTAAAGGTGTAAAAGTAAAAATTGTTAATAGTTTATATTGCAAGAAAAATAAAAGTAAAAAAAATGAAACTAAGTAATTAAATATTACTTGGTTTTTTTGTAATTAATATGTAAATTTTAGAAAAATTATTGGCAAATTTATTATTATTTGCTATTATTAATTAAGGTGATATATATGTCTTTATCAAAATATTTAATAGTGTTTTTAGTATCTATGGTTCCTTTAATTGAGCTTAGAGGAGCAATTCCTTATGCAGTTGGTTTTAACCTACCATTATTGCCTTCATATATCATTGCAATTATCGGAAACATGCTTCCGGTACCTATAATTTTCTTATTTGCGAGAAAAGTATTAGTGTGGGGAAGCGATAAGAAATATATTGGCAAATTTTTTAGTTGGTGTTTAAAAAAAGGCGAAGCTGGTGGTGAAAAATTAAAGAAAAGTGCTGGTAAAGGCTTATATTGGGCATTATTTATTTTTGTTGGTATCCCACTTCCTGGTACTGGTGCTTGGACTGGAACATTAGCTGCTTCTATTTTAGATATGGACTTTAAAAAAAGTGTAATTGCGATTATGGGTGGCGTAATTTTAGCTGGAATCATAATGGGGCTTCTTTCACTTGGCATTTTTAAGGGAATATTAGCTTAAGATTATTAAAATTTAGTGCATATATTAACAGAAATTTTTCTTTAAATATTTGCACGTTTTTTATTTTCTGTTTAGATTATTTATATCTTCTTATTGTGATGAAGCTTATGGAAATGATATAATAATAAAGAAGGTGAGTAATCCTATGGAAAAAATATTAATTGTTGAAGATGATATCACAGTACAGGAAGAACTTTTTAGTTTATTAAAAAATGCTGGATATAATGCAGTTATAATTAAAGAATTTTTTAATTGTGAAGAAAAGATTTTATCAGAAAATGCTGATTTATTGCTTTTAGATATAAATATTCCTTATTTTAATGGTGAATTGCTATTAAAAAATCTTAGAAAAGTAACTGATATACCAGTTATTATGCTTACTAGTAGTGCTTTAGAAAGTGACGAAGTTTTATCTATGAGTTATGGAGCAGATGATTATATTACCAAGCCATACAATCCAACTATTTTATTACTTAGAATAGGAGCAATTTTAAAAAGGCATATAAAAGATGATTTTACTATGTATCAAGATGTAAAAGTTAATTTAGATAACGGAACACTTAAGTATAAGAATATTGAGATAGTTTTAACTAAGAATGAAATGATTATATTTAAGCATTTACTTTCTAACAGAGGTAAAATAGTTAGTAGAGATGAACTTATGACTAATTTATGGAATAATTATGAGTATATTAATGATAATGCTTTAACTGTAAATATTAGTCGTTTAAGAAGTAAACTTCTTTTGGCTGGTTGTAAGGATGCAATCATTACTAGAAAGGGACAAGGTTATATTTTAAAATGAGTTTTAAGAAGTATTTAAATGAATATAAATTAGCAATTATTTTAACTTTATTAAGCTATTTTTTGATTTTTAGTTTATTAATGATATTTAAAATCAATATAGCACTTATTATTTTATGTGAATTAATTTTAATTGTGTTAATGTTAGCAATTTTAATAGGTGAATATTTTAGAAGAAGAAAATTTTATAATGAACTTTTAAATAATACTAATAGACTTGATAAAAAATATTTAGTCTTAGAAACTATAAATAAACCCAATTATTATGAGGGAGAGCTTATTTATCAAACCTTATATGAAATAGATAAATCAATGATTGAACATATAAAAGAATATGAGGATAGTATTGATGAATTTAAAGATTATGTAGAACTTTGGATTCATGAAGTTAAAATTCCTTTAATGTCTTTAATGTTAAAATGTCATAATAATAAAGATAAAATAGATCGAACATTTGAAGAACAAATTAGAAAATTAGATAATTATATTGAACAAATTTTATACTATGTACGTTCGGAAGAAGCTAATAAGGATTTTTCTATAAAAAATGTTGAATTAAAAAAAGTTATTAGCAGAACTGCATTAAGAAATAAAGATGACTTATTGGAAAATAAGATAAATTTAATGGTAGAAAATGTTGACTTTGTAGTTTTAAGTGATTCTAAATGGCTAGAATTTATTATTAATCAAATTATTAATAATAGCATTAAATACCATAATAATAAAGTAGAAAATTATATTAAAATAACTGCAAAAGAAGATAGTGATAAAATAGTACTTTCAATTTTAGATAATGGAATTGGAATAGAAAAAGCAGATTTATCTAGAGTATTTGAAAAAACATTTACAGGTTCTAACGGAAGAATAGTTACTTCTTCTACTGGAATGGGCTTATATATTGTAAATAAACTTTGTCAAAAATTGGGGCATGTTATTAGTATAGATTCAGAAATTAATAATTACACGTGCGTTAATATTACATTTTTTAAAAATGATTTTTATAATTTACAAAGTTAACATTACAAATTTGTAATGTAAAGCAATATTAAACAAATGACAAGTTGTCCTTTCTTAGATAAAATTATTATTGAAAGGAGGAGTTAATCAATCTTGATTAGGTTGATTAGCGCATTAAAGTATGAATGATGTATTACAAATAAAACGTATTGAAAAATATTATGGAAGTAAATCATCGTTAACAAAAGCACTAAATGATATTTCGTTTAATGTTGCAAATGGTGAATTTGTCGCGATTATGGGAGCATCCGGTAGTGGAAAAACTACACTTCTTAACTGTATATCTACAATTGATAAAGTTAGTTCTGGTCATATCTACATAGGAAAAATAGATATTACTACTTTGAGTGGAAAAGCTTTAAATAAATTTAGACGTGAAGAATTAGGATTTATTTTTCAAGATTTTAATCTTCTTGATACTCTTACTGGTTATGAAAATATTGCTTTAGCTTTATCTATTTTAAATATTAAAGCTAATGAGATAGAAAAGAGAGTCAAGAAAGTAGCAGAAGAATTAGATATAAAAAAGATCCTTAATAAATATCCATACCAAATGAGTGGAGGAGAAAAACAAAGAATAGCATCCGCAAGAGCGATTGTAACTAATCCTAAATTAATACTAGCAGATGAACCAACAGGAGCACTAGATTCTAAATCAGCAAAAATGTTGTTAGAAAAATTTAAGTATTTAAACGAGAATAACAATGCTACTATTTTGATGGTCACTCATGATGCTTTTACAGCAAGTTATGCTTCAAGAGTTATTTTTATTAAAGATGGAAAAATATTTAGTGAAATAAATAAAGGTGATGATAGTAGAAAAGAATTCTTTGATAAAATTATTGATGTAGTAACGTTGCTTGGGGGCGATCTTAATGATGCTCTTTAATTTGGCGATAAAGAATATTAAGAAAAGTTTTAAAGACTATGCTATTTATTTTTTAACTATTATATTAGGAGTTGCAATATTTTACGTATTTAATGCTATAGATAGTCAAACTGCTATGCTTAATATTTCCAAAAGAACAGATGAAATTATTAAGCTTATGACTAATATACTGTCTGGTGTTAGTGTATTTGTCACAATAGTATTAGCATTTTTAATTATATATGCAAATAAATTTTTGATGAAGAGAAGAAAAAAAGAATTTGCAATCTATTTAACACTTGGAATGAGTAAAAGTAGAATATCATTAATATTATTTTTAGAAATGCTTTTTATAGGAATTATTTCATTATCTGTTGGACTTCTATTAGGTGTATTTCTTTCTCAAATAATGAGTGTAATAGTAGCAAATATGTTTAGAGCAGATCTATCTAATTTTACTTTTGTCTTTTCTCAATCATCTTTTATGAAAACTTTAATTTATTTTGGAATTATGTATTTAGTTGTTATGCTTTTTAATACCATTAGCATTAGTAAGAATAAACTTATTGATTTATTACAAAGTAATAAAAAATCAGAGAAGGTGAAACTTAAAAATTCCGTAGTTTGTACTATTATATTTATAATATCTATTTGCATTCTTAGTTATTCTTATTATTCTGTTACAATAAATTTTGAAAAATTATTAAATGGAATGCAAATACTAGTTCCTATTGTATTAGGATTATTATCAACTTTCTTAATATTTTGGTCATTATCAGGATTAATCTTAAAAATATTAAAGAAAAATAAAAATCTTTATTACAAGGATTTAAATAGCTTTACGGTAAAACAAATAAGTAGTAAAATAAATACAACTGTTTTTTCAGTAACGATAATATGTTTAATGTTATTTATAACAATATGTATTTTATCAAGTTCTTTATCAATGAAAAACTCTTTAAATAAAAACTTAATAGACTATGTTCCAAGAGATATTGAAATAGGAAAATCTATTCATTTAGATGAAGAAGATAATGCTAAACTGACTGTAACAGAGGTATTTTCAAAATATGATATTGATTATCAAAAATACTTAAAAAATATAGTAGAATTCTCTTTATATTCGGATGAAAATATTACTTTAAAAACTACTCTTGGCGATTATTATGAAATAGCAAAGAAAAAAGATAAATTTTTGATGTATGATGATAATGTTTTATTAATGAAAAACAGTGATTATAATAATGTAGCAGATAGTTTTAATCTAAAAAAAGTTCATCTTAAAGATAATGAATATGCTTTAGTAGGTAATTACAAAAATATGCTTACATTAAAAGAGGAAGCGTTAAAAATGAATACTAAAATTGTTCTTGATAATAAAGAGTATTTTCCTAAGTATTCTAAAGCAATTTCAGGATTTTATGAAATGTCAGGAAATGAAGTAGAAATTGGATTTATAGTATTACCAGATAATGCCCTAGAAAATGCCAAAATGAATAAGTCTTATTTAATCGCAGATTATAATGGAGATAAAGATGAACTTGAAGAAAAGTTTAATCAAATAATAAAAAATGATCTATCAAAAGAAGCATTTTTATCCATAAATACCAAGAAAGATATTGAAGAATCAGCAGTTGGACTTGGAGCACTCGTTATATTTATAGGCTTATATTTAGGAATAATCTTTTTAATATCGTGTGCTGCTATTCTAGCTTTAAAAGAATTATCTGAGTCAAGTGATAATGTAGAAAAATTTAGAATTTTAAAGAGAATAGGTGCAGATGAAGAAAAAATTAATAAAGCATTATTTATACAAATTGCTGTATTTTTTGCTTTTCCATTATTCTTAGCAATTATTCATTCAGTATTTGGAATAATGTTTTGTAATATAATTTTAAAGACTGCAGGAGTTGAATTTAATTTATTATCTGTTTTTACAACAGCATTATTTATAATATTAATATATGGTAGCTATTTTATAACAACTTATCTATGTAGTAAAAATATTATTAGAGAAAAATAACTAAAGGAGAAGTGATTTTATGAAATATTTAGAAATAATTAAATATGCAATTATCTTTTTTCCTTTAGTTGCTTTTTTATTTACATTTCCTTTTATTTTAGTAGAATATCATAAATTTGGTTCAATATCTGTATATAAAAGTTTTATTTTGTATTTGTTTATATTATATCTTATTTGTGCCTACTTTTTGGTAATATTACCACTTCCTACTATTAGAGAAGTTGCTCTATTAAAAACTCCTAGGACTCAGTTAGTGCCTTTTATGTTTATAGTTGATTTTATAAAAAATTCTTCTTTTGATATCAAAAATATAAATACTTATTTTGGTGTATTAAAAGAATCATATTTTTATGTACCATTATTTAATATTTTATTAACAGTTCCGTTTGGATTTTTCTTAAAATATTATTTAAAATTTGATTTAAAAAAGATAGCGTTATCTTCTTTTTTACTTAGTCTTTTCTTTGAATTAACTCAATTAAGTGGTTTATATTTTATTTATCCTAGAGGATATAGATTGTTTGATGTAGATGATTTAATATTAAATACATTAGGTGGAGTTGTTGGTTATCTATTATGTAAGCCTTGGTTAAAAATACTTCCAGAAAGAGAAAAAATTGAGAAAAAAGCTTTAGAAAAGGGAAAAAACATTTCGGGATTGAAAAGGACTGTTTCCTTTATCCTAGATTTATTTTTATGTGCATTAATAGATTTTCCTATTAAATTGATATTAAGTGATCCTAAGTATCTTATGTTTGTAGTAATAGGAATTTATTATTTTCTTATTCCACTTTTTTTGAATAATAGTACATTAGGAGAAAAGTTTTTAAATATGAAAGTAGTAAATTATCAAAATGAAGGAAATTATCAAAGCTTAATTATAAGAAGAATAATCTTTATAGGATTATATATAGTAATTCCTTATATAATATATAAAATAATATTTATTTTAGGAAATAATGTTATTATTAAAATAATAGGAGGATTTTATTTTATAGGAATAATTTTCTTTTATTTCTTTGAATTTCTAAAATATTTATTTACTAAAAAAGAAATGCTTTATGAAAAAATAAGCAAGACTAAATTAATAAGCACAATAAAAACAAGCTAATTTTGCTTGTTTTTAGTTATCTTTTTTATCGCTATTTAATCCTTCTTTTATTCCTTTAGCAATTTCTTTAGCAAATTCTCCATAAGCTGGAGCCATTTCTTTTGCAATAGTTTTACCAACTTTTCCAGTAGTAGGAGCCATTTTTTCCACTCCTTCTTGTACAACAGGCATTACTTGTTGAGTACCAAAAGCAATTATTTCTCTTCTCTTAGCAAAACTATAAATAGAAAGAGATATCATAATAGAAGCAATAATTATAAAACCACCAATCATAAATAATGGAATACTATCCATTTTTTTGAAATCACGATTAAAGCTATCATTAATATCAGCTAATTCTGCTTTTAAAGAACAATATTTCTTAGTATAAGAATTATTTTTATATTCATCAAAACTACAATAACTAAAGCTAGGATCCATAGCGTTTGTTATTACTTTTAAATCATAGGTTTCTCCATCAGTATATTTTGCAAAGTTATCATACTTGATTCCTTTATTTTCTAGAGATTGCTTTAGTTCTTTTAAATAGTTTTCTTCTTCAGTTAGCTTAGTTTGAATATCTGCTTCTTGAGAAGGTTTATTATCAACGTTAATATTTTTTAAAATTCCAGTAGCAATTAGACTTCCTCCTAATAGTAGGCCAATAACTAATATAACAATTGATAATGCAATAATTTTCTTCTTACTTTTTTGATAATTTTCTTCGTTTAAATATTTTCCTTCTTCCATTTTTACTCCTTTCATTATAATTATATCATACTAACTAAATAAAAATCTAGCAGTTAACTGCTAGATTTTAAATGACATTATTTTAATTTTTTATTAATTTCTGAAGTGTTTTTCCAAATCATTAATAACATAATTGATCCTTCATATATTATTCTCAAAACAACATTACCAATAATCAAATATAATAAGAAGGCAAAGAAATTAATGCCAATCATATTAAATGAAGACAAGGTTATAAAAATTGCTAGAATAATATATGTAACTTTTAAGATTGTTTCTAGTAATAAATTTTTGAAACTTAAGAAATCTTTTAACCAAACTAGAAATTTATTGTTTAGTTTATCCTTCTTCTGAACAAATAAAACATATACTAGAATTCCTCCAATTATTGCTAGAATTACTGAAACAATAGTCCATACCATTGAGCCAGCTAAACTAGAATTTGGTGTATAGTAATCAAAATCGTACATAAATGAAAACTCCTTTCTATATAAATAATATCATAAATTAATATACTTTAAAATACTTAATAATAATAAGTTTATAAATTTTCAAAATAAAAGCTTGATATCGGTAATATCAAGCTTAACTTTCTAAAAAATGGCAGGGGATGAGAGAATCGAACTCCCAACAGTGGTTTTGGAGACCATTATTATACCATTTAACTAATCCCC
>CAKPEZ010000015.1 GCA_934149465.1 uncultured Bacilli bacterium | reverse complement strand
TTATTCGTATTAACAAGCCAGAATTTACGATCCGTTCCTTCTCTTAAGTATCCTTCATAAGTACCAGTATATTCTAATATTTTTTCATGTTTTACTAAATTAGATGCAATTACAGCCATATCGTATGCTGATGAATAATGATTTTCTTCATCAAGCCCAACTGCATTTTTAAAATTAGTATTTTTTAAACCAAGAGCTTTAGCCTTATCATTCATCATCTTAACAAAGCCTTCCTCAGTTCCACCAATCTTCTCTGCAAGTGCTACAGTAGCATCATTGCCTGATGCAATTGCAATACCTCTTATAAGATCTCTTACTGACATTTTTTCACCTACTTGTAAAAATATTTGACTTCCTCCCATAGAAGAAGCGTGAGCAGAAGTAGTAATCTCCTCATCCCAAGATAATTTTCCTTCTTCAATATTTTCCATTATTAATAACAAACTCATCATTTTAGTCATAGAAGCAGGAGCATATCTTTCATGAATGTTTTTTTCAAAAACAATCTTTCCAGTAGAAGCTTCCATTATTAAAGCACTTTTAGCATTTGTAGCAAGATTATCAGTAGCAGGATCATTTAAAGCAAATACTAACATAGGAAAAGCGCTAAAAAATAAAGTAATACTTAAAATTAATTTTTTCATATAACACCTCAATAAAAAATATGCAAATAAAAAAGAAAGTATTAATGTTCTTTTACTTTCTTCCTATTTTACTATTTCAATTTGTTTTTTTAATAAAAATAAACTAAGTAAAACCAAGATTATAGCTAAAACAATTACTAAAGATATAATTATTATTTTTCTTTTTTCACAACTTTCACTCCTTATTATTTACATAATTACACTATCGCATCTTCTCTTTATTTCAAAGTACCTAAATTAGGAAATTTGACTTTAAAAAAGAAAAATGCTATAATCAATAAAGAAAAAGGGGGAATAACTATGAAAGAAAGTTATACTTTATTTGGATTAGAGAAAGGAAAAAAAATATCAAGAAATTCTTTATTTAAAAGATATATGCAAAAGCTTTCCGAAAATCCTGAAAATATTGCAATAATTACTGAAGCATATCAAGATATTCTTGGTAGTGATATTATTACCTATCCACCAGTTCAAGCTCAAGATCTTGTAAGCTATGTAAATAAAAGTAAACAAGTAAATATTCCAGCTTGGTTTAACAAAGAACAAGATTCAAGGGAAAAAGCTAGAAATTTAATGGATTCTATTAATTTATTACTAGCAAGACCAAGCCTTCTTATTGAAGATTTAACTATTATCTTTAGATTAACTAACGTTTTAGAATTAGAAATAAAAAATATAAGTAATCCTATTGTCCGTGATTATTTTATTGCTTATCTAAAATCAGTAGATAATAATTTAAAGAATAACTATCATATTAATGAAAATAAAAATATTGTATTTAAAAGTTATAAAGGTCGCTCAAAGTAAGATCTTAAAAAACCCTGATTTAGTTTTATGAATTAGGGTTTTATCTTTATTTACATATAATAAAAGAAGAAAGATAAAATAAAGAAAATATTGTATTTTTTAGAAATCTTGATATAATAAAACTAGGTGATAAAATGAGAAATAGAGATCCAAAAAAGACATTTATTGGGATTATAATTATCCTAATAGTAATTGGCTTAATAATAGGTGGAATTGCCCTTTTTAATTATCTAAATTATAAAAAAACATATGATTATAAGCTAGGAGAAATAGGATATAGCAAAGAAGAAATAAAAATAATAAGTAATAAATTATCTAATACTTTAATTGATGAGATTATTATGAAAAAGCCTTATAATAAAAGTATCAAAGATATTATTACTTATAAATACTTTATTAATGATAATCTTCTTAGATATCTTAATTATCAAAAGAAAGAGCCTAGTTTAAATATCGATACTATTATTAGAGTTGTCAATGTAAATGGAGATTATGAACCATATACTAACGTAGTTGATAGCAAAATAGAAGATGGTAACTTAATATTAGTAAATAAATATCATAAATTAGGAGAAAATCATGAATTTACTAATTTAGAAAATATTTCTTTAATGTATGCTTATAGTAATAATCGTCTTCAAGAAGAAGCGGTAACTAATTTTGTTAGAATGGCTAGAGCTGCTAAAGAAGAAGGACTTAAAATAATTGCTAATTCTTCATATCGAAGCTATGAAGAACAAGATAATATATATAATAGTTTTCTAAAAAAGCATGGTACTGAGTATGCAGAGGAATACTCTGCTCACGCTGGATATTCAGAGCATGAAACAGGGCTTGCTGTTGATATAGATGCTTATCAAAGTAGCGCAGATGATTTTGAAAACAGTAATGAATATGCTTGGCTTCTAGAAAACTCTTATAAATATGGTTATATCTTAAGATATCCTAAAGATAAAGAAATAATTACTGGATATTCTTATGAACCATGGCATTATCGTTATGTTGGAATAGATGCTGCAAAAGTAATCCATGATGAAGATATAACTTTTGATGAATATTATTTATACTATGTAAATAAATAATAAAGGAGTATATATGTATGAAAAAGAAAAAAATCATATTAACAGTTTTTTACCTAATACTAATAGGACTAATTGTTTACTTAGTTACTATTGGAAAAGATGATCTAAAAAATTTGCTTGATAAAAATAATACAAACAATAATAATAGTAAAGATAAAACCGTACAAATACTAGAAAAATTAAATTATAAAAAAGAAACTATTGATTTATTTAAAGAAGATAATATTGAAAATATTGTCGCAGATAAAAATATTTACTCTAAAACATTAGAAGAAGTAATAAAAGAAGAAGATTTTAATAAAGATTATGTTGAACACTACTTAAATATTGAATATAAAGATTATCCTAGTTTCTTAACATTTATCAATACTTTTATTACCAAAGGATATCAAGATAATGAAATAAATTTATTTTTAAATAAACTAAATGAAAATAGCGTTAAAGTTCTTAGTGAAAGAGATTATAATCAAAAAATATCAGCATTCTTAGATTATTCTTACTTTAAAGAAGATAACCTAGAAAGATATTTAAATTATGAAGAAAAACATCAAGATGAAACTAATGAAAATATAGTTACTTACGTTAATATTGGACTTGATTATGAGTTTTATACTAATATTAAAGATATTAATAGTACTGATGCTAATTCTTTAACAGTTCTTGTAAATAAATATAATAAATTACCTGATAACTATGTTCCTAAGAATTTAACTTCTCTTGGTAAAGAATATACCAAATGGGGAAATAACTTAAAAATGGTTGATGTTGCTGCAGAAGCTTTTAGAAAGATGGCCGATGATGCTAAAAAAGAAAATTTATATATCTTAGCATCTTCTACTTATAGAAGTATTGCCGATCAAAAATGGCTTTATAATTCATATATACAGCAAGAAAATGGAAATATTGCTTCAGTAGATACCTTCTCTGCTAGATATGGTCATTCAGAGCACCATACAGGACTTGCAGTTGACTATGCTACAAGAGAAAAAGATTATAATAGAATAGAAGGAAGTAAAGAAGATACTTGGATTAGAGCAAATGCTTATAAATATGGCTTTATTTTAAGATATCCTAAAGATAAAGTTAATATTACTGGATATAAATATGAGCCTTGGCATTTAAGATACTTTGGTATAGACTTAGCAAAGACATTATATGAAAATAATTTAACTTATGAAGAATATTTAGCAAGACTATAATATTCTTTATTTTTGTGTTAAAATATAGTTTAAGAAGGAGATTTACTATGTTTGAATATACTTTAGATAATAAAAGATATCATACTTTAAACTATTATTATAAAAAGAAATTTAATTCCAAAGTATTTAAAGTAAGCTTAAATGCTGGATTTACTTGTCCTAATATAGATGGAACTTGTGGATATGGCGGATGTATTTACTGTTCTAAGCTTGGTAGCGGAGAACATGCTGGAAATATTGAAGATGATCTATTTACCCAGTTTGAAAAAATAAGAAAACCTCTTGATAAAAAGTGGCCTAATAGTAAATATATTGCTTATTTTCAAGCACATACTAATACCTATGCTCCGCTTCCTATTCTAAAAGAAAAATATGAAGAAGTTCTAACTTATAAGAATGTTATTGGAATAGCAATTGCAACTAGGCCAGACTCTTTTACTAAAGAAATATATGATTACTTAGAAGAGCTAAATAAAAGAACATATCTAGTTATTGAACTAGGACTTCAAACTATTCATGAAAAAACTTCCAAACTAATTAATCGGTGCCATAGCATAGATTGTTTTAAAGAATGTGTATTAGAACTAAAAAGAAGAAACATTGAAGTAGTAGTACACATTATCAATTCCCTTCCCTATGAAACTAAAGAAATGATGTTAGATACTGTAAGATATCTAAATAAATTAAAAATAGATGGTATTAAGATTCATATGCTTCATATTAGTAAGAATACTCTAATTGAGAAAATGTATAATAAAGAAAAATTCCATGTATTAAGTAAAGAAGAATATATAGATATAGTTTGTGATCAATTAGAAATACTTGATCCTAATATTGTTATTCATAGATTAACCAGTGATCCAGAAAAAGAAGATATTATAGAGCCTACTTGGCTTTTAAAAAAAGTTAGCATTTTAAATGATATAGATAAAGAATTAGTAAGAAGAAATACTTATCAAGGATTTAGAAAAAGCATCTTTAATAAAGTACATCAATTATTAGATGAACGTTTAAGAGAAAAAGATTTAGTAATAGACGCTAGTTGTGGAAATGGAAATGATACTTTATATTTAGCAAGAAAATGTCCTAAGGGAATAGTATTTGGCTTTGATATTCAAGAAAAAGCACTAGATAATACGAAGAAATTACTTGATGATAATAATATTACTAATTATAAATTATTTTTAGAAAATCATGCTAATATAGATAGTACTTTAAAAGAATATCAAAATAAAATTAGTACTGTTATTTATAATTTAGGATATTTACCTAACGGTGATAAGAATATAAAAACTACTGTTGATAATACTATTCTAAGTATTAAAGCTTCTCTTAAGCTCCTTAATCACAAAGGATTTATCCTTATTGTTGTATATCCTCATGAAGAAGGAAAAAAAGAAGCAACCGCTATTAAAAAATTAGATATTCCAAGCTATAATATTAATGAATATCATAATACAAATAACATAGATGCTCCCTATCTAATAGAAATAACTCCCAGTTGTCTAAATAACAACTAAGAGTTATTTTCTTTATAATATTTACATATATTCTTAAGCTCACAGCTTGAACATAATGGTTTTACTGCTTTACAATGATATCTTCCAAATAAAACCATCTGTTTATGAAAAGATGCTCTCTTAGAGGAAGGAACTAAATCATCAAGTTTCTTTTCGATAGTTAAAACATTATCTTCCTCACCACAAAGATTTAATCTCTTACTAACTCTAGATACATGAGTATCAACTGCAATTACTCCTTCATTATAGACTTCTCCTAAAAAGACATTAACAGTCTTACGCCCTACTCCAGGTAAAGACTCTAAATACTCTCTATCATTAAGAAGAATTTTTATATTATCTTGAACTAACTTAATTGCTATTTCTTTAATAAATAAAGCTTTCTTATGATAAGTACCAATCTCTCTAATAATTTCTTCTAATCTTTCTAAAGAAGCATCTGCTAAATCATTTAAAGTAGGATATTCTTTGAATAAAATCTCAGTAACCTTATTAACTCTTCTATCCGTAGTTTGTGCACTTAAAACTATTGCAATCAATAATTCATAATCTTTAGAATAATTTAATTCACATTTAGGATTGGGAATTATCTTATCTAGATATTTAATTATCTTGTTCATCTGAAAGCCAATCATAATCAAACACCTCTAAATTACTACTTTTCTTCTTTCGATAATTAGTTCTTTCTCTTTCTACTGCATTTTTATTTTTTAAGCCTTTCTTTCGCCACTCATAAAGAATTCGATCAATATATCTTAAATTACTAACATTATTATAAGTAGCTTCCTTTAATGCTTCTAAAATAAGCTCTTCAGAAAAGTTATCACTAATCCAGCCATTAATAATACTATATTCCATCGGAGATAAAGTCCTTCCAAATTCTTCTTCGAAAGTATTAAATAAATTACTACTATCATTTTCTTCTTTAGTATCATCTTTCTTATCAACAAACATATTAAGAAGCTTATTATAAAAAATATCTAAATTAATATATTCTTCTATTTTTCCATTCTTATTCTTAATAACATCAATCGTAATAACTTTCTTTTCTTCCATGCTATTAATGATATTCATAACTTTAAATTTATCCATTTGTAAGGCATCTACAAAAGTAGCAGGATCATAAATAAATTTTTCTCCAATATTCATCATATATATTAAAATAATCAATTCTTCTTCTGTAATATTAAGACGATGATAATATTTAAAAACTATCTTAGGAATGACAATACTTCCATCTTTTAATACTTCTAACATCTTGTCCATAAATAGCATCACCTTCTCTTCAAAAACAATTATACTATTTATTTAGAATTTTGAAAACGTTTTTTAATTATTATTTTTTAATAATTAGCTAATATATATTTTTCTATCTTTTCTTTATCATTTTCTAATTTCTTAGTTAATATTAAATCTTCTAGATCACTAAATATTTCTTTTAAATAAGCACCAGGCTTTTTATTTAAAAGATTAGCAATCTCTAATTGTCTAATCTTAATATCATTAGGATTCAAAATAGGAAGATTATTATATAACAAAGTTATTTCCTTTTTATCAATTCCCTTTATTAAAGCTGCAATCCCAACTAAATATAATCCATATTTATAAAGAATTCTATTATCTAAAATATCTTCTTTAAGAAGTATTTTCAAAGAATTAATTTGCTTTTTTTCTAAAGCAGTAAAAGGATACTTTCCTCCATCATCTATTTGAGCCCAAATACCAAGAATATCATTACAAATACGGACATTCTCTAAATTACCAAGCTCTAAATACTTATCCAAGTTAAACTTCAAAAGAAGTTCTATTCCTCTTTTATTATTTACAGAAGAAAAGATCTTATCTAGCTCCTCTTTTTTTCTATTATAAGATAAATTCTTAAGAAGATAAGCATATTTCTTAATATAATTTTCAGTCTTCTTATCAATAGTAAAATCTAATACTGTTGCAAATCTAATTGCCCTTAAAATTCTAAGAACATCTTCTTTTAAACGATACCTAGGATTACCAACAGTTTTAATTAACTTATTATCTAAATCTTTTCTAACTCTTAGAACATCCATTACATTACCATTTTTATCCATACAAAAAGTGTTAATAGTAAAATCTCTTCTAAGTAAATCCTTCTTTAAATTTTTAATATACTTAATCTTAACAGGCTTTCTATTAATTTCATACTTTGATTCTTTTCTAAAAGTAGTTATATCAAATCTAACATTCTTATATAGAATTTTAACTGAACCATAATTTATTTCCTTATAACTACTTGTTTTAAATAAATCTATTATATCCTTAGGTTTAGCATTTGTACAAATATCAATATCCCCACTTTCAATCCCAAGCAAATAATCTCTTACATAACCACCTACTATATAAGCATCATATCCATTTAAAGCAAATATCTCTAATACTTCTAAAGCTTTCTTCAGCATTCTTAATCACCATTATCTATTTTCTTATCTTTACATATTTTCTTATTTGTTTCTTTTCCCCTTGATAAAGATCTTCTCCCTTAAATACTAAAGTAAAATCACATTTCTCAAGTAATTTATATGAAGGAACATTATCTTCTAATACTACCCCATATAATTTATCTAAATTTAACTTATTCATAATATAAGGAATAAACTCCATTAAAGCTTCTTTTAAATAACCATGTTTTCTATATTTAGAATAAATAACATAACCTATCTCAAATCCCTCTTCTATCTTAGATAGCTCTAAATAACCAATTATATTTTCTCCTAAAATAATTGGATATAAGAAAGGACCTTCTTTACTATCATATGCTTTTATTAATTGTATAATCTTTTCTTTAGTATCTTCTAACGAAGTAAATACTTCATCAGGAAGAAATCTCTTTATTTCTTCATCATTAGAATTTACAAACATCTCAAAAGCCATATCTTCATTTAATTTTGTAATAACTAATCTCTCTGTTTTTAGCATATTCTTAATACCACCAATCTTCTTAATTATATCATAAAATGGCAAAATAAAAAAACCACTAAGGTTTTCTTATTAATTTAAAGCATCTTTTAATTTATTACCAGCTTTAAAGCCAGGAACTACACGGGCAGCAATCTTAACTTCTGCACCTGTTTGTGGATTACGTCCAACACGAGCATCTCTTTTTTTAGCAGTAAAAGTACCAAAGCCTACTAAAGCAACTTTTCCTTCCTTCTTTAATCCATTAGATACTCCTTCAGTGAATGCATCTAAAGCACGAGCTGCATCTGCTTTTGTTAAATCAGCTTTTTCTGCAATAAATTCTACTAATTCTGCTTTTGTCATTTTGTATAATACCTCCATCTTTCTTTCGAGCACCGTTTACTTATCTATGCTCACATCATAAAGATACCATGAATAAAAGGGAAAATCAAGTATTTTGACAAAAAAAGAAAAAATATTGTCATTTTTTTACCGACAAATATTTTTCTTTTTTATCACTGTAAAGTAATTTGACAAATATTAGGTAATTCTTCTAACTCTTTAGAATCAAAAATCTTTTTAAATAAGGTTTGAACTTTTATTTTATCAAGGAAATCAAGCTTATCAAAAGTAATTGGTGATAATAATCTAAAAAGTAAAAATACTTTAAAATATTCTTGGTCTATTAAGTCTAATTTCTTTACCAAAGATATTATTTTATTTAATATAAACATTTGCTTAATATTTAAAGAAGAACTTACCTCTTTTATTTTATTAACTCTAAAATCATAAGCTTCTTTATGATATTTAGGATAAATCCAAGATCCATATAAAATAGAAACAAAGAAAATTCCTAAATCAGCACTTACTAAATTATTTCCAGCATTTTCAGCATCACATATTTTTCCATTTAAGCAAATATTAGTATCAGTTAAATCTCCATTAGATATATAACTTCTAAGGTAGCAATTTCTTTGAAAGAATTTTATTATATTACTAGAAAGCTCGCCTATCTTATCTAAATGGTTAATTCTTTTATTAAAAAAATTATAAGAATTAGTATCATCTATTTTATTTATCTTCTTACAAGCAAATATTCTTTTTTCTAAAGTATTAAAATAAATTTCTACTTCATTTAAAGATAAATCTTTAAAATAAAGTAAATCATATAAAGTATTAGAATATAGATCTTCATCATATTCATAATAACTAATATTATCTTCTTTAAATAAAAGCTTAGGAACTACATAATTATTTTCTCTTAAAATATTATATTTTTCTTCCTCATATATAGCGTTTTCTTTAAAAAAATACTTCTTTCCATTTATTAAGCAAACTCCGTAAGTATGTTTCTTACTTTTTGATACGCTTAAAATAATCCTTGACTTCTTCAAGAATAGCATAATCTTCTATTTTCTTAAGAGGAATAAAACAAGGTTCATAATAATTATTTTCAGTATTCCGTTCTTTTTCTTCGCCTACTATCGTAAAATCACCATTAATATAATCACAAGTATAAAAATATTCTATTCGATCAGAATTTTCTATTTCAAAAGCATATTTAATATTATCAACTTCTATATTTAGTTCTTCTTTTAATTCTCTTTTTAAAGCATCTTCCTTATTTTCATGTGCTTCTATTCCACCACCTGGTAAAACATAATATTCCTTATAATTAATGATTTCTTTATCATCACTTAAAATAGCTTTTTTTCGGTAGATTGCAACTAACCCTTTACTAGTAGTAATTATACCTCTTACAGATTTTCTTTTTTTCTCCATATTATTTCTCCATTTCTATATTTATTTTATTTAATATCAAGAAAATATACTCTAGAAAGTCTTCTTTATTCCTTTTAGAAAGGATAATATCCATTATATCAAATTTTATATTCATTTGCACATTAAATTCATCAAATACCATCTTATAATGATAAGTAAAGATATTCCTTATATTAAGATATTCCTTTAAAAGAATAGTTAACTTCTTAAGTAAAGTTTTCTTATTTTCTTCATTATTCATATATTTATAAGTTTCTCTTAGTACTACTTGAAAAGTATTATAAATATCTTTTTTAGCATATTTTTTTATTTCATTATAAGAAGGCTTATTAATATCATTTAAATTAATATTTTCAAGTAATAAAGGATGCACTTTTTTTAAATAATATTTTTCATACAAAGTAATATAAGTCTTAGTATCTACTTTTAAATTTAAAAAGTTATCTAACTTATAAAAAGTAGTTCCTATATGAATAGGATAATTCTTCTTATTTAAAATATTTAATAGTTTAATATTAGTAAAAGGATCATCTTGATAAGTAATAATATATAAATCAAGATCAGACCAATTATCAATAAAATATCCTTTTCCAGTAGAACCAGCAAGCATTATATCAGCAAGATTATCTTGGTAATAAACTTTTAATTCACTAACAATATCTTCTAAAGTTTCCTTACAGCTAATTGGAATTATTTCTTTAAGATCCGGCAAAATCCATCATCTCCCTTACCATGCTCTCCCAAATTATATTCAATACAGCCTAAAATAGTATTAGTTACAGTATAAGTATCATTAGCAGGTATATGAATATAATCTAAAGTCATTTGCTTCAATATTAGCTTATTTAACTCTATATAAGCATTATATCTAAGTCCTTCTTGAGAAGACAAATCAATATTAGATCTTTTATATCTTCCCGATTCTAAGAATAACTTTAAATCTTCATAATCTTCATTTAGATATTCTTTTTTTATCTCTTTAGTAAAGCTTTCTGCTTTTTTATAAGTCATTCCCTTAATAATAAGCGTAGCCATTATTCTAGCATCATAAAAGTCTGTTCCCTTATCAAAAAGAATAATCTTATCTTTTTCTTCCCTAGCATAATCTATTCTTTCTTTTAAGCATTTAAAAAGAGTATGCGTAAATTCTAAAGCATTATCTTCTTTAAACCACCAATCACTGTCAAAATTTTTAACATCAAAAGATGGCATATCTTTTATATGAAGAATACTTTTAAACACATTAGGATACATTGCCTTTAGTATTTGACACTGCGTTGTCTTGCCAGCATTATCCATTCCTGAAATCGATATAATCATATTATCCCTTCTTTCTAAAACTCATTATAAAATTTTAAAAGAAAGAACTTTGTCGTAATTTGTAAAAAAACCGCTTTTATTTAGAGCATTTTATATATTAACTATACGTTAACAAAGAACAAAAGTCAAGAAAAACTCTTAAGAAATTACTTAAGAGTTATAAGACAATTGCAATCATATTACCAGAGCCTTTATTTACAATCTTAGTTAACGTTTGCTGAAGTTTATAACGAACATTATCTGGCATCATCGCAAGCTTAGCTTGAATTCCTTCTTGTACTATTACATCTAAACTTCTACCAAAAATTTCACTCTTCCAAATATTATCACTGTCATTATCCTTCATCAAATAATTAATTAATTCTTTACTTTGTAATTCAGATCCTATTATTGGTTCAAAAGTACTTTCAACATCTACCCTAATCATATGAATAGAAGGCGCTATTGCTTTTAATTTAATTCCATATCTAGATCCTTGTTTTAATACTTCAGGAGTATCTAATTTCATATCAGCAAGTGTTGGAGATGCTATTCCATAACCAGTTTGTTTAACCATCTTTAAAGCCCCTTTTATTTGATCATATTCCCTCTTAGCTACTTTAAGATCTTGGAACAAAGATAAAAGATTTGCTTTAGAAGTTATATCAGTACCTATTATTTCATTTAAAACCTGATTATATAGACCACTAGGTGCTTCTAAATTAATAGTAACCTCTCCACACGATGCATCTACTTTAGATAAATAAGCTTTATCAATATATGGAGTATCAGCAAAATGACTAGTAATATTTTCGATATCTCTTAGTTTTTCAACTTCAATAACGCTTTCTTTTATCTTTTCAATATAAACTTTCTTTAAATAATGATTAGGTTCTAAGATTGCAATCCACTCAGGCATATTTACTTTAACATCAATAATTGGAAATTCATATAAAGCCTCTTTTAAAATATTATACATATCTTTTTCATTCATATTAAGAATACTAGTCGATATAACAGGAACATTATATTTTTCTCTTAAAGAATCGGCTAACTTTTCAGTTTCAGGAAGCATTGGATGAACAGAATTCATAATTACAATAAAAGGTTTTCCTATTTCTTTAAGCTCAGTTACTACAGTTTCTTCAGCTTCTTCATAATCTTTTCTTTCTATATCACAAATAGATCCATCAGTAGTAACAACAATTCCAATAGTAGAATGATCTTTAATAACTTTCTCTGTTCCTATTTCAGCAGCTTCAACAAAAGGAATAGCTTCATCATACCAGTATGACCTGTTTTTGTGATACCCATAAGTCTTTTTAAAAATTGCTCAAAAGCAACCTGTATT
>CAKPEZ010000014.1 GCA_934149465.1 uncultured Bacilli bacterium | reverse complement strand
TGGCAGGGGATGAGAGAATCGAACTCCCAACAGTGGTTTTGGAGACCATTATTATACCATTTAACTAATCCCCTAATACATATGACATACACTTATTTTATAATAAATATATTATTTTGTCAATTTAAAAGTTTAATTTTTTTCATTACTTTCATATACTTAAAATAGGTGATATTAATGATCGTTAAATATAATAATAAAGAATTAGAAATATTAGCTCGTCTTATGAGGGCAGAAGCAGTCGGGGAAGGTGACCTTGGAATGCTGATGGTTGGCAATGTTGGAATAAATAGAGTAATTGCAAGCTGTCTTACTTTTAAAGACATTCGTTCAATTACTGATATGGTTTATCAAAATCCTGGAGGTTTTAGTGGATCGTCAAGTCCATTATTTTACGGAAATCCAACAGAAAAAGAAAAACAACTTGCTACTAGAGTAATAAGAGGTGAATATTATTATCCAGCTACCAATGCTTTATGGTTTTATGCTCCTAAAACTGGTGATAGTTGTACTAGTACATGGTGGGATCAAGCTTTGGCTGGAAGATATAAAAATCACTGTTTTTATAAACCAGCAAGTGGTGTATGTGAAGAACTTCATTAAAAATGATTTTAAAGATCATTTTTTTATTTTGTCTAAAAAATGTGATACAATATATTATGTAAAAATTGAGGAAAGGAAGATAAAATGAAGAATGTAATCGAGATCAATCACTTAACTAAGAAATATAAAAAATTAACTGCCCTTGATGATCTTTCTCTTGAGGTTAGAGAAGGAGAAATATTTGGCTTATTGGGACCTAATGGAAGCGGGAAATCTACTTTAATTAATTGTATTCTTGCGTTATTAAAATATGAAAGTGGAGTAATTAAAGTATTTGGTAAAGAAATTACTCCAGATTCTTATGATTTAAAGAAAAAAATAGGAGTAGTCTTTCAAGAAGTAGCAGTTTTTGAGGAGCTTACAGTTTATGAGAATATTGATTATTTTTGTGGATTATATATAGAAAACTCCAAAATAAGAAGCGAATATATTGAAGATGCTCTTAAACTAGTTGGCCTAAATGATTTTAGAACATTTTATCCTAAACAACTATCAGGAGGCCTTTTAAGAAGACTTAATATAGCGTGCGGAATAGCGCATAAACCATCGCTTATTTTTTTTGATGAACCTACTGTAGCAGTAGATCCTCAAAGCAGAAATAACATTTTAGATGGTATTGAAAAACTAAGAGAAAACGGCGTTACTATTGTTTATACAACTCATTATATGGAAGAAGCAGAAATACTTTGCGATCGAATAGTTATCTTGGATAAGGGAAAAATTTTAGCAGAAGGCACTAGTGCAGAATTGAAAAAACGTTCTAGTATTGAAGAAAAAATTACTGTTGAAGTAGAAAAAAATGATAATTTAGATATAGAAAAAATAAAGAAAATTTCTAATGTATGTGATGTTAAATTAAATAATAATACGTTAATAGTAACGTATAAAAGTGGAAAAGATAATTTAGAAAATTTAATTGATTATTTGAAAGCAAATAAAATTAATTATAATAAGATTTTTTCTGAAAGACCATCTTTAAATGACGTATTCTTAGAATTAACAGGAAAGGAATTACGAGATTAATGTTTTGGCATAATTTAAAATATAGTTTAAAGATCTTATTTAGAAATAAAGCTTTATTATTTTGGACATTTATCTTTCCCATTATATTAGGGACATTTTTTAAATTAGCTTTTTCTAATATTGAAAATAGTGAAGAATTAAAAACAATTGATATTGCTGTTATTGATAGCGATAATTATCAAAACAACGTTATTTTTAAAGATGCCCTTTTAGAGTTAAGTAAAGAACCTAAATTATTTAATTTAAAAGTTACTGATTTAAATAATGCTAAAAAGATGCTTGAGGATAATAAAATTAGTGGATATTTGACTTTTGAACAGGGCACTGTTGATATCACAATAAATCGAAATGGTATAAATGAAACAATTATTAAGTATGTTGTTGATGAAATTCAAAGTGAGAGTGTAATTATTAATGATTTAGTTAATCGTGCTCTTTCAGAAGAAAATAATAAAGATAAACCTATTAATTATGAGAAAATATATCAAGAAGCTCTTTCTATTAGTCAAGATAATGCCATTAAATTAAATAATATTTCTAATTCTAATCTAAGTTATACTATGATTGAATATTATACTTTAATTGCAATGAGTGCTTTATATGGAGCATTAATATCTATGTTTATAATAAATAAAACTAATCCAACAACTGATAGCGTTGGCAAGAGGGTATCAGTATCATCTATTTCTAAGTCTTCACTAATTATAAGTGGACTTTTAGCAAGTTATGTAGTTCAGTTAATTGGTTTAGCTACCTTATTTGGATATACAATTTTTGCTTTAAAAGTTGATTATGGTAGCAAAATTTTACCCGTTATTTTTCTTGGAATGATTGCTTCATTTGCCGGATTATCTTTAGGAACCTTTATAGCGTCTATGTTAAAAACTAATGAGAATACTAAAACAGGAATTTTAATTTCTCTAACAATGTTATTTTGCTTTCTATCAGGAATGATGGGAATAACTATGAAATACATAATAGATAAATATGTTCCAATTATAAATAAGATAAACCCTGCTAGTATGATTACTGATGGATTATATTCTTTATATTACTATAATACTTTAGATAGATATTACTTTAATATAATAAGTTTAATAATATTTTCTTTAGTATTAATCCTTATTTCTCTAAATAGATTAAGGAGGCAAAAATATGATAGTATTTAAAACTTTTTGGAAATTTGTCAAACACTATAAAATGATGATAATTCTTTATACAGTAATGCTAATAGTATTTGGTGGAATAAATATGTCTAGTAGCGACAATAATATGACATATACTTCTACTAAACCAGATATTTTAATTGTAAATAATGATGAAGATATTGGAATTACGCATAATTTAATTTCTTATTTAAAAGAAAATGCTAATATAGTAAAAATCAAAGATGCTGAAACTTCTATTGACGATGCTCTATTTTACCGAGATATTAATTATGTAATATACATTCCAGCTAATTATCGATTAGATATTTTAAATAAAAAGAATCCAGTTATTGATATTAAGACTAATAATAATTATGAAGCTTCTTTTGCGGAGATGATTTTAACTAGATATTTAAAAGTTCAAAAAATATATATAAGTATTTCATCTAATGAAAATGAACTAATATCATCTATCAATAAAAGTTTATTATCTACTACTAATGTTCATATAACTTCTAAGTTAGATACTTCTACTTCTCAAAGATTAGCGTTTTATTTTAATTTTGCAAGTTATAGTATTATGGCTGCTATTATATATATAATATGCTTAGTAATAACTGCGTTAAAAAAAGAATACCCAAATAAAAGAACTATTATAAGTAGTATGAACTATAAAAAATATAATAGAATAATTTTATTATCAAGTTTAATTTATGCTTTAGCAATTTATTTATTATATATATTAGTTGCATTAATTATATTTAAAGAAGAACTTTTTACAATGAAAGGCTTTATTTATATGCTTAATCTTTTAGTGTTTGATTTTACTTCTTTAGCGCTTGCTTTACTAATTGCTAATATCATAAATAATAAAAATGCTATTAGTGGAATAGTAAATGTAATATCACTTGGTTCAGCTTTTTTATGCGGAGCATTTATTCCTACTAAGTGGTTGCCATCTTCTGTTTTAACTTTTGCACACATTTTTCCTTCTTATTGGTATATAAATACTAATGATTATTTACAAAATTTAGAAAGTATTAATATAAATTCTTTAAAAGTAGTAGGACTTAATACTTTAATGTTATTTATTTATTTTATAGTATTTATTGTTTTAACCAATATAGTTACTAAACAAAAAAGAAAAATATAAGATCGTCATATGATGAACTTTTCTTTTTTTTAAAAAATATGTTATAATAATTTGCAGGTCAAACTAGCTAAAGAAGGGGAATATATGATGATAGAAAGAAAAAACGTTTTAATAACAGGAGCAAGCTTAGGTCTTGGTAAAGAAACAGCTTTATTGTTTGCTTTAAATAACTATAATATTATTATTAATTATAATCACTCAGTAAAAGAAGCGACTGAATTATCTAGATATATAGAAAAAACTTATCAAGTTAATAGTCTTTTAGTAAAAGCTGATATTTCAAAAGAAGAAGAAGTAAAGAATATGGTTGATTTAGGAATTAAAACATTTGGAAAAATAGATGTTTTAGTTAATAATGCAGGGATTGCTATTGATAGACCATTCGAAGAAAAGAATCAATCTGATTTTAGGAAGATTATAGACACTAACTTAATAGGAACATTTTTGGTAAGTAAATATGTAAGTGAAGAAATGCTTAAAAAGAAAAGTGGAAAGATTATCAATATTTCTTCAACTAACGCTTTAAATACATATTATCCTATGAGTTTAGATTATGATGCTTCTAAAGCAGGAATTATTTCTTTAACTCATAATTTTGCTTACCAACTTGCTCCATATATTACAGTTAATGCAGTAGCGCCAGGGTGGATAGATACACCTATGAATAAAAATATGGATCAAGATTACAAGAAGAAAGAAGAGGATAAAATCTATTTAAAAAGATTTGCTGATCCTAAAGAGATTGCTAATGTTATTTTCTTTCTTGCTTCTGATAAAGCTAGTTATATTAACTCTAGTGTTATTAGAGTAGATGGAGGTTGTATTCATGAATAATTCTTTAAATTTAGATGAAAAATTTATTAATGAAGTAGAAAACGATATTAAAGAAGAATTTCTTAAAATAGATAATCTTTGTTTAGAAAATAGCAAAAAAGTATTATCAGCTTTTAAAAATAATAATGTCTCAGAAATACATTTTAATCAAACTTCTGGATATGGTTATAATGATATAGGAAGAGATATTATTGAAAAAGTATTTAGTGATGTATTAGGAGCTGAAGATTCTTTAGTAAGAAGCCAGTTAATATCTGGAACTCATGCTTTAACAGTTGCATTATTTGCATTCTTAAGACCAAGTGATATCCTTTTAAGCATAACAGGAAAGCCATATGATACTTTAGAAGAAGTAATAGGATTAAAGGAAAATCCTAGTTCTTTAAAATCATTTGGAATAAAATATGAACAAATAGATTTAGTTAATAATGACTTTGATTATCCTAAAATAAAAGAGGTAATTACTACTAAGAAAATAAAAGTAATAGAAATTCAACGTTCAAAAGGGTATTCAACAAGAAAAAGTATTACCATTTCTAAGCTAGAAAAGGTAAGTAAATTTATTAAAGAACTTGATCCTAATATTATTATTATGGTTGATAATTGTTATTGTGAATTTACTTCTTTAAAATCTCCTCTTGAAGTAGGATGTGACATAATAGTAGGTTCATTAATTAAAAATCTAGGAGGAGGAATATCTCCAACAGGAGCATATATTTCTGGTAAAAAAGAATTAGTTAATTTAGCTGCAGAACGTTTAACTGCTCCAGGAGAAGGAAAAGAAGTAGGTCCTACTCTAGGAATTAATAAACTTTTTTTACAAGGATTATATATGGCTCCTAATGCGGTAGCTTCTAGTTTAAAAACGGCTATATTTGCAAGTAGATTACTAGAAAAGTTAAACTTTGAAGTAGAACCATTATATAATGAAGAAAGAGCAGATATCGTCCAAAATATTTGTTTCCATGATCGAGATAAACTTATAAGATTTTGCCAAGGAATTCAAATGTATTCTCCAATTGATTCATTTGCAATCCCAGAACCATGGGCAATGCCAGGATATGATGATGAAGTAATAATGGCTTCTGGAAGCTTTAATCAAGGATCAACAATAGAAATATCTTGTGATGGCCCCCTAAGAGATCCGTATATAGCTTATATGCAAGGAAGTTTAACTTATGAATATGGAAAACTCGCTATTATTGGAGCAGTTCAAAACCTTATGAAAACTGGTGATAAATAATGAAACATTTAACCGAAGAACAAATAGTTGAAAACCTGGAAAAGCTAAATGAAGGGAAACTAAATACGTATTTATATGGTTCAAAAAATTACAACTATCTTGGAATACTTTTATTTTTAATAGTAATTGTCATATTAGAAGGCTATATCCTAAGAAAATATCCAGAATTAGATTTATTTATGTGTATGATTACTGGAGGAATAATTGGCGCATACTTTGCGGGAAACAGAGTATTGTATATAGGCTCTACCCCAAAAAAGTTATTATTTGTTGAAACTAAATGGAGTAGTTATGAATATAAAAGAGGATTAGTCATTGAAAAAAAAGATATTACTGAAATAAAAAGACATAAATCATTATTTGGTTGTAATAGAATTATCATAAAATACATAAAAGATGATCATAAATATCATTTTAGTTATATCTTTTATAACAAAGTTTATAATAAAAATCTAATTTTTCAAGAAGATAACGCTATTAAATACTTAGAAATTTTAGATAAATATAGTAATTAAAAAAATACTAAGATTGAGTTTTCTTAGTATTTTCTTTTTCATCTTCTCCAATATGAATTACTTTATCAGAAGCATTAATAATATTAGGCTCTCTTGTTATAATTATAATAGTGTGTTCTTTTTTTAGTTTCTTAAGCACACTTAAAACTATTTTTTGATTATTATAATCAAGCAAATCTATAATATTATCAAAAATCATAATTTTAGGATTCTTTAATAAAACTCTTGCTATTGAAAGCATTAACTGCATATTAGTTGAAATAGCTTCATCACTATTAATAATAGTATTATATCCCTTATTTAAAGTTTCAATATCATCATTAATCTTTAAAGTCTCACAAATTTTAGTAATATCTTCTTCATTATTAGCAACCATCATTAAGTTTTCTTTAATACTAGCGTTAAAGAAAAATGGTTGCCTACTAGCACAGGCAATATAATGATAATATTCACTATCGTTATAATTATTAATATCTATATGATCTATTAAAATATTTCCTTCATGTTGACGATTTAATTTTAATAAAAGATGAGCTACTCCCTCTTTGCCAGAATTTTCTTTTCCTGTAATAGAAGTAATTGAAGTAGGGGGAATTTCAAATGAGACATGATCAAGAGTTGGATCATCACGATATCCATATAAAATATTATTAAAAATAACTTTTCCTTCAATATTCTTTATTTCTATCTTTTCATCTTTTCTATTATAATCCGAACTAAATTCCAATATCTTATTAAAACGTTCTTCAGATACCACTAAATTACGAAATTCTACATTAATTGCAGATATAGTAGTAAAATTATCAATAATTTTTTGATAATAATTATAAATAATTAATAATACTCCAAGTTCTAATTGACCTTTTGATATTAAATAAATTCCATATCCAAATACAATTAATCTTGCTATTTCTAAAATAAATAAAACAACAAATTTTATAAAATTGAACTGAATATTATAATCAGCATTAGAATTTAAATAATTATCAGTGGCTTTAGTGAATTTTTTATAGACTTTATTAAAAATATTATAAGATTTAATTTCTTTTATTCCCTTAAAAAATTCATGATTTAGTGCTGTCTTTCGATCAAGGTCATCTTTTCTAATTTTACTTAACTCTTGAGTTTTTTTTCCACTTTTGATAGTAATAACTAACATTAAAATACATAATCCAAGAGTTATAAAGAATATTAAACTATTAATCGTAAAGAAGTAAACAAATATTACTAAAAATTCTAAAATTTGGACTATCCTAATAATTAAGTTTGTATAATAAGATGCCATAATATCTATATCATTATTAAGAATATTAGAGTATTCTCCTAAACTAAATCTAGATAAACTAAATATGGAATTATTATGTGTTTGATTTAAAGCAATATCGCTATAACCAGAAAATAATTTGTTATAAAGTTTAAAATACGCTACTTGATTATAGTGTTCTGATAATCGGTAAATAAGATATACTACTATTGAAATAGCAGTTATAATATAAGCACTAGTATAATTACCAGCCGTAATATCATCAACAGTCATACTATAAAGAATTGGAATTACTAATAGCAGTCCTCTAATAAGTACTGAAGTAATAACTTTAAAAATAATTTCTTTCTTGGCATCGGTTAAAACTTTTTTCTTAACGTCTTTAATATCTCTCATTCATTCTCCACCTATTCTAAAATTATTATATCATAATTTAGAAAAGACATAATCAAAAACTAAGTAAATTTTATAATATTGGGATTTAAAACTTTTAAATTAATAATAGCTGCAATAAAAAGACAGATAGCACTAGAAAATTGATATAATTGCTGTTTATAGTCTTCTTCTTTAGCATTTGTTTCTTTTAAGTATTTTAACCTATTATAAGCATCTATCAAAAAATATAATGTAACAAAAAAATAACTAATACGAATTATCATATATAATTTCTTTTCTTCATCTTCACTTAAAGCGTCTATATTTTTCTTTCTTCTACTTTCATTAATAAAAAGAAATAATATACCAAGAGATAATATACTAGATAAACTAAACATAAATAAATCTAACTTGTCATCATTTTTATTCACAAGTAATCACCGTTAATAAATTATATTTATTTTTCCCTAGTTCTAAGACTTAAAATTATGTTATAATATTAATACGGTGATCAAAATGAAAAAGAAAATAATGACCTATGATGTAGTATTAGTTCTCTTAATTTGGGCTTCTATCTTAATTGTAGTACTATTTGTTGACTTTAGTAGTAACAAAAAAGCAAAACCTTATAATGTTTATATTTATAAAACATACTATTTATATGATGATCAAAGCAAGCCCATTAGCCTTACTTATGATATGGTAGAGTTAGATAAAGATGAATCTTTTAATATAATTATTACCAAGATGTTTGATAAAATTAAAGAACACTTTTCTAAAAATTTAGAACTTCTTAGTTATGAAAAAAATAATAATACATTAAATTTAAAAATTAACGAAAATATTTTTGAACAAAAAATACTTCTTGATTGTATTATTAACTCTTACACGAACATCTTAGATATAGATACAGTAAATATTATTTATGATGAAGAAGAAAGGTCTTATCAAAGTAATTTAAAAGATTACTATGTAAATTCTCCACTACAAAATAACTTATTAACGTTCTTATATAAAGATAGTAATTATTCTCTTTTATACCATGATATAGAAGGAAATACTATTAACTTATCAATTAGTAAAATACCTGATGAAAGAACAGTTTATTTGAAAGAAAATAATAACGAGATAAGATGGAATGTAAAAAGTGATGGAATATATATAGATGGAAAGAAGGTATTAACATCATCTTACAAAGTGGGAGATACTTATGAAAATAATGACTTAACTTATAAAATAGAGAAAGTCTTGATAGATGATGAGGATATCTTAAATATTACAGTTTCAGTTACATCATCTGATACAAAAGAAATATTAGTATTAAAACAAGGAATAGGCTTATTTAGTTATGAAAAGTATAATTCAGATGATAGTCTAATTGAAAAATATACTTTTTATAAAAGAAAAATCAAGAAAGTTAGTTAAAAAAAACTAATTTTCTTTTTTTGTCAACTCATCTTAAAATTAAAGACATTTCTATTTAAAGAGTGTATAATATAAAATATATAGTGATAAAGAAATGAGTGATTAGATGTTTAAAAATATAAAATTAAAAAAGAAAGAAGAACAAAAAGAAACTTACACATTTAGAGAAATGCTTATGATAATGCTATTTTCAATAATAGTAGGCGCTATTGGCTGTTTTTCGTTTATGAAATTATTCTATGAAGCTAATAATTACTCTGTATTAACAGGAGATTTAAGTAAACTTGTAAATGTATATAATACGATTATAACAAAATATTATAAAAAAGTTGATAAGGATGAATTAATAGATGAGGCAATAAGTGGAATGATGTCTGTAATAGATGATCCATATACAAGCTATATCAGTGAAGAACAAGCAGAATCTTTCCACCAAAAAGTAGAAGGATTATACGAAGGAATAGGATGCCAGGTTGCTACTACAACAGATGGAGACATAATAGTATTAGAAGTATTTGACAATTCTCCAGCAAAAGAAGCAGGACTTCTTGAAGGAGATATAATTCTTGCAATTAACGATATAAGTCTAGATGGGAAAAATAGTATAGATATGGCTAATTATGTTAAAAATACCGAATCATCAGAGATAAAATTAAAAATAAAACGTTTAGAAGAAGAAAAAGAAATTGTTTTAAAAAGAGAAAAAGTAGAAATTCCTTCAGTATATAGTAAAATATTTGAAAATAATAATAAAAAAATTGGCTATTTAAGAATTACAATTTTTTCTGGAGTAACAGATAAACAATTTATTAAGAACTTAGAAGAATTAGAAAAAGAAAATATAGATAGTCTAATTATAGATGTTCGTGATAATTCAGGTGGTTATTTAGATACAGTTACTAATATATTAAATAAATTACTACCTAAAGATAGCATAATGTATAAACTAGAAACTAATGGTAAAACAAAGAATGTTAAAGTAACCGATAAGGAAAAACGATCTTATCCAATTGCAGTACTAACAAACAAATCTACAGCATCAGCTTCAGAAATACTCGCATCTGCTATAAAAGAAAACTATGGCGGATATATAGTTGGAGATAGAACGTTTGGAAAAGCAACAGTTCAGCAGACTAAGACTCTAACTGATGGAAGTATGCTCAAATATACTACTCAAAAATGGTTAACTCCTAATGGAAACTGGATAAATGAAATAGGTTTGGAACCAACTAATGAAGTATCTTTAGATGAAAGCTATTACGAAAATCCCGTTTATGAAAATGATAATCAATTAAATACAGCAATAAAAATATTATCTGAATAAAAAGAAGCGCTCTTATTATAGTAGAGCGCTTTTATTAAATAAACAAAAAAGAGCACTTAAGTACTCTTAATATACATAACTGGCGCCCCAACTAGGACTTGAACCTAGGACCCCTTGATTAACAGTCAAGTGCTCTAACCAACTGAGCTATTGAGGCAAAATCAATTACATGTTACAATCATATAACAATTAAAAAGTTTTGTCAATATTTTTTGATGAAAAAACTTTATTTTTTATAAAAAAAATGCTATTATGAATATGGTGATAACATGAAAAAAAAGAAAAACGAAGAATCACAGTTCCAAGAAAGAGTAAGAATAGTTCAAAATAGATTCTTAGAATGGCTTTTATATATGGTTGGATATGCAGTAGTACTAATTACAATGTCAGTATTATTTAAATCATTTTATATATCATCTGACTACTTTGGATTATATGCTTTATTAGCAGCAATCATTATTTATATTTTAAATCAAACTATAAAACCAATAATTTTTTACATAACACTTCCTATAACAGGAATTACTTATGGACTATTTTATCCGTTAATTAATGTTTTAATTCTTTATATTGCAAGCTTTATTTTAGGAAAAAACTTTGAAATAAAAAATGTTTTTATATGCTTTTTCATTGCAATTTTAATATCATTAATGAATATTCTAATGGAAGGACTTATTATCAAGCCAATTATAAATAGGAGAAAATAACAAATGAATAATATACTATTTGACTTTGGACCAATAAAAATTTATTGGTATTCGCTACTAATATTAACAGGGATTATTATTGGATATAACTTAGCTTTAAAAGAAGCAAAAAGAATAGGACTTAGCACTAGCTATATGTCGGATTTATGCTTTTACACCATTATTTTTTCTATTATAGGTGCAAGAGTGTACTATGTAATCTTTAAATTCTCTGATTATAAAAATAATCTTTTAGATATATTTAAAGTTTGGGAAGGCGGTCTTGCTATATATGGGGGAGTAATCGCTGGAATTATCTTTATCATATATTATGCAAGAAAAAAAGAAAAAAGTATTATAAAAACTATGGATGTCTTAGCACCTAGCTTAATATTAGGGCAAGCAATAGGAAGATGGGGAAATTTCTTTAATCAAGAAGCCTATGGCCCAGTAGTAACTAGGAGTTTCTTAGAAAACTTACATATTCCAAACTTTATTATTGAAGGAATGTATATTAATGGCTCTTACTATCAGCCAACATTTCTTTATGAATCAATTTGGTGTTTAATAGGGTTTGTAATTCTTTTAATAATTAGATATTTTGCTAAAAATTTGAAAACTGGAACAATTGTTAGCCTATACTTTATTTTTTATGGAATAGGAAGATTTTACATTGAAAGTTTAAGAAGCGATAGCTTATATTTAGCTTCTTTTAGAGTAAGCCAAATAGTTTCTATAATTTTAATTATCGTTGGAATAATAGGCTTAATATTTTCTTTTATAAAGAAAGATAAATATCGAAAAAATATAAAGGAGGGCAAGGATGACATCAAAATATAACGTAGTAGTAATAGGCGCTGGTCCAGCAGGACTTAGCGCTTCTATATATTTAAAAAGAGCTAATATTAATTTTATATTAATAGAATCATCAGCACCAGGTGGCCAGCTAAATAGAAGCAGTAAAATCGAAAACTATCCAGGTTTTACTGAAATAGATGGCCCATCACTAGCTTATAATATGTATAAACAAGCACTTGATTTAGGAGTAGAGATAATCTTTCAACAGGTTATAAAAATTAACTCTAAAAAAGAAACAAAAGAAATAATTTTACCAAATCAAAATATTATATGTGATTATATAATAATTGCAAGTGGTAGGCGTCCTAAAATGCTTTCTTTAGAAAATGAAGAAAAGCTTCTTGGTAATGGGATTAGTTACTGTGCTACTTGTGATGGCTTTTTTTATAAAGACAAAGTTGTATCTGTAGTAGGTGGAGGAAATACTTCATTAGAAGAAGCACTATATCTATCACCTATTGCTAAAAAAGTATATTTAATTAATAAAAACGAAAAATTCAAAGGTGAAAAAGTAACAATTCAAAAAGTAAAACAAGTGTCAAATATAAAAATTATAACTAAACAAGAAATAGTAAAGTTAAATGGCACTCAAAGACTAGAAAGCATTAAATTAAAAAATAATAAAATACTAAAAACAGATGGTTTATTTGTTGCAATAGGGAACATTCCTAATAGTGAATTTATTGATTTTGTGGAAAAAGAAAACAATTACATATTAGTAGATCAAAATTTTCAAACCAGCGATCAAAATATCTATGCTGTTGGAGATGTTACTAAAAAGAGTACTTATCAGATTGTTACTGCAGTTTCTGATGGAGCAATTGCTGCAAATAAAATTATAAATGAACTATCTAAGAACATTGACTTTTAGAATAAATGGGGTATAATTATAATAGAGGTGGCGTGTGATGGACAAAAAATTAAGTGTATTAGAAGAAAGAGAAAAAAAATATTATTCGCTATACAAAAAATATCAATTTAATATTAATTTTATGCGCGAAAAAAATATAGCTAAAGAATTACTAGATCGCACAGTATTAGAATCTGTCGATATCGCCATTAAATTAAATGATATAAGAGAAAAAATATATCAAATAAAAACTCAAGAATTAATTAATTATAAGGCATCTTCTTCGAAAGAAGAAAAGGATAAAATATCTGAATTAGTTGAATTAGCAAGTATACGTCGAAATGAAATAGAAGAACTATTTGGTCAAAATGATAATCGTTTTGAAGAACAAACTAATACATTTATTTTATATAGTGAAAAATTAAAAACTATTAATTCATATTTAGAAATAAAAGAAAAAGAAGAACTGCTAATTGCTGAAAATAATGATACATTAGCACTTACTAAAAGACTTCATGAAAAAATGAAAGTTTATGATAAAGAGAATGCTGATAGTATGGTATCTCTTAAAAAAGCCGTTGCAAAAGCCATGAATATTATGGAAATTGATTCAGAAGATGAACCAATAATAAGAGCAGACTTAATTGCACACTTAAGGTTGAAGGAAAATAACAAAAGAATATTAGAATTTGCTAATAATGCTAATCCTGATGAATTAGCTCCAGAAGTTTTAGAATATGTTAAAGAAATAAAGAAAAATCAGAAGAAGAATCAATTAGATTATTTATCTTTAAAAGAAAAACAAATGTTAACTTCAATAGATGAAATATTATTTGGGGGTCATACAGAGTATTTTAATTTTTTATATGGCGATTTATTAGCAATAAAAAATCATTTAGACGAACGTGATAATTTAAGAAGAGAAAACAACTTAGGAGCATCAGATCCTTTAGAATTTTTAAAAGAAGAAGTAAAATCTTTCTTAAAAAAACTTGATTCACAAATCGAAGAAAGAACTTTGTTAGATAGTTCTGAAAAAAAACTATCAGAAAATAGTAAGAACATTGAATTTTATCGCTCTTTAATAAAAAATTCTAATGATATTAAACAAGTTCTTGGTAATTGTGATGAAAAGCCTTTATACGACGAAGAAGTTCCTGCTACTGAAGAAGAACCAGCTCAAGTAGTTACTCAAGAAGAAGTGATAGAACAACCCACTATTGAAGATAGCCCTTCAAAAAATGAGCAAATGGAACAAGCACAGACACCTTCTTTAGAAGAAAATATTAAAACTGAAGAAGAAGTTCCTGCTACTGAAGAAGAACCAACTCAA
>CAKPEZ010000013.1 GCA_934149465.1 uncultured Bacilli bacterium | reverse complement strand
CCACTACCTGATACTAGTATGAATATTATAAATGAGATAACTGCTAATAATATCAAACCTATTATAAAAATATTTTGCTTTTTCATTTCTTTTTCCTCCTATTATTTAAATTCTATCATACTTTTACCGGAATATGTAGAAAAATTATTACATTTTACAAAAATTAAATTTTAACTATTCAGCTCTGACTTTTCTTTTTTTGATACATATCCATAAAATTTCACTTCCCTTTTAGTAAAAACTTTTTTATAACTATTTTTTATAATAATTTAAATTTTCTAACTCTTTTATATTTTCTTTAACTAAGAGATTACCTGCAATCATTTTAGTTATTTTTAATGATACTTTCATTTCATTAGTCGTAATATTCATAGTATTTTCAAGTAAAACACCTTTTTTCATTTCAAATTTTGTGATGTTTTTCCTTTGCTATTTTTCACTTGGCTTGTTGGTCTTAACAATTCAATTTTTTTTGCTTTTAATTCACAGTATAGGAAACAATCTTCTTCATGTGAATAAATAATTCCTATTGCTTGTAAATATGAATAAATGATTGTACTTCCAACAAATTTCATTCCTCTTTTTAATAAATCTTTAGATATTTGATCAGATAAATCATTAGTTGTAAGATTATTTTCATATATTATTTTACCATTAGTAAATTTTTGTAAATAAGCGTAAAATGAACCATATTCTTCTTTTATTTTTCTAAATATTTTCGCATTATTTATACTTGCCTTTATTTTTAATTTATTTCTAATTATTTCTTTGTTTTCTTCTAATTCTTTTATTTTTTCTTCAGTATATGAACAAATCATATTTAAATCAAAATTATCATATGCTTTTTGAAAAGATGATCTTTTATTTAAAACACATTCCCATGAAAGTCCTGCTTGAAAAGACTCTAAGATAAGCATTTCTAATAAATAGCGATCATCTTTGTTTAAAATGCCCCACTCTTCATCATGGTATTTAATATATTTCTCATTTTTTAAGTTGCACCATTTACATCTTTTCATCTTTATTCTTCCTCTATAAAGAAAATTTTCTCGTGCTTTAGTAAAGCTTTTTTATTTAAAATTCCTGCTGAATAACCAATTATTTTCTTACTAGTCCCAATTACTCTATGACATGGAATAATTATACAAATAGGATTTTTTCCAAGAGCGCCTCCGACTGCTTGAGCAGACATCTTTTGAATATTTTTTATTTTAGCAATTTTCTTAGCAAGATCATTATAAGTAATACTTTCTCCATAAGGAATATCTTTAATTAATGTTGCGACTAAAGTTTGAAATGGAGTTAAATTTTCTAATTTTATCTTAGGAATAAAATTAGGTATTTCTTCTTTAAAATACATATCAAGCCATTTAATAGTACTTTTAAAGATTGGTAAATCTATTTCTTTAAATAATTCTTTTTCTTCTTCTAGTTCAAAAGTTAAACCAGTTAAATATTCTCCATCACTTTCAATAATAATATTATCATATTCTTTTGGTGTTATATATCTTATTTTATACATATATTAATATCACTTTAATATCACTTTATTTAGATTTTACAGCATTAAGCATCTTTTTCCATAAGTTATTAGATGAATAATTTAAGATTCCAACTTTATATATTTTTAAGCCATATTTAAATAAAATATAGATAAATATAATTAAGAAAAGTAAACTAATAAGAGTATCTAAAATAGTAATTTGGCCAAGTAATAAAAGGGCTGGGGATAAGAGTGCTGATAGAAATGGAACGTAAGATAGCACTCTTATAAATAAGCTTCCTTCAAAATAAGCAGCCATTATAGATAAGTAATATCCAATAAGAGAAATAATAATAATTGGAGTTTGTAATTGCTGAAAATCTTCCATATTAGTAGTCATTGATGCTAGAATACCTGCAACTAGAGAATATGCTAGGAATGTTCCAATCATTAAAATTAATGTAAGTGGAATTATATTACCAAGATTATTTAAAACTCCTGATATAGTAAGCTGATTCATTACATCACCTATATAATTAGAAATATCTGGAGTAATTATTTTACCAGTAGTAATAATTCTGATACCAAGGCCTAATAAAAAGTATATAACAAGAAGAATTCCTTGAAGTATTACAAAGATATTACCTGCTAATACTTTAGAAAATAAATGTACTTTAGGACTTACATTAGAAATAATTATTTCCATTCCTTTAGTAGTTTTTTCTTCATTTATTTCAGCGCCAATCATTTGAATTAAGATCATTGTTAGCATAAAAAATGGCAATATTAAAGCTGGAAAGACTGTTCCCATCATCATTTCCATCATTTCATCATTAGATTTTCCTTCTTCTAATTTTGTTCTTTCTATATCAACAGGACTATCAATTAAGTTTATTAGTTCTTCTTTTATATCATAATGTTTTAAAGATAAATCTCTTTTTAAAGTATTTAAACTAGTAGTAATTAACTGATAAATAGTAGTATCAATATTTCCTTTAGTAATCATCTCTACTTTTAGCATATTTATAGAATCATCGTTTAAAATAAGCAAGACTTTATCTTCTTCTTTTACTTCTTTTTTAGCATTTTCTAAAGAAGAAGAATACTTAGTAACTACGCTTTTATCATTTATGTCAAGATAGGCTTTATATGAATCATAAACACTTTTAAATTCATCATAATAATTATTGTTATCTATAACTAAGATTTCAGTTTTAGAATTAAAATCACCACCAAAGCTCTTAATAATTGTATCAATGTTAAGAAGAGAAATTATTACTATACTAAGAAGAATATTAGCAATTAAAAACCACTTAGTTTTTAATTTCTTTTGAAGACTAAATCTAACTAAATAATTTAATTTATTTCTCATAATTAGCGCCTACTTTCGCAATAAATATTTCATTTAATGAAGGATCTTCAATAGTAAATTTAGTTATATTATCATATTTGTTAATAAGATGAAATATTTTACTTGCTATATCAATATTTTCAACAGAAATAATATAATCTTCTTTTTCTTTAGAAATATTTAAGACACCTTTTTCTTTTAAGATTTCTTCTTTATTAATATTTCCTCTAATGATAATATTCTTTTTACCATATTCTTTCTTTATATCTTTTAGATAGCCATTTATGACAGCTTTTCCTTTAACAAGTACTACTAGTTTTTCACAAAATAATTCTACATGTTCCATTCTATGAGAAGAAAAGATTATTATAGTGCCACTTTCTTTTAGTTTTAGAATCACTTTTTTAAATAATTCAACATTAATAGGATCAAGGCCACTAAAAGGCTCATCTAAAATTAAAAGCTTTGGCTTATGAATAATGGCAGTTATAAACTGAATTTTTTGTTGATTTCCTTTAGATAATTCTTTAATTTTTTTATATTTATAATCTTTGATTTCAAAAAGTTCTAAGAGACTATCTAATTCTTTTTCTGCTTTTTCTTCTGTCATTCCTTTTAATACAGCATAGAATTTTACTTGTTCTAAAACAGTCATTTTAGTAAGTAGGCTTCTTTCTTCAGTAAGAAAGCCTATTTTGTCTGTAATGGAATAATCAATTTTTTGACCATTTAAAGTAATAGTGCCTGTATAATCATCAATTAGTCCCATAATCATTCTAAATGTGGTAGTTTTCCCTGCTCCATTTAAGCCTAAAAGTCCAAAAATTTCGCCTTCTTTAACTTCAAAGCTTAAATTATCTACTGCTTTTAAACTAGCATAATATTTACTAACATTAGATACTTTCAGCATTTTATTCACCTCATTTTTATTATAGTATATCGCTTAAAAAAAGACAATAAAAACTATTCAAGTATTTTCTTTGAATAGTTTTATCTAACATAACTATAGACTAAGCCATTTTGATAGGTTTTATCTTTATAATAGAATAATTCACTTACGCTAACAACTTCATATCCTATATCTTTTAACTTAGGAATTACTATATCAACCGCATTAATAGTAGCGCTATAAATGCTATGCATTAAAATAATATCTCCATCGTCAATGTTATTTAATATTTTCTTAACAATATATTCTGAATTATGGCATTTCCAATCTAAAGTATCTAAATTCCATATTATCATTGGCATATTACTAGATACTTCTTTAACTTTTTTATTTATTGATCCATAAGGTGGTCTTAAGAATTTAGGATAAGAAGAAGTTGCTTCATAAATAGCATTGTTAGTAAGTTCTATTTCATTTTTTATAATATTTTTTTTATATTTAGTTAGTTCTTTATGATTGTATGTATGATTACCTATATCCATGCCACTTTCTTTCATATATTTGATAATCCTAGTATGAGATTTAACGTTAGATCCTACGACAAAGAAACTAGCATGAACTCTATGTTTATTGAGTACATCTATTAATTTCTTAGTATTATAATTAGGACCATCATCAAAAGTAAACGCTACCATCTTTTTATTTTTATTAATAATGTTTTTAGGATAAGAAATATAATTATTACTAAAATTTGTAATTTCTGATTTTTTTACCGTCTTATCATTTCGATCATACTCAAATACTTCTAGTACTGTATTATGATTAATTGTTATATATAGATTAACGTTAATGCTATTTTGATAAACTGAGTAATCATAATCTATAAAAATACTCTCATCTTTAGTTAAGCCTTTTAAAGATGATGTTATATAATTACTTAAAGTATTATCAAGTTCTTTTACATTAAAATATGGATATATAACTTCGATATTATCTTTTTTTATAGTAATATCTTTAACTACATTTTTCTTAATACTAAAAAAGACAGTTCCTATTATTAAAGTAATAATTCCTACATATATAAATATATTTTTTCTCATAAATTACCTCTTATATTAAATTATATTAATACATTAATGGGGTAATTCCTAATTTTAGCCATCTATTTCTAAATCATTAAATTTTACATCAAGAAACTTTTTACTAGAAAGAAAATCACACATATGAACGAATCTACTAGCAGCATTTACTGGCTTTGGTAATACGTCTTCATGTTTATAACTATCATAAGTCCACTGTCCCATATGAGATTCAATTAAAGTACAAACAAAGCGGATATCAAAAGTATCCATTTTTAAGTTATCTTTATTTTCCATAATAAATTTAGATGCTTGAAGAGGATGATCAAACATTGTATATTTTCCACCTTCTACTCCGTGTTTTAGGCCATCATGAAGTAAAAGCGCTACTATAATTAAGTCTTTTTCTCTTGGAGTAAATTTCCCTCCAACTGTTTCATTATCTAGTAATTCTTTAGCAATTCTAACTGCTACTTTAGTATGTTTTACTAGTCCACTTTTAGTTGATGCGAATGCTGGATGATATTTTCCTGTTGATGATGCTGGTACTTCGAAGAAGTAATCTGGTAATATACTTATTAAATAAGCTGCATCATTTCGATAAGTTTCATCCTTTATATATGATAATTCTGTTTTAAAATAGTCTTTTTTTTCCATATTGTCCTCCATTATTTTATAAATTGAACTAAGATTTCATTTGATAAATATAAATATTTAGGGTTTATTAAAAGATAATCTTCATTAATAAGAAGCATATTATTACTAAGTAATTCTTTTATATCAAATACTTCTTCTATTTTTTTATGATACTTTTCTTCAAATAACTTCATATTAACTCCCTTAATCTTTCTAAGACCTAAGATTAGCTCGTTTTCCATTTTTTCTTCTAAATCAACATACACTTTTTCTTTAATATAATCTTCTTTTAAATACTTATTAAGACTATGAGTATTTTCTATCCGATAGTTATCTAGATAAGCAGTAGCACCTAATCCAAATCCATAATATTCATAATTATTCCAATAAACTAAATTATGTCTAGATTCATATCCTTTTTTGGCATAATTACTAAATTCATAATTAATATAATTAGACCTGTTCATTAGCTCAGTTATTTTATTATACATCAAATACTCAGTATCTTCATCTGTTTTTTGATATTTATCTATATAAAGTTTAGTGTGCTCTTCAATAATTAAACTATATACTGAAATATGAGGAACATCAAGAGATATAATATTTTGCAAATCTTCTATTACCTCTTCTAAAGTTTGATCGGCAAAACCGTACATAAAATCAACATTTATATTAGAAAAACCATTTTCTTTAGCAAGCTTTACTATTTTTTTAGCATCTTCAAAAGAATGATACCTATTTAAAACTTTTAAATACTTTTTATTACTAGATTCAATCCCAATACTAAGACGGTTTACTCCATATTCTTGCAATAGCTTAAGTTTGGCATTATCTAAATTCTCAGGATTAGCCTCAAAAGTAAATTCATAATTATCTTCTAATGAAAATATTTTAGTAATCTCTAATAATCTTTTTAATAAAGAAAAATCTAATGAAGAAGGAGTACCACCACCAATATATAATGTTTTTATCTTCTCATTTGCATAACGATCTTTTATTTCTTTTTCTAACTTTTCTAAATATAAAGAAGCATCTTTTTTATTGTAATATAATTTACAAAAATCACAGTATGAACAAATATGCATACAAAAAGGAACATGAATATAAACGCTACTAGCCATTTACAATCACATTCTTTACATAACTACTATTAGCATAAACTGTGATATTTGCATCATACAAAGAAGAATAATTATATAATTTTCTTTTGCCTAAATTACCAATTAAATCACTTAATACTCTATAAAAATGATAATTTCTAACATCTGATATTTCTAGGATCATAGCTTCTTTAGTCATTGTTTCTACTATATTAAGATTATCATAATCTTCAAAATAAGTAACTTCAATCTTTATCCCTTCAATATTTTCATTACTAATTATTTTAACTTTATTAGAATTATATTTTAAATATATTTTGGTATTTTCATCATATTCATAAATTTTTGTACTAGAGGTAAAATTGCTTGGAAGACCATCTATAACTTCTAAACTATTAACATCTATAATCATAAGAAGTAAACCTATAACAATTATAAATAAAGAACATGCTAATAAATATCCATATTTCTTCATTATCTATCACCTGCCTTAACGCTATTAAAAATAATAACAAGTAAAGAAAAGATTAACATTCCAAGACCAACAATAAATATAATAGTTCCACCAAGGAATACTCCTTTACTAAATAAAGTTAATAAAAGTGCTACTAAAATTATTGATAATATAAAAAGAAATAAAAGTGGAATCGAAAATATTATAATGAATAAATTATAGACTACTCTAAGTACTTTCTTTAGATTATTACTAAATTCTTTTAAATAACGATCATCATTTTGACTGTTATTTTTTCTAAAATATTTAAAATCACTTTTTAAATTAGAAAATAGTATTAGTGCAGAAATTATAATATAAGAAAATTCAACAAAAATACGCCATAATATAATAAAGCTATCTTTAATAACACTTGGTAAAAATTCTAAAAAATGAATTACTAATTCTCTAATTAAAGAAAATGGAATATGAAATATCACAATAAAAATGAATAAAATCAATATTTTTAAAAGAAAATTTAATAACTCTTCAATACTACCATTAAATATTGAAGTTAAAAAGTCTTTAGCTTTCTTAGTTAGATCACTAAAGAAATCTGATAGAGAAAAATTGTTATCTTGATATTCAGTATTAATGCTATATGAAGCTAATACTTTTTTTACAATATTATCTATACTTTCTAAAGAAGAAATAGCATCTGTTTCATCTTGACCCTTTTCTATTAATTCATCAATTTTATTTTCATAAGACTTTAAAACTTTTTTTCTTTCGTTACTATTTAAAATAGTTAATTTTTTCTCTAGTTTATTCAAAAATTCTTTCTTTTTCATAATATCACGTCCTATCAACATTATACTATATCTTAGAAATAAGCTAAAGAAAAACCTAAACTTTTTTTTGATTATACACTTTTATTGAATTAAAAAAATTATAAAAATGTCAATTATAATACTACACAACGATATTTTAGTGCTATAATGTATTTAGATTTGTTTTTAAGGAGTGAAATTATATGTTGAAGTTTATCATTTGTGACGATAATGAACAGGTATGCGAAAATGTCACTAATATTATTAATAGCACATTAATGCCACTTGATTTAGAATATCGAATCAATAAATTTAATTCTTTTGATTCAGAATTTCAAAAAATAATTAATGATTCATCTGATGAAAAGATTTATATTTTAGATATTGAATTACCAAAAATATCTGGTTTAGAAATTGCATCTAATATCCGCAAGCACGATTGGAAAAGTGTTATAATTTTTTTAACGTCCCATAATGAATGCAAAAATGACGTATTCTCAGAAAGACTGATGGTTCTAGATTATATTTCAAAATTTAAAAATTATAATGAAAGGTTAAAAAAAGATATAAAATTAGCATTAGATACTTTTAATAAAAAGCCAATTCTTATATTTAAATTTTGTAATATTACTTATAGGATACCGTACGATGAAATATTGTATATTGAATCTTCTATTGGAAAAAAATGTACAATCGTTACTGAAAGTGGAAAGAAAATACAACTGCTTTCTTCTTTAAAAAAGTTACTTACCAAGTTAGGTCCAAGTTTCTTTTTATCACATAAATCATGTATTATAAATGTAAGCAAAATTGCTAATATTGATTTAACTGAAAATACGGTAACATTTACAAATGGAACAAAAGAAGTTTTAATATCAAATCGTAGTAGAAAGGCGTTAGAAGCATATGTCCGCAATTATAATTAATTTTCTTGGAAATTACCTGTTATGTTTATGCAGTGTATTTATGGCGAAATCACTTATCTATCCAAAATCTAAAATGCGTTATAAATTTTCCATAAAAGATTTGTTAACTATTTTTGTAGTTGCAATTTTGGAAACAATAACTTGTATTCTTTTAAAAGGAGCCCCTAAAACGATATGTTCTTTTATTTTAATATTTGCTCTTTTAAAAGCAGTATTTATGCTTTCTTATTGGAAAGTTTCCTTATTAACTTTTATTTATGCAATTAATTTAATTCTATGTGATATCTTATATTTAACAGTTTCAATATATATTTGCAAAATTACTGGAAATTATTTTGCCCAAAACATTGCCTTTAGCATTTTAACTAATTTTATAATATCTGCTAATTTTGTTATAAATGTCTTTATTTTTGGAAGAATATTTAGACTTTTGTATAGCATAAAATTAAATAGAGATAAACTAATGACTATAATAATGATGGTTTGTTTTATATGTATAATATTAGCATTTTATCTAGGATTTGGTGATTATAAATTTGATTATAATACTATTATCAGTATAATTATGATTATAATATTTACAGCAATATATATTAACTTATTAAATACTAAACATCATAAAGAATTACTAGAATCAAAGTATGATTCAGTTTTAGGTATTATGAATACATATGAAGAGCAAATTGAAAATCAAAGAATAATTCATCATGAAAATAAAAATCAACTTATTTCAATTCGTTCATTACTAGAAGAAAATAGCTCTAATGAAAAAGTAATTAACTACATTAATAGTCTATTAGATGATGAGAAAAGTGTTAAAAATGGTGAGTATACTAAATTTAGATATTTGCCTTCTGGTATTAAAGGATTGTTATATTATAAAGTAATAAACGCTAAAGAAAAAGGAATAAATATTAAAACTAATATTTCAAAAGATTTAAAGGATAGCATTTTATTTAGATTAAGTATAGAAGATCTAAAACAATTAGGAAGATTACTTGGAGTATATATTGATAACGCAATTGAAGCAAGCATGACAAGTAATGAAAAAGAAGTTGGAATTGAAATATTAAAAGAACCTAACGACGTGATAATTATCATCAGTAATACTTATTCTGAGTTAATTGAGAATAAAAGTGGTAATAGTACTAAAGGAAAAGGTCATGGCTATGGATTAGTTTTAGCAAAGCGTATTTTAAAAGGACATACCCTATTTGAAGAAGAAAGAGAAATAACAGATAAAGTTTATATTCAAAAGTTAATAATTAAAGAATAATAAATTTTATGTTGTATAAGTTAATTATATTTTATATGAGATAAATGTCTCTAGACTTTGTTTTATTTTTTTAGTATAAAAATCTCCTCACTGTTTTTATAGTTTTTGATTGGCAAATCATTTCTATATTATAACAGAAGGAAATTTTTAATTTTCTTAAGAAGCTTCACGTACTACTATTTATAATTTCAATTGTCAAAAAAGTCCGACACATAAGATTCAATATTATACAGTTGAACATAATGAACAATTTTATCAACATATAATTCTATATGAGGAAAAGAGTTTTTGTTGCCTTTTTACAAAAACTTGTTTTTTATTGATGTTTTCGAATGTAATAGCATAAATTATTAAATTTGAGCTTTTTTATATACATTTTGATATAAATTTACTGTCATTAAATATTAATAACAAATCTATTTTAAGCTTTATAAATTTCGTTATTTATACTTTGAATCGCAATAAAAAAAATGAGAGCTTTCGCTCTCTTCAGGGGGCAAAAATATATCACACACAAAATAAATTATTACTAGTTAAAAGCCTTATATTATAAGCATTTATAAATTATAACTAATTACAAAATTTTAAATATAATTATCAAATTTTACAATTTGAGTACCTAAATGGGTACCTAAAATTGATAATACTATTATTAATTCTTCATAGAAATGAAAGGATAAATATTATGAATATAACTTATACAAAATGTGGTGATTATTTATTACCAAATTTAATACTTGCTGAAAAAGAAAATAAACTTTTAAATAAATATGGATTATTAAGATTAGAATACTTAAAAAGTAATAAGAAAGCATTATATCAAGAATTACTTATGAAAGACAAATTGAATGAGCATCTTTTTTCAGTCAGTATAATAGCTGAAGATAGAATTAATAACATAGTTAATAACTTAATAGAATTAGATTCATCAATTACAGAAAAATTGAAATCTGAAAATCAATTACTATGGGTTCAAAAAATGAATAATTGTAAAAATACTGCTGAAGAAATTGTTTTAAAGGAAATTATTTATGGAGATGAAATATGATTAAAGATAAAGAAGATATTACAGATAAAGAATTTGAAGAAATATTATTACCATTCTATAACAACTATAATGAATATCTTATTAAATTTGTAATACCTGACGCAATAGCATTTTATTTAGCAAATGGATATAGTAGAAATTGTTTATCAGATTGTCCATTAATCAATCATATTAACTCAGCATTAGATATATTTAATGTTAGCTGTAATGGTGATGAATTAATACCTGAAATAGAACTAATTTTAAAAATAAAATATAACCTTAAAATCACTAAAAATAATCCATTAATATTAATAGAAGTTGTATAAAGAAAAGCACTACCTAAATTTAGATAGTGCTTTAAATTTATATTGAGATTAACATTATTGTCTAGCCAGCACTGAATTTGTACTCCCATACAAAATTCGTATATGGGAATATTCCCAATCCCTTACGAGTCTTTTAAATTAATCTTATAAACTTCAAAGTCATTTATAATATCTGCTAACATTATATACAAATGAATAATTGTACTTCTTATTTCATCATATGTTATGTCATTATGAACACCCTTGCAAATCCTTTCATTTATACTTTCTATCCAAGAAATTGAGAGCATAATATTATCTTTTTTCATATCATTTTGAATTATTTTATCTAATGATACAGATATTCTATTAACATATTTGTCACCTGTAATATCTATTTCTTTTCCACATTTCACTTTAATCTTGTCAAGCTTATTATTTGGATAAATTTTTTGAAATAAGGAATCACCAAATTCCTTAATTAATTTTCTACATGTAGTTGCTGCTTGCGACCAACTTTCAGTATCATCTTCAGCAAGTCTTGAATAAATTGAAGATAGTTTTTTAATACTCTTTGGTATTAACGATACTAATTTAGAATCAACATTCATTCTATAATCACTAAAAATTTCTTCAACTTTATTAGAAAATTTTAGTTGCATATTTACATCAAGTGCATAATTATAATACTCACCCCTTAGTATAGAAAGTTTTCTCTCTGCTGATGTTATAATATTTCTTAACCCACCATTTGCACTTGCAACAGAATTTGTTAAATTATTCATGGCAACATGTCCCCATTCCCCTGCAACTGAAACACCAGCCGTCGTAAAAGAACCAATTGTAGCTTTCGATGATTCTATTTTATCTTCTAATTCACTTGCCAATTCTGTAAATATTGTTCTATTTCCTTTTTCATCTTTCATGTTATTTTCTCTACCATGACTTGCTCCAATTTCAAACAAATCAGATGGGATTCCGTCTTTTGATGATTTGTATCCATGAATTTCACATAAAATCCATTGAATGGCTTCTTCATCTTCCATTAATCGTGCCAATTTTAAACACTTTAGCAATGTATTAGAAACCTTTTTAGTATAATCCTCAAAAGAATTTAATATTTCCTCTGATACTTTTAATGCTTCATCTATTTTTGAATTATTCATAATATTACCCTCTTTTCTCAAAACAACATCTACTAACAATTACTAAAAATTCCATATTCCTTGTTTACCAGATATTTCTTTGTTATCATTTATTTTTTCAATTAACTCTAATTTCCAGGCATAACCAGTCCTATCATATTTATGACCATAAATAAGTTCATTTTCTTCAATTATTTTTTTATTTATTTCATCATTTAATTCGATACAATCAAGGATTTTAACTTTTGCAACAATCCTTGATTGAGGATACTTGAGATTAAGATGCTCAAATTTTTTCATTGCATCCTTATCTATACCTTTTCCTGCATGAATTAGCAATTCTCCTCTATAACTATACTTCCAACTTCTAAATTCATATTTTTTAAACTTTCTGCAACTAATGTTGCCCATGGCTGTTTTAATGTAATAACCTTCATTATTTTTTATACCTTATTTGAAGATTTAATTTAAAGAAAATTTTGCCATTTTCAACATATAATTCTAACATATGATATCTTGTTGAACTAGGAGAATCTAACTTTGTCTCTTCGATCAAATAATTAATAACCTTTTGCCTAAAATAGATTAAATCCAAAACAACAACTTTTCCATCTTTTTTTACGACAATCAATCCACCATTAACATTATTTTCACCATTCCATTTAATGCTTGGAAAAAAGCCAAAACTTATTGCTTCTAAAAAATCACCTAATTTTTTTAACGCAAAATTATTATCTGAAAAATTACTATTTTTCAAAAACAAATCCTTTAAATTTTTATTTTCATATTCGTACGAATCAAGTAAAACATCACCTAAATATTTAGGCATATTACTATCAATCAATCTTAAATTATAATCAAAATTTTCACATTCCATTTTATGAAATTTGATTTGACCTCCTAATGATTTGATCATATGCAGTCTATCTATTAATTTTGTTCTTGACTTTATACTGTTAATTTTACTAATATCATTTATATCTAATCCAGTTACTTCGTAAATAAAATTGGTATGATTACTTGCATTTAAAATTGTAGCTGGACTTCCTAAACTTGACTTAATACTATATTTCAATAATAAATCATCACCAACTCTTCTATCCATAACTATTGCATTTAAATCTTCTTTAGAAGACGATTTAGACTTTAAAATACCAGATGGAGTCATTTTATCCAATAAGGACTGTACATTATCTATTTCAAAAGAGCCATTAGAAGCAACTGCATTTTTTATTATATCAAATAATTTTAATTTATTATCTTTTATTTCTAATCTTTCAAGTTCTTCCACTAATTCATCATTAAAATAAATACTAACGTCTAAATTATTGTGTAAAACATAATCTATAATTGTATCTCTTTCTTGTAATGTAAGCTGTTTCACCTGATATAATTCGTTAGTAATATCTTCTAATTTCTCATCCACTAAATTCATATCAGGATTCTCTAACAAAGCTAATATTGCATAAAACTCTGACCATTCGCCTCTATTCATTGCCATAAAAATCATCCAACCTTTCTATCATATATTCTGCCATAGCTTTTATTACTGGAATTGATACTGAATTTCCAAATAGTTTATATTGTTGGGTATCACTTATTCCTTTAGGAAACGAAAATTTATCAACACCATTTTCTATAAAGCCATAATTTATAAATCCCTGCAATTTTCCCCATTCAGTAGGTGTCATATTTCTTATACCCTCCTTATTTATTGGATTACCTCTTCCAACTAATAAATTATCATATTCTTTTACATATTGTCTTATAAGATTTCTTTCTTTGCCAGAACCACCAGTTGCCATAATTGTATTTGACACTGGATTTTCCCCCTCGTTAACAACAATATATCCAAAGCCTGAATTAACCGAAGCATGACTAGCCTTATGATTTTTTAATGTTGTTAAAAGTTTATCAGATAAATAGTATTTAGGATCAACCTTACTTTCTAATAAATCATATAAATTTCGATAAATCTTCTCATCAGAATGATCAGGTAAATTAGGAAATTTATAATTTTTAGGAATAATATCATTTCTAAAACCCATAATAAATATTCTTGCTCTTTTTTGCGGAATTCCAAAATTCTTTGTACTTCTCACCAAATTTTTTGCATCATATTTTATTTCTCCATTTTTGATATCAACGCCTACAACTTTATAATTCAACTCATTAAGTACTTTAATTATTGTTTTAAAAGTATTTCCTTTTTCATGCTTTAAAAGTCCTTCAACGTTTTCTAGCATAAATGATTTTGGCTTTGTTCTTTTAATAATATCTGCAATATCAAAAAATAATGTTCCTCTTGTTTCATCTGCAAACCCTTTTTGAAGTCCAGCAATTGAAAACGCTTGACAAGGAAAACCACCTAATAAAACATCATATTCGGTATTTTCTACTTTATTTTTAAATTCTTCACTTGTAACATCGTTATAAGAATCTTCATTATATAAATGCCTATATACTTGACATGCATATTTATCAATATCTGCTGATAAAACATTACTAAATCTACCAGTTAATTCATATCCTCTTCTTATTCCACCTAAACCTGAAAATAAATCTATAGTTTTGTATTTTTTCATTTCGTACCTCACTTATTAATTACAATTTAGTGCTTGGGCATTCCTACATACGAATTTCGTATGGGAGTACAAATTAATTGCTTGCTAGACAAACATTATATTCCCAATGACAGCAATGACGTCTTTATTACACCATACCCATATATCTCTATTTCTTGTCATATTGTCATTACTAACTAAAAAATCATTCTTCTTCAGCAAGTAATTTTTTTAAATCATCAAGAGATTGTTTTTGTTTTTTTATTTCTTTTTCATTACCTTTAACATAATTTTTCATTACTTTGATAACTCTATTTTTGTCCTTTTTATTAAATTTGGAAATAAAATTTAACTCTTCTAAATCACAGTTATCTAATAATTCTTTAATAACCATTTTCATATATAGTTCATCTTGCATTTGATTAACTACATCATCAAGTACAAGAATTGGAGCATTTTCAGGTTTAATAACCATACTGCTATAAGAATTATTCACCGTTGAATCTATTTCTTCCTTACTATACGCGCATAACTCCATTAGCATCTCTAAAGAAAGATTTAATACTGAACTTAACTTTTTTAAAGATAATACATTAGGCTTCTTTCTTTCGCCTTTTTCAATTTTAGCAATCGTATTATTATCTATACCAGTTATTCTTGATAATTCTCTTTGGGATATATTAATTTTCTCTCTAGCTTCTTTTACTACACTAGCTAAAGTTTTTTCGTTCATTCAATCACACCTCTTTTTGAATTTTGTAATTTTACATATTATTTCTTCTAGTTTGCTGTTAATATTTTGTTGTTTTTTTTTATTTTTAAAATTAATCAACGAATTCTTCAAGATACTTTTATCAATTACATATCTTAAATTTTTCCAATTAATAAAATTATTTGAGGTAAATACGCAATTACAAAATCGACACCTTTATCTAATAAGAAACTTAATATTATTTTAATTTTTTTCCACTTATCTTTTTTTGATAATTCTTTATCGTTGCAAATTTCCTTAACTTCATTTACAGAATCGATAATATCTTCTTTATTTTCTTCTGATATATTATTATCTTTATTTATACTTTCTATAATACTTTCAAATGTAATATTAATATTATTAACATTTGAATTATAATTACTATTATCTACATTTAAAGTAATATTTGGAACATTCATATTGTAATTATCATTACTTTTCACCATTCCTTTATCTAAAATAATATCTTCATATTCCTCATAAATTGACTCTAATTCAGATAATGTTTTTTCCAAATCACTTTTATATTTTCTATAAATAATTTCACTGTTATCAGAACCAATTGATAAAACACTCGGATAATAGTATCTATTTTTTAGTCTTTTAGTATCAGTATTATCAGAACCAAATTCTCTTTCCATAAATCTAATAATTGAAGTATTCCAAGCACTAAATTTTGGATTATCTTTTCCACTATGATTATCAAGCAATTCTTTTCCTTTTTCTATTAATGATTTTAATTTTTCTTTTCTATTCATTAAATTACACCTCTTCATAACTTCCTAATACCATTTTACTACAAAACAGATTATTCAACAATAATTTTGTGATTAAAACTCACAAATTTTATTGACATTAATTAATATTAAATGGTA
>CAKPEZ010000012.1 GCA_934149465.1 uncultured Bacilli bacterium | reverse complement strand
TTTCAAATCTTTAGTTTCTATCTCAAACATAATCATCACTCATCCTTTCGTTTTAAACAGAAAAAAACTAACTATTTTTGAACTGAACCCCGTTTCTTGGACATGGAAACGAGGTTCATATCATTTCTAGTTAGTAATCTATTACTTAAACTCAGGGATTGTCCGAGTTTCCTATCAATCTGGTGCTTGCGGAGGGAATCGAACCCTCATGGTCGCAAAACCGCAGCATTTTGAGTGCTGTGCGTCTACCAATTCCGCCACGCAAGCAAGTACATAATAATTATAACATATTTTTGTATTTTTAATATCTTTTTTTCTAAAAAAATAAAAAAAGATATTATATTTTACTATCTTCTTTTTAAGTTACTATTTGATTTTGTTAAATATTCTAATTTAACTATTGTAGAATAAGCCTTTAATAACTCACTAATTTCTTTTTCTCTCTTTTGAGCTATTAAAGATTTTTTCCCTTCTATTTTCATTGTTTGCATTTTATTTCCCCCTTAATACATTATAATTCTAGCACTTTTATTTGAAATTGTCAAATTTAGATGCTTATATTAGATCTTTTAGATGAATTCCCCACTTCTTTAAATAAAAATATATCTTTTCTACTGGTGCTCCTAATATATTATAAAAACTGCCATCTATTTTATTTATAAAATTAGATATAATTGTTTCAATAACAAATCCAGATACATACATAAGATCTGGTTCATTAGCAAGATAATACTCAATATCATCTTCTACTATTTCATTAAAACTAATTTTAGTTTCTTGATAATCTCTTATTATTTCGCCATTTTGATTATTTATTAAGCATATTCCTGTTATTACTGAAATCTCTTTTCCACTTGCTCTTCTTAAGTTAAAACGTACCTCTTCTTTATTCTTAGGCTTTTCTATTATTTCATTATCAATATAAACAACAGTATCTAATCCAATTACTATAGAATCATCTAATTTAATAGTATTTTTAGCTTTTCCTAAAGCAAGATCCATTACATATTCATAAACATTCTCATTACGCTTTTCTTCTTCAACATAAGAAGTTTTAATATTAGTATGTTTAAGATGAACTTTATTAAAAATATCACTCTTAAATTTTGAAGTACTTGCTAATAACAAACGCATATCTTTACCTCCTAAAATAAAAAAGATAGTAACAAAGGTACTATCTAATAATTACATATGGTGGCCCGTATGGGGTTCGAACCCATAAATACTGCCTTGAGAGGGCAGCGTGTTAACCATTTCACCAACGGGTCATACTAAGAACTAGATTATTCTAGTTCTCTTTCAAAAGATTAATTCTCCTTATTATTTCTGGTGTTCCAAGTAATTTTAAAATCTCATACAAATCAGGAGTCATCGTTCTACCAGTAACTGCATATCTTACTAACTCACAAATATCTCCAACATGTCCTTTATAACTACTAGGATTTTCTTTAAATTCTTTAACTTCTTTAGCATATCCATACTTTTCCGCCAAAGATTTAATATTATTATACCACTCTTCTTTAGAAAAATCACTACTATAAAAATTATTAAAATAATCTTCTAATATATTTAACTCTTGATCACTAAGTAAATGCTCATATGAATTCTTATCAAACAAAGAAGAATACATATAGGAAATAGAATTCTTTATATCACTATACATAGCAAAATCTTTTCTAGGCTTTTTCTGATATCTTTCAATACTCAAAATACTAATAGTATATTCTTTATTTTCTCTAAGTAATTTAGCTAAATCTAAATCAAAATTATCAGCATACTTCAAAGCTTCTTCATACACTTCTTCTGCTTTTAAAGTACTTATATAATTCTTAGAAATATTTAATAGCTTATCCATATCAAACAAAGATCCACTCTTACTAATTTTATTAAAAGAAAATTTAAAATCATCCAAAGTCTTATCTTTATTGCAATTATACCAATCTTCAAAATTAGTATTTGCTATTGTCATTAAATATAACTTAACTGCTGGAACTGGTATTCCTTTAGAAAAGTAATAACTAACAGCTGCTTCTGGATCTTTTCTTTTAGATAATTTTCTCTTTTTCCCATCTTCTTCTTTCATTAATGGAGATAAATGAGCATACTTAGGAGCCTTAAATCCTAAAGTCTTAAATAAGTCTATATGAACAGGAACGCTACTAACCCATTCATCACCTCTAATTACATGAGTTGTTCCCATTAAATGATCATCAACAGCATGAGCAAAATGATAAGTAGGAAGTCCATCACTTTTTATAATAATAACATCTATATCATTTTCAGGAAATTCAATATCCCCTTTTACTAAGTCTTTAACATGAATTTTATTATTAAAGTTGCCCTTAGATTTTAATCTAATTATATAAGGCTCTTTATTCTTAACTCTTCTTATTACTTCTTCCATAGTTAATTCACGGCACTTAGCATATATTCCATAATAACCAATTCTCTGCTTAGTATTTTCTTCCATCTTTCTAATATCATTTAGTTCTTCTTCACTACAAAAACAAGGATACGCATTTCCTTCTTCAATTAACTTTTTAGCAAATGCTTGGTATATATCTTTTCTCTTTGACTGAATATAAGGACCATATAAATACTTTTCTTCATCAATAGGTCCTTCATCAAATGTAATATCAAAATTTTTTAAATCTTCTACTATTCCTGCTATTCCATTTTCTACTTCTCTTTTTTGATCAGTATCTTCAATTCTCAAATAAAAAATACCATCAGTATCTCTCGCAGCTTTTTCTGATATAAAAGATGTAAGTAGTGATCCCATATGAACAAATCCTGTTGGACTTGGAGCAAATCTAGTTACTACTGCACTTTCTTTTAAGTCTCTAGGCTTATATAATTTCTCATAGTAACTGGCATCATGTTTCACATTAGGAAGCAAAATATCAGCATATTCTTTATTAGTCATATTATCACTCATTTCAAAAAAATTGGCTGCCCAGATAGGATTCGAACCTATGCAATGACGGAGTCAGAGTCCGTTGCCTTACCGCTTGGCCACTGGGCAATACATATATATTATACTATCATATCATCTGAAATAACAAGTAGTTTTTACAATTTTATTTATAAAATAAGAAAAAAATATAGGAGATTTCTAATTGAACGTTATTTCTACTTCAATCTCTTCATCTATGATAATAATAATCAAAAAGATAACTACACTTATTAATATAAATAAACTTGCAATAAAAGATTTCTCTTTTTTTAAAATTAAATGAATTTAAATTTTTAATACTTTTATAAACATTCGTAGTAAAATGGTAATACATAATTACCAAGATAATAAAAATTATAATCCTAGAAAAAAACGAACCTTAAAAAGATTCGATTAAACTCTTATAGATGGTGCAGGTGAAGGGACTTGAACCCCCATGCCGTAAGGCGCTAGATCCTAAGTCTAGTGCGTCTGCCAATTTCGCCACACCTGCACTTTTTAATGGTGGACCCTGCAAGACTCGAACTTGCGACCGCCCGGTTATGAGCCGGATGCTCTAACCAACTGAGCTAAGGGTCCATTACTTATTAATAATAACATATTTTTTATATTTTGGCAATACATTTTTTGTTTTTCCAAGGGATACCAAATATGGCACCCCTTAGATTAAACTTTTTTTATTTAGTAGGATATACACTTGCCTGTTTTTTATCTCTACCTAATTTTTCAAATTTTACATAACCAGAAATAGTTGTGAATAAAGTATCATCCTTACCACGCATTACATTTTTACCAGGATGAATTTTAGTACCACGTTGACGATAAATAATACTACCAGCAGTAATATATTCTCCATCAGCAGCTTTAGCACCTAATCTTTTAGATTCAGAATCACGACCATTGCTTGTTGAACTTTGACCTTTTTTATGGGCGAATAATTGTATATTTAACTTCAAAAATTCCATCTTTATTTCCTCCTTACTACTTCAATATTTTTTGGATAATCATTTTCTAAGTGCTTTAATAAATCAATCATATTAGTAAGTAATATCTGTGTATCTTTAGAATTATTTAAAACATTTATGATATGTTCATCATTTTCATCTAAAATATTTATATTATCCTTGCCAAATCTTAAAATCGCATTAACAGTACAAATATAAATGCTACTTACTGAAGCACAAACAATATCTTTTCCATAATCATCATAAAGAGCATGCCCTTTAATTATTACTTTATTAATAATATGATCTTTATTAAAAACATCTATCTTTATCATAATAAACCCTATTTAGAAATCTTCTTGATTTCAATCTTAGTATAAGGTTGACGATGTCCTTGTTTAGTTTTTGAACTTTTCTTAGGTTTGTATTTAAATACTACGATCTTCTTTTCTTTACCGTGTTTTACTACTACGCCTTCAACACTAGCACCCTTTACATAAGGATTACCAACAGTTCCATCAACTAATAATACCTTATCAAAAACAATCTTTTTTCCTTCAGGAACATCTATCTTTTCTACATAGATAACGTCTCCTTCAGTAACATAATATTGTTTACCACCAGTTTCTAATACTGCTTTCATTTTATTACCTCCTCTTAAACTTATTAAAAGACTCGCCATGAAGGTGATTAAATTTAATACTTATAACCTTTTTTGTGCGGTTGTAAAACAACTAAGAGTCCTTCAAACATATAAAATAATATCATATAAGTTATCATAAGTCAAACATTTTTTGCAAGATTTCCCTTTCTGTTACATATTTTTTATTATTATAAATAAGATGCCTTCTTTCTTGATACATCATGCTTACTTTATCTATTTTTTTGAGCTTTCTAAATTTAAAGTGATATAGATATCTTTCTAATAAAAATTTAGAATAATTATATTTTATATTTTTCTTAAATTTATATATATCACTAAACAGAATTATTCCGATAATAAGATAATTATAATCAAAAAAAGGCAAACTTATTGTCTCAAATAATAAAAGACTTATTAGAGAAACGCAAATTAATAAATACATAGATATTTTATATGGAAAATATTTGTTAAGAAGACATTCTAATATTTTTGATCCGTCTAAAGGAATAATTGGTAATATGTTAAACATTAACATTGAATAATGATACTTTTTTATTAAAGAAAAATCGCTATTAGAAAAGATTATTCCTTCTTTAAATAAAAGAAAAAGAAAGTAATAAAACGTCATTTGAAATATTATACCAGCAACGCTAATTAAAAACGAATGATAAATCTTTTGATTAATAAAACTATCAAATTTAGTAAGCCCTCCAAATGGATATATATATATTTTAGCACTTCTATTTCCTAAAGACATTCCTATTAAATAATGTCCAAATTCATGTACTAGTATAAGAGAAGTAAAAAAGATTAAATCCCTAAAATAACCTGCTAATACAAAGCCAAGCGCAACCAATAAATATGAAGAAGTAAACTTAATATTTGGATAAATAGTCTTCATATTTATAATACTTATTATCTTTTCCGAATACTAAATAAAGCTTATCTCCTATTACTTCTCCTAAAGGATTTCCACCTTCTACATAATCATATATTTTAACACTCGTATTAGAAAGATTACCATACCAAATATCTACTCCATCCATCCCCTGAATAATAACTGTATTCCCATAGTTTTCTTTAACTCCAGAAAATACAACAATCCCACTTTCTAAAATAGGCACTAAATAATTTTTATCAGTAGTTAAAGATACTCCATCATAATATTTAGTTTCATCTTTGTATTTTAGCTTTTCATTAAAAACTGGTTCAGTAGTTTTAATAATCTTTTCTAAAGGAATTATTCCTCCTAAATATTTATTATATAAGTTATTAATTTCGGTAAACGAAAATGCATTATTATATAATTTTTTATAAATATAGGTTTTATAACTATCACTACTTTTACAAACGATCAATGTTATTATAAATAATATCACAGTAATAAGCATTTTAAATAAAATCTTATAAAGATACTTCATCTTCTGATTAGGATTAGAAGATCTTTGAGAAGAAAGAAATTTACTTTGCTCTATATCCATAATTTCACCTAATAATTTATATGTTTAACCTCATAAATTTATAACTTTATAATATTATTATATTGGTGAAAGTTATATGACAAATCTAATAATTCATAGAGGCCTTACTTCTAAGTCAATAAAAGAAAATACTTATCTTAGTATTAGCAAAGCTTTAAATCATAAGTATTCTAAAGGAGCAGAATTTGATGTTCATCTTACTAAAGATAATAAAATAGTTGTTATACATGATCACAACATAAATAGAACTAGTAACGGTACTGGCCTAGTTGAAAAATTAACTTTAAACGAATTAAATCAGTACAATTATGGAACTAAGTCATTCCCTCAAAGTATTCCTACCCTAAAGCAAATTCTAGATATAACAACAAATAAAATTCTTCTTATTGAATTAAAGTGCTACTACAATGAAAAGAAATTTGCTTATTACTTAAATGAATTATTAATGAATTATCCAGAAAGTAAAAATATTTACGTTATGTCATTTAATAAAAAGATCATCAATTACTTAAATAAATTAAATAATCGTATAAAACTAGGATATTTAATTTATCTTAGAAAAAATATTAATTATAATAAGTTTTATAACTTTATTCTAGTTGAGCTTATGAACCAAAAGATTGCTGATAAAATAATAAAAACTAAAAAGGAAGTATTCTTTTATCATATAAATGAAAAAAGAGATATAACTAAAGTAAAATCTCTTTTCCCAGAATCTTATCATTCTAAACTTTTCTTTATAAGCGATCGCATAGACTTTATTTAAATTGCTTCATTCTTAGTTTCTTTAGCATAAATTTTACAGCATAATAAAGAAAAACGCTATAAATAATAGTCATAAAAATATTACTATATAAAATCTTTCCAAGACTAAATAATAATCCCCCATTATAATTACTAATAAATAGGAAAAAGAAAGTAAAAAGATAATAAAGCATAATCGTGATTAAAGAAATAAATATATTACTAAATAACGAGTTTGCCAAAAATGAATGAAAAAACCTAATAACAATTCCAAGTAAAATGAACACTACTAAATTTAAAACGAAAGTATTAGTATAAGCAATATCAAAAAGAAGGCCAAAAATACTAGTAAATATAAAGAATTTCTTTGCATTATAAAAATATGGACAAAGTATAACTAAAGAAACTAAAATATAAATTGTTCCAAATAGCATAAAGTTAGTACTAGAAATAAAAAGAAAATTAGAAATAATTCCATCTAATAAAAATGATAGTATTAGTACAATAAGCGCTATTATCATTTGCTATCTCCTTTTCTCTTTAGAACGCTAACATAATTTAAATCATCAAAATCTGCACTTGGAGTTACTTCAATAATTTTGGATAAACCATATTCATCAGCAACAACGCTATAAACGTTTCCTACTAATACTCCAGATGGAAAAGTTCCGCTAAGTCCACTAGTATAAACATAATCTCCTTCTTTTACAACATCACTATTACTGATTCCTTCAATTCTTAAAGCTTTATTATCTTTATTATAGCCAACAATAAGTCCATATAAATCATGTCCATCATGATTTACTGCAACAGATATCTTAGTATTTAGATCACTACTAGTTATTAATTTTACTGTAGCAGTTAAATTAGTTACGCTAATAACTTTTCCAATTAGACCACTATTATTTATAACTGCATCTCCTACTCCTATTTTACTCTTTTTCCCTTTGTCTATTGTAATAGTATTATACCAATATCCAACGTTTCTACTTAAAACGCTTGCATTAATATAACTATATTCACTTAATACTTGATCAATACTTAACTCTTTTTTTAAGGATTCTATTTGTGATTTTAACTCAAGATTTTCTGCCTCTAACATTTTTATACCATCTAATTTCTTTTTTAATTCAGCATTCTCTTTACGAGCATTATTTAATTCACCAATGTTTTTAAAGAAATTCCCAATATTTTTAAAAGGATAAACAAAAATTCTCTCAACAATACTAACTCCATCTTTTACAGTACCTTCGATCGCATTACTTTGACGATCTTCTCCTAGAGTATATGAAAAAATAACTATTATTCCAATAATTAGAATTGTAATTATAACCCACCAATGTTTAAATTTCTTTTTTCTTGAATACATATATTATATTCATCCTTTCATATTAGCATCTATTTTTATTATAATACAGTTTTCCTATTTTATAAAGTTTTAAGCATATTATTTTCAAAAAAGCTAAAATATTTATGCTTTCCAATAATAAGATGATCAACTAATTTAATGCTATGAATAATACTAATTTCTTGTATTTTCTTAGTAATTAAAATATCTTGTTTGGATGGTTCTACTTCTCCACTTGGATGATTATGAATACAAATAATGCTATCAGCAGATAAAAGATAAGCATTTTTAAATATTTCTCTAGGATGCACTAAAGAAGAATTATAAGTACCTCTAAATAACAAATACTTATCAATATATCTTTTTCTAATATCTAAGTAAACAACATAAAATTCTTCTTGATCTTTATCCTCGAAAAGATCGTAGAAATAATTTACAATTACATTAGGCTTATTTAAAATCATCTTATTATCTAAAAAAGTACTATTATTAAGCCTCTTACTAAGTTCAACTACTGCAAGTATAAGAGTAGCTTTAGTCTCACCTATTCCATCTATTTTTAAAAGATTAGAATAATTTAAATCTTTAAGCTTTTCTATACCTCCAATATAACTAAGCAAATATAAAGCAAGTTCTTTAACATTTCTCTTTTTATCACCAGTTCTTAAGATAATTGCAATTAACTCATCATTAGATAAATTCTCTTTTCCATAAGTAAGAAGCCTTTCTCTAGGCATATCCATTCGATCTATTTTTCTTAAATCACTTTTCATCTATTTCATCAAGGCCTACAATATATTATTAGTTAAGAACTATTAATTTCTTTCATAAAAAAATAAACTTTTTTCAAGTTTATTCAAATTTATAACCACATTTAGTACAATACTTAGTATATTGGTTAATTCCACAATGAGGACAATAACGATATTCTTTTTTAACATCTTTTTGATAATTAAAATTAGAAGTTTCTATATCATCTTGAAATACATCATCATTAAAGCCAATCAAAGGAATAAAGATTCCATCAAAAATAATTGCTACTAAAGCATATCCAGAGCTTTTGCCAAACTTTATAAATATTTTATATAATGAAATATAAAAATATACTACGTTAACTAAAGGAAGTAAACTATACCATCCTTCTTCTCCTGCTATTTCAAAAAGTACCCAGTTATTATATATTGGTACAAAGCATTCCCATCCAGCTCTTCCACATTTGCGGTAAAATTTATATAATCCAATAAAATATATTATTATATAAACAAAAGATAGAATACAAATAAGTACAAATAATGACATTATTAACAAGTTAAACTTATCATCATAACTAAAATTATACATATATTCACTTCCTTTAAACTATTTTACTATTAATTTATATGGATTATCACTAGTACCAGTAGTTGCTTTATCTATATCTATTTTAGTGTCTAAATGAAGAACAGGAAAAATATTATGCCTAGTAGATACATCATATGTTTGTAGTTGATTTACATCATAACTGCCTGTTCCGAATACAGAAATAGAGCCATAAGAAACAGGTGTTAAAAATGCTGTTATATCAGAAGTTAAAGTTCTTATCCAATTAACACCATTACAACGGGTATTTACAGAACCACCTTCACCGGATAATTTCGTATCACAAGTGTTAAAATCAGCTGCATATCCATAATCACTTGCATATAGAAGTGCTACATATCCTTTCCAAGTAGGATAAGCATAAGGACTAGTTCCTGTTGTTGTACCTCTTTCGTATTCGTACATTTGATCTGAATATACTGAACTACTATCATGTCCTCCTAGATAATATAATGTTTCTGAAATTAAATTTCTTGTTTGATCATTTTTTAAACCTGTCTTAGTAAAATCACAACTTGCTGGCTCATTACGTGCTCCACTATAACAAGTTCCTGATCCAGCATTATAATATAAACTATTATTTACTAAAATAGGTTGAGTTGAACTACCAGAAGAGCTTCCTCCAGTACTACCTCCACTACCGCTTCCACTACCACTTCCACCACCGCCTCCAGGCCTACTGATTAAACCAGTATTATCAGAATATCCTGGATTTAGAAGTTTCATTAAGTCAGCTCCTTTATAATCACCGTTTTCTCCCCACTGATTATATCCATTTCCAGAGTTTTCTGTTCTTGCTGATGTATCCCAAGAATATGTTCCAATAGAAGTATTACGTATTATCTTTACTTTTCCATCAAATACTCCAATAATACGCCATACTTCACAAGTATCTGCTGTTTGATTAGAATAATCATCACAGTTAAAGTATATATAGTTATTGGGATTTGCTCCATAATATCTAATATTACCTGCTTTATCTTGCATTAAAGATTCACTTGATGCGTAGTAATAATTAATACTATTATTAACTACTGGAGTAGCATCTTTATTATCATTGTATTTATTTGTTATTAAGGTTGCTAAATTAGCTTCTTTTGCTTCTTCGGTATATACAGCATATCCATCAGTTGCAAGTTTAGCGTGGAAATGCTTTCCAATTGCTTGGTTAGTTGTATTCTCATCTAACCATATTCTAACTTCTAAAGTAATTGATTCCTTAGGTGCTAAGGTTGTATTTGCTAATATAATAGAATCTGTTAAACTACTAAGAAGCACTGGTTCATTATTATTTACCATAATTTTTACATTTGAATAATCAAGCGTATTATTAGTACATCCATCTTCATTCATTACTGTTTGATCTAAAACAAGCTTTAAATCAAATTTATAATTAAGTGTTCCAGTATTAGTAACTTTAAATTTATAAGGACTTAAAGCCTTTCCTTCTTCATCAGTCATTGGTACTGTATTATATAAATTAATTGTCTGACCAAGATCATCTCCAGATGTAACTAGTTCAATTGATAATATTCCTGTTTGATAGTTAACATCTTTTTCATCAACTTTCATAAAGAATCCAAAAGATGTTCCAATCATTGTAACTAGCACTAATATTACTGAAAGCATAATTAAATAAGTCTTTTTACTTATCTTTTTTAATTTCATCCTTATCACCTATCTTACCTAATAATGATACCATAAATAGAAATATTATTCAATTATTTTTTCCTTTTATTTTTAAATTTAGGTATTAGTAGTGTTTTTTTTTAGATAAATACATATGTTATAATGAAAATAAACAAAGGGGTGGATTATAATGTGTAATAATAATGATAGAAATAATGAAAATTGCATCGCTGAAATACTAAAAGTTATTTATATTTTACAGCAAAGTGTATGTCCAAGTGATACTTGTCTTGAAAGCTGTGATCGTGGATTTTTAGGTCAAAGTTCAACTTGTTTTTTTAACACAAGACCAATTATTTTGTACCTAAAAGGATCTAATGGCGTTCCTTTAAGTATGCCTACTACTAAAGTGCCAACTTCTACTACTACATCTAATGTATTTAGAATAGAAAAGATAGAAGGTGGATGCGCTACTTTTAGAGTACTTGAAACTAACCCAGATACAGAATCAGTATATCCTTATGCTGCTACTAATTCTATATTCACTATAACTATCGATTGCATATGCTCTATTAGATGCTTAGATGATACATTTATTGAATGTATATAGTAAAAATCAGAACTTCACTGTTCTGATTTTTTTATATCTTTAGTAAGAAAACTTCTAATGCTAAATTCTTATCAACATTTCCAAGTTTAATGTCTCTATCTAAATAATCTAATTCTTTTAATATTTTTATTAAATTACCAAGTTCATACTTATAGGCTTCTCTTAGTACCATTTTAGCCCTATATGGATGAATTTGCATTGTTTTTGCTATATCACTTTCTAAATATCCCCTATCACTAAGTAATCTAACTTGGAGCATAAGTCTATATTTAGAGGCAAGTAAATAAATTATCTTTATCATATCTTCATTTCTATTAATAAACTCTTGATAAAGCTTAATGCTTTTATTTTTATCTTTATTAGTAATTGCATCTATTAAAGAAAATATATCATCATCTAAAGAAGGAATTATTAAACCATCTAAATCTTCTTTAGTTATATTTTTATCTTCTTTACCTAATAAAAATATTTTATCTAATTCATTGTTGATATTTTCATAATTATCATTAAGTAAACTAACTAAATAATTAATAAGTTCAGTACTAATAGTATAATTATTATCTTTAAATCTTTTTTCTATTATTTGAAATAAATCATTAGTTTCTAACTTTTTTACTTCAAATACTTTTCCTATTTCTGATATTTTTTTAGTAATTTTCTTTCTACTGTCAACCTTATCTACATTTAACTCAAAAATAATATAAGTACTACTGTTAAATGTATTAAAATATTCAAGAAATCTATCACTTATTTTTTGATCACTACTACTTCCAAATATATAAGCATTTTCTATGATAATAACTTTTTTGTCGGCAAAAAGATTCATAGTTAGAGCATCTTCTAAAATAACATCAACAGGACTTACCTCTAGGTCGTATTTATTTATTAAAGAAATATTTATTTTTTTTAATATTTCCTTTTCTTTATTTTTTATTAATCCATTATCTATTCCATAAATTAAATAAAAGTTAGACATATCTATCTTACTCCTTTTTTCTTAATTATATCATGATAATTTATCTTTAGTAACAAAAAAAAGAACCTTGTTTTATTTAAAGGCTCTTTATTTATTTAAACGTAAGTAATAAAATACTTACGGCTTCACTATATATTATGCATTAACTATAAAAAAGTTATAACTATTTTTCGTTTTTATTTTATATCCTTCTATAGAATTCTTTTTTAAGTTTCTTTATACGTTTTAAATTTATAGTAATTCATAGTGACTCCTTTTTATGAACTACATGTTTTTATTTTCAATTTATTATTTTTAATTTTAAACATAATACTTCCATCTTTATCCATTCTATATATTTTTGAATTCTCTAGAGTATCTAAAATTTCTTTATTCGGATGTCCATAACGATTTTTCTTTCCAACACTGATAACTGAATATTTAGAATTTATTTTATTGCAGGATCTAAACCGGTAGTATGTTGATATATTCCATTTTGCTTACAAAAATTATATATTTTTTAATAGGTTGCATATTTCTTCACCATAATAATTTTTAGATTCTTTATAACTCACGATTTTATCTATTTTTTAGATTTTTGTTTTTTTCTAATTCTTTTAAGCTTTTATCTGGTGTAGGTAAGTTTTCCGGCATAGTACCTCCTAACCTTTCAATACTACTTCTTACTTCTCTACCTATTTCGAAGTGTACAGAATTTGCAGTATATTCATTATCTACATTATCTCTTTTTAATTTAGCATCTGTTTGAGCTATTCGAAATATATTATCTGCAAGTTCTTCACTACCCATGTTATCTAATATATCTTCTCTATATCTTAGTTTCTTTCTTTTAAAAATATCATCTGCTGTTTCACCATTATATAATCCTTTATATCCTGCATTATGAAATCTAGCTAAATCTTTTACTCCACTATTAACTGCTGTTTGATTCAAATTATTATTTCCTTTTTTTGCTTGATTTCTCCTGTATAGCCTTTTCTCATCCTCAGTAAATTCGTTATATTCTTTTTCAGAAAGCTCTTGTTTTCTTGTTTGAATAGCAAAATATGTTTGAGCAAGTGCTATTATTTTTTTCTTAGGATTACCATTCATTACTATTAAATAGCAAGCATATCTAGACAATTTATAATCTATAACTTTTCTTGTTGTTTGAGATCCTATATCAACCATTTTGCGGTACAACGCAAAATGGTTATCTACATTATTTTTGCCTTTTTTACAAGCAATTTTAGCTCTTTCAATTAAATCATTTATACTTCTCCATTGATTATATCCTAGAATATTTTGTAATTCTCTTGCCAACCAATATTCATTATCTTGTTCATCAATATGTTTAATATCTTCAAATACTTTTTCAGTATATTCTTTTATTTCGTTCATTTTATCATTTTCCTTTCTACGGACTACATGTTTCTATTTTCAATTTATTATTTTTAATTTTAAACATAATACTTCCATCTTTATCCGTTCTATATATTTTTGTGTTTGCTAAATTATTTAATACTTCACTATTTGGATGACCATATCTATTATTCTTACCAACACTAATAATAGAATATTTAGGAGTAATCACATTTATAAATTCTTTACTACTACTTGTTTTAGATCCATGATGTCCAACTTTTAATACATCTATATCTGGTAAATTATATTTATTCATTATTTCTTTTTCCTTTTCTATTCCGGCATCCCCCATTAATAAAAACTTATAACCATCAAGTTTAGTATAAATAACATTACTATTATCATTTTCATTATCATAATATTTAGTTTGTAAGAAATGGAACTTGTTATTATCTATATTTAATTCTTTAATACATGAATAATATTTAATTTTCTTTTTGTCTAATACTTTAATTAATTCTTTTTCCAAATCGTTAAACTCACCACAGTTAAATATGACTTTTTTTACTTTAAAATTATTAACTAAGTTAATTGCTTCTCCCATATGGTCGTAATCACCATGAGTTAATACTAAATAAGAAAGTTTATTTATTCCTAATGATTTTAAATATGGAATTATAGTACTAAGAGAAATGCTATAATTACTTTTTCTTTCTTGCCATTTCTCTTTAGAATATGTTATTCTTCCTCCTGTATCTATTAAAATATTTCCTTTATTATAAGGCATTTTGATTAATTCACTATCTCCTTGTCCAACGTCAATAAAAGAAATTAATAATGAAGAATCAAAAGAGGAAATATTTTTATGTAATATGATTGTTAAAAGAAAAAAAATTATATATTTCTTGTTATATAAAACTAAAATAATGATTATGTAATAAATAAATATTACGTAAAAAGGAATTTTAGCAAGTATAATGGTTGTATTTAAACTAGAAAAGTAAGAAGATATAGATTCTAATATTTGAATTAGAAACGATAAAATTCCCTGTAATATTGGGAAAACAAATGTAAGTAATGCTAGTGGAAATAAGATTATGCTAACATAAGGAACTAAAACTAAGTTATAAAAAATACTAAGAATATTTATTTGATAAGAGTTATAAATTACAATAGGAAATGATATTAAAAAAGAAATGCTACTAACAGCTAATAATTTAACAAAATAATTATGGTATTTTTCTATTCTCTTACTAAACAATACTAAAGATGAACTTATTAAATAAGAAAGCCAAAAGGCCATATTATATAAATTAAAAGGATCTAATATAATCATAATATCAAATATCAAGAGTAAAATATTTATTTTTTTGTAATTAAGTCGATAGATCTTATTAAAACCAAAAAGTGAAAACATTAAGAAAGTTCTAAGAACTGATGGAGAATAATCTATAATAAGCATATAAAATATTAAAAATATGATAACTAGATAATATCTTAGTCTAACGTTATAAGTAAGTCTTTTTAATACCATAAATAAGCATCCTGTGAATAAAGAAACATGCATTCCTGATATACTAAATAAATGTGATACTCCATTATTTTGATATTCTTTTTTTACTTCATTATCTAAATATCTTTTATCTCCAATGATAAATGTATAAAGATATCCTTGGACTTCCTCATTATAGCTTTTAATTTTGTTTCTAATCTTATTTTTAAAATAATTAATTACACTAGTATTATTTTTTATTTTGATAAGTTTATCTACATCTAAAAGATAGTATATTTTCTGATTATATAAGTAATTTTTATAATTAAATGTGCTTGGTACTGTATTAGATGGCGGTACTTTTAAAGTTCCTGACATTTCTAAAGTATCTCCTAAATTTAAAGTATTTTCATACTCTCTTTTTTCCTTTTCACTTTCAAAATAGTAATTAACTATAATTTTTTCTTTAGCATTAACTAACAAATTAAGCTTATCTCCATCAGTATACATATTTAAGATAATTCCTTCAATAGTTTTATCTTCTATATTATATTTACTTTTAAAAGGATAATACTTAGTAATTAGTAATGCACTAGTCAAAATAAATATACTAAATAAAATGACATATTTAATTTGATACCTTAAAATATGATTTAATCTTTTCAAAAGTTTTATCTCCGATACCATTTATCTCTTTTAGTTCTTCTACATTTTTAAAGCCATTATTAGTATCCCTATATTTAATTATTTCTTCTGCTTCTTTATTTCCTATTCCTGGTACATTTGCTAGTTCTTCTAAAGTACATGTATTTAAATCAAGAATAATATCTTCATTAGAATTATCTTCTTGATTAGAATTATTCTTATTATTAATATTATTTTCTTTTTTAATAGTTGCATCATTATCTAAGGAAGGGATAATTTCTTTTTCTACTTCTTCAAACGTAGGTATTATTATGACATCTTGATCATTTAAGGAATATGCTAAGTTAATATTTTTAGTATTAGCATTTTCTAATAGGCCACCTGCCTTATTTATAATATCAATTACTCTAGTATTAATTTCTAGTTCATATACACCAGGATTTAAAATTGCCCCTTTAATATCAACATATTTTTTTAGTTCGTTATTTACTTCTTTATCTTTTATTTTTTCTTCTTTAATTGGAAGTACTACTTCTTCAGCATCTAATGAAGATGCTATTTCTTTGCTTCTTAAAAGCATTGTTTTTAAAGTAATAACTCCTATAATTAAAAGTACAAAAAATATAATTAAAATAATATTAATCTTTTTCCTTATGAATTTCATTTAGTCTCATCAAGGTACTCTCTATTTATATTATTCGTAATTATATTTTCTTTTCTTTTTTATTTTGTAAAATTATCAAAAGTTACTTTTCCTAAGCGACCATTCTTCATATCATTAATAATAGAAAGATATACTCTATCATAATCAATATTATTTGGCTTATATGCTCCTATTTTTTTAGCAATTAGATCTAATATTTCTACTATATCAGCTTCATTAGTAATATTATATTTATCATTTAAGATATTACGATAGTTTTCTTTTAGTTTATTTATAATATAGATAGCAACTTCATCTTTAGGAAGCACTTCTTCTTTAATAGCAGTCATACTAGCTAAATTAAAAGCAACATCATGTTCATCAAGTCTTGGCCATAAAATACCTGGTGTATCTAATAATTCTAGTTTTTCATTTACCCTAATCCATTCTAAATTTTTAGTAACTCCAGGCTTATTCCCAACATTAGCGACCTTTCTTCCAGTTAATCTATTAATAAGAGTTGATTTTCCTACATTAGGAATTCCTAAAATTAAGGTTCTAATTTTCCTATTTCTTAATCCTTTAAGGCTCCATTTTTCTTTTATTGGAGTAGTTATTTTATCAATTTTGTCGAATACTTCTTTTACTTTATTTTCATTTATCAGATCAAGAAGCACTACTTCATATCCTTCTTCTTTATAATACTCAGCCCACTTATTAGTTATCTTTAAGTCACACATATCTTTCTTAGTCATCACCAATATTCTTGGCTTATTTTTTACTAATTCATCTATTTCTTTATTTTTAGATGAATACGGTATTCTTGCATCTATTACTTCTAAAACAATATCTATTAAATCAAGCTTTTCTTTAATTTCTCTTTTTGTTTTAGCCATATGTCCTGGATACCAGTTAATTCCGACTGATGGAAAACTTTTTGGACTATCATCTTTTTTCTTTTCTGCTCTAATTTTTC
>CAKPEZ010000011.1 GCA_934149465.1 uncultured Bacilli bacterium | reverse complement strand
TTTTTTTGAAAAAAATTTGTTATTTTTTTATTCCCTTTCCTTTTTTACCATTTTTTGGCTAAATAATTAATGTTTTTCCATTTTGAACGGAACAGATGTTTGCATTTTTTAAAATACATTTTATTATATGTTCATCTAAAAAATAATTGCCACTTTTCTGTAATTTGTTTTTTATATAAAGATAATTAGAATATTATTTAAAAATTCTATGATTATGTTATTTTTTTGTAAATCCGTTATTTTGTTTTTATAAAACTGATAATAACTATAATTAGAAATAATAAAATCAATATGCAAATTAGAGAAATATAATTTAAAAATATATTAGAAATATAATGGGCTATAATAATATTAAAACAAAAAGACTATTAGTAAAATTACTTTTCTAATAGTCTTTAAAATTACAATATATTCTTTTCTAGTGCTTCTAATATTATCTCTTACTAAATTGTGGAGCACGACGAGCTTTCTTTAATCCTGGTTTCTTACGTTCTTTAATACGTGAATCTCTAGTAATAAATCCAGCTTTCTTTAACACCTTACGATATGAATCTTCTGATGCTTCGTTAGCTTTATCATATTCTAATAATGCTCTTGCAATACCAAGTCTAATAGCGCCTGTTTGACCTGCAAAACCGCCACCAGATACTTCAGCATTTACATCAAATGTTTCTTCATTATTGGTTATTGTTAAAGGTTGTTTTAAATCCATTACAAGAACATCAAAAGGCATATATTCATTTACGTCTTTTCCGTTTACTGTAATTTTACCTTTACCTGGAGTTAATGTAACTCTTGCAACAGATGCCTTACGACGTCCTGTTCCAGTAAATCTTCTATCTTGTGCCATAATTATTTCCTCCCTACTTCAACTGTAAGTTCTTCAGGTTTTTGTGCTATATGAGGATGTTCAGCTCCAGCATACACAAATAACTTCTTATACATGGTTCTTCCTAATCTTCCATTTGGAAGCATTCCCTTAACAGCTCTTTCAATCATTTCAGTTGGATATTCATTACGCATTTTCTTAGCAGTTCTTTCTCTTAATCCTCCAACATATCTACTATGATCATAATAGATTTTGTCATTTAACTTGTTACCAGTTAATGCTACTTCTTTGGCATTAATTATAATAACGTAATCTCCACAATCAACATGTGGAGTATAAGTAGTCTTATGTTTTCCACGTAAAATTACTGCCGCTTTAGATGCTACACGTCCAAGTGGTAAATCTTTAGCGTCAATAACATACCATTTACGACTAACTTCTTCTTTTTTTTGCATAAATGTTGTCATTTTTTACTCTCCTTATATTTTATTTAATAAAGCTTCTTCTTTAATTTGTAGGTCTTCCCACAACCAATAAACCAAGAAAAATAATGTACCGATTATGATTTTACTAGAAAAGATAATATTTGTCAACTATAAATCATTCTTTTTTTAAAATATTATTTTTTAAAAGGAAATATGATAAATAAGCAAAATGATTTTGAACAAAAATGCAATCAAGTAAATATTATTTTTAGATAAATTAAGGTAACAATTTTTTCATATTAGTAAAGATTTGCTTTAACTTTAATAAAAAACATTTCTTAAATATAGTCCCTCTGGATTAGCAGTCTTACCCGCTTTGGTTCTGTCCCTACTATTTAAAATGTTAATCATCTCTTCGCTTTTTCTTTTTCCTTCACCAATTTCAACCAAAGTACCAACAATATTACGTACCTGATAACGCATAAAACCAGTCCCAACTAAAGATATCGTTATTTTATTAATATCCCTAGTATCTCTAATTATACTAGTTTGTGAAAGAGTTCTAACATAATCTTCTTCATCATTATTAGACGGAGTAAAAGACTTAAAATCATGAGTTCCTTCTAAATATTTAAGTGCCCTTTCCATCTCAGCAACATCTAATCTATGATTATACTGATAAACATAATTTCTTTCTAACGGATTATACTCTCCCATATTTATAAGATATATATATTCTTTTCCTTTAGCGTTATATCTAGCATGAAAATTATCCGAAACCTCTTCTGCCTTCTTAACATAGATATCTTTAGGAAGTAAAGAATTAATCCCTTTCTTTAAATTAAGTGGCTCTATCTCAATGTCTAAATCAAAGTGGGCTTTCTGATTTAAAGCATGTACTTTAGCATCTGTTCTTCCAGAAGAATGAACGGTAACCTCTTTATCATTATTTAATCTAGTTAAGCTTTTTTCTAATTCTTCTTGAATAGTTCTTTCATTAGGTTGTTTTTGATAACCAGAAAAATTTGTCCCATCATAAGAAAACGTTATTAAAAATCTTTTCATTGCACTTCTCCTTAATATATTAAATTTATAATTAATAAGCATATTACTATTATAATAGATATTATATCAGATTTTTTTATTTTATATAACTGATAACTAGTCCTATTGCTATCTAAATCATATAATCTTAAAGCTATATTATCAGCGAGTAGATCAGATTTATTCATAGATATAATTAGTAAAGGTACAATCATATTAGTAATTATCTTTATTTTATCAAAAAAATTAGCTTTTGTATAGTTAACTCCTCTTACTTTCTGTGCCTCATAAATTCTTTTAGCCTCATCAGCAACTATTGGAATAAATCTAAGAGATAAGTTTATTGTAAGTGATATTTTATTAACTGGTATTATCTTTTTATATGGTAAAAGAATTTTTTCTATCCCATAACTAGTCTCACTAGGAGAAGTGGTTACTGTATATATATATGAATATAGCAATATTAAAATTATCTTCATAATCATAATTAGGTTATTCATAATATTTATCTTCGTAAATAAATTAGCAAAAAATAGAAATAAAATTAAGTATTTAAGGGAAAAAATTCTTTTTATAACCTCTTCCCAAGAAATTTTACTAATTAAAGCTAAGAATATTGCAAAAATAGATAGTAGCGCTACTTCTATAATATTATGAGAAAACAAAATAATAAGCGCTATTAAGAAAAGAAAAATTAACTTCAAACAAGGATTTAATTTATGAATAACTGAATTTGCGTTTATATATATATATCTATACATGACGATATATATCCTTAATTAAATCTTTAATATCCAAAGTATATTCTAAAGAAATATGTTTTTCTTTTCTTACATAATCAACAAATTCAATTATTGGCGGAATATCAATATTATTTTCTTTAAAGATACTCCCTTTTTTTAGTACTTTTTTCTTAGTTCCTTCTACCACGATCTTCCCATTATTTAATACTAAGATGTTATCAGCAATTTTTAAAGAATAATTAGCAAAGGAAGAAGTAAATATGATAGTCTTATGATATCTTCGGACTAATTTTATTAAAATATTACCAATATTCTTTTTATTCTTATTATCAAGCCCAATAAAAGGTTCATCTAATATTATTATTTTAGGATTAAAAGATAAGATAATTGCTAACGCTAATAGAGATTGCTCTCCATAACTTAGTTTAAAGGGATTTAACTTAAGATAGTCTTCACTAAGACCAACTATTTTTAAAGAATCTTTTATTTGCTTATCTTTTTTAGAAAGCCTATATTTATACTTATTTAAGCCAAATTCCAACTCTTTATATACAGTCTCATTAAAAAATGAATAACTACTCTTCTGAAAAGCATATCCTACTTTAAACGGAATATCAAGTAAATTGTCTATCTTTTTATTTTCTAAAAGAATATTTCCATCATAATCTTTCTCAAGCCCCATAATTATTTTAGTTAAAATACTTTTTCCCGATCCAGATGGCCCAATTATTAAATTTATTTTTTCTTTCTCGAAAGTATAAGAAATATTATCTAAATATGTATGATTTTCTCTTCTATAAGTAATATTTTTTAATTTTAGTTCCATATCTTATTCACCAAATCTTCTTGATTATAATATATTTTATCTATTAGATCATATAAGATAAGATCTTTAGATAAAGAAATAATAAAGGGAAGCTCTATACCAAGCCTTTCTAATTCTTTTTCGTACTCAGAAATTTTTTCTTTAGGAAAGTCTAAATATATTTTCTCTTCATTAAGAACTATTATTCTTTTAGATAATAAAACATCTTCTATATTATGAGTAATTAAAATAATCGTCGTATTTTCTTTTTTATTAAGATTCAAAAGAATATCTAGAACAAGCTTTTTATCTTTATAATTAAGTTCATATAAAGCTTCATCTAAAACAACTACTTTAGGTTTATGAATTATTGAAGATGCGATTGCAACTTTCTGTCTTTCTGAGTTAGTTAACTCTAATAAAGTTTTATCTAAAAGATTATCTAATTCAAACAAAGAAGAAATCTTTTTAATTTCTTTATTAATCTCTTCTTTCGAATATTCTAGATTTTCTAAATTAAATGCTAAATCCTCTTTAACATTTTTCCCAATAAAATGAGCTTCTGTATCATCAAAAAGAACGCTAATAAATCGTCTAATAGAAAGATAATTTTCTTTAGATAAAATATATCCATTTATATTAATATATCCCTCATAAGGAATAAGACCTACTAATACTTTAATAAGGGAACTTTTCCCTGTACCATTAAGTCCTAATATGCCAATAAATTCTCCCTCTCTGATATCTAAATTTAGCTTATCAAAAATTTTTTTATTATCATACTTTAAGTTTAAATCTTTAATTTTTATAATATTTCTCATTTAATCACTTCCGTAATTTTTTAAGAAAAAAGAACTTCTTAAGTTCTATTTTTGCAAGATATTTCCTTTAGAAGGAAAATACTCATTTTGGTATATTCCAACTCTACCACTAGTAAGTTCTTCTTTTAAAGCTTCTTTATTTATTTCTAAGAAAGCATTATTACGATAATTGTATGAATAATATTTCCTTCCATCACTTATTAAAAGAAAATGCTCTTTCTTTTTTGCTAAATCATGAAGATAGAGATTATTAATATTAAATTTATTCCCTGAAAAATACTTTTGAAACAAATTATCATAAATCATTCCAAGTTCGATTGGCTTTATCTTTCTTATATCAAGTATTTCCCCACTTTTATTTAAAATGTTTTTTAATAATTCTTCATCTTTATAATCTAGTTTTTTTAGTATAAGATCTAATTTAATATCATTATAATCATTAGCAATATAGCCAAGTTTTTGATCCATTTTTCTATCAATATTATATGCTCCAAAATGTTTGGTTTGAAAATTTGCCTCAATATTAGCCAAATCTTTTGTTGGATCAGCAATAAAATTATCTTTATCATCAAGAGTAATTCTATTTACTTTATAATCATAGCTATTCAAAAGAATAATCTCATTAGATATGTTGCACCTTTCACAAAGATATAAATATATCTTAGTTAAGGAAGAATTTATACATTTAGAATTACTAAGAGCAAACCAAATATTATTTAATTCATTCACATAATAATAATCGTAATCTAAGTTTTTTTCTAAGATAGTATTAATATCAAAGCCAACCAAATTACCAAGATTAAGATACAAATAGCGTGCTTTTTCTAAAGAAGTTAAATCATTAGGAATACCATCTAGAATTTTACTAAGTTTTCTTTCACCTTGCGCAAAAGTATCATAATCAGCATATATATATCCATTTTTCCCCATTACTATATCTGAGTAAAAATAACCTTGCCCTTTTTCAATAAAATAAGCGATAACATCTCTATTAGGGTTCGATAAATTTAAATTGATATATTTTATATTAGAATTATTCTCTAACTTAGTTAAATCTTCAGTTGTTAGAACACTTAAAATAATAGAGTCTCTATCGTTCATATCATTTTCACCATACTCATTATAGTATATTTGATAAAGAAATAATAGTATATTAGACATATAGTTTACATAATTATTAAAAAAATGCTATAATAAGGATACAAGAGGTGATTTTATGATCGAAATTAGCAAAGATTGGAAAGATTATGAATGTATATGTAGCGGTGATGGTGAAAAAGTAGATCGTTTTAAAGATGTAATTTTAAGAAGACCAGATCCTCAAAGTATTTGGCCTAAAAGTAACAATATAGCATGGAAACAGTATGATGGAATTTATTACCGTAGTAATACTGGTGGGGGGCACTGGGAATTTAAAAGAAAATTAAAAGACTCATGGACTATCAATTATAAAGATTTAACTTTTAAAGTAGCACCTACCAATTTTAAACATACTGGCATATTTCCAGAACAAGCTTGCAATTGGGATTACGTTGCTAAAAAAATTAAGGATTCTAAAAGAGATGATCTTAATATTTTAAATTTATTTGCTTATACTGGGTGCGCTACTATGGCAGCTTCTAAAGCTGGGGCTTCACAAGTAGTACATGTCGATGCTTCTAAGGGAATGAATGAATGGGCTAAAGAAAATATGCATCTATGCAAATTAGACGATCATAAAATACGTTTTATTCAAGATGATTGTCTTAAATTTTTAGAAAAAGAAAAAAGAAGAGGCCATAAATACCATGGTGTTATTATGGATCCTCCTAGTTATGGAAGAGGACCTAATGGAGAAGTATGGCGTTTTGAAGATAATTTAAAGCAATTACTAACAGCAGTCCGCGATATCTTAGCTGATGATTTCTGCTTTGTTTTAATAAATTCTTATACTACTGGCACTTCCCCTACTTCACTTAATAATATTTTAAAAATTATGATGCCTAATACAAAAATTGAAACTGGAGAAATAGGACTACCAATTACAGAGAATAATTTGGTACTTCCTTGTGGAATATATGGAAGAATTACCAAAGATTAATGTTTTATACGAAGATAATCATATTATTGTAGTAGAAAAAAAGCCTGGTATTTTAGTTCAGGCCGATGATACAAACGATATTGATCTTTTAACTATTATAAAAAAATATCTTAAAATTAAATATAATAAGCCAGGAAATGTTTATCTTGGGTTAGTTCATCGCTTAGATAGACCAGTCGGCGGAGTAATGATCTTTGCAAAAACATCTAAAGCTGCAAGTAGATTAAGTGAATCAATAAGAAATGGAGATATAAAAAAAATCTATTTTGCTGTTGTTGAAAATCATCTAAAAAATAAAGATACTTGGATAGATTATCTTATTAAGGACAGCAAAAATAATATAGTAAAAATTACCACTAAAGATAAAGGAAAAGAAGCAATTCTTGATTATCAAGTTTTAGAAGAAAAAGACAACTTATCTTTAGTAAAAATTAATTTACATACAGGAAGAAGTCATCAAATAAGAGTTCAATTTTCATCTCATGGTCACCCTTTATATGGTGATCAAAAATATAATAAAAATGCAATACCTAATGTTGATATTGCCTTATTTGCTAAAGAGCTTACTATTATTCATCCTATCACAAAAGAAAAAATGACTTTCACTTTAGAGCTACCTAACAAAAAGCCATTTAATCTTTTTAGAAATCATTATTCTTCTTAATGATTTCTATTTTTTTTACTATAATTTGATAATTATCAAATCTTTTTTCAACATAGCCAAATACTTTTATAATATCATTTTTTTCAATACCAGTATATTTTTTATAAACATCAGGAAATAACGTTAAAGAAATATTTCCATATTCATCACTAGCATTTATAAACATCATTACATCGTTTTTCTTAGTAACAACTTCCCTAGTATTATTTACACATAAATAAATTTCAATATTTTTATTAAATAAACTAGGAATATTAAAAGTACTTATATCATTATCTTCTTTATACTTAATTAAAGGATGATTAGTTAAATAAAATCCAAATGAATTAAATTCCTTTACTGCTAATTCTTCTTTAGAATATTCTGGATATATAATTATTTCTGGTTTTTCTATTTCAATCAAAGAAATATCTTGAACAAGGGAAGCATAATTTAAAAGATTGTCTATATTTTCTATTAATGTTTTTTTATTATATCCAAAAGAACTTAGTGCTCCAGCATCAATTAATGTGCAAAGTGTTTTCTTATTTATATTTTTCTTATATATTCGTGTAATAAAATCATAAATATCTTTATAAGATGATATTTCTCTTTCTTTAATTATTTCTTTAGTAATTGCACTTCCTACATTTCTAATAATAGAAAGTGGGCAAATAATTTCATTGTCCATAACTTCATATTTAGATGTACTCAAATTAACATCTGGTATTTTAGTAATTATCTTGTTTTTTCTTAATTCTAATATATATAATTTTGTTTTTAGTTCACTACCAAGTACATTTGAAAGTAAACTAGCCATAAAATATTTATAAAAATATGCTTTTAAAAAAGCCATTTTATACGCTACTAAAGCATATGCTACTGAGTGACTCTTATTAAATCCATAATTAGCAAATTTTAATATTAAATTATATACTTTTATTGAAGTTTCTTCACTATAGCCTCTTTGAATGCTACGACCTATAAATTTAGGCTTTTCTTTTTCTAATATCTCTTCTTTCTTTTTAGACATGGCCCTTCTTAAAATATCAGCTTCACCTAAAGAATATCCAGCCATAACACTTGCTATTTGCATTATTTGTTCTTGATAAATAATTATTCCATAAGTACTTTTTAGTATTTTTTCTAGATTAGGATGAATATAATCAATCTTTTCTAAATTCTTTTTTCTTCTTATATATGTATCTATATTTTCCATTGGTCCTGGTCTAAACAATGCAATAGCGGCATATATATCTTCAAAAGAATTTGGTTTTAACTTTCTTAAGAAATTTTTCATTCCTGCTGATTCAAACTGGAATATTCCATCAGTATTTACATCATAAAATATTTTAAGTGCTTTAGCATCCCCTTCTGGAATATTATTGAAAGTAATATTAATATGCTCTTTATTTCTGATATTATTTATAACTTCATCCATTAATGTTAAATTCTTAATTGCAAGAAAATCCATTTTTAAAAGTCCTAATTCTTCTAAATAATTAGCAGAATATCCTGTTAAATACATTCCAATTTCATTATAATATAATGGGATTGTCTTATCTAAAGGAATGTTACTCATAATAACACCAGCAGCATGAATTGATACATGTCGTGGCAAGCCTTCTAATTTTTTAGCAATATTAAATAACTTAGATAGCTCATGATTACTCGATAACAAAGAAGATAATTGTTTATTTTTTTCGTATGAACTTTCTAAAGTGCTTTCTGTAATATTTTTTGATATTTCATCAACTAAAGGTAAACTTATATTAAGTACTCTTCCAACATCTCTAACAACTTGCTTAGCTGCTAAGGTGTTAAAGGTAATAATTCCAGCAACATTTTTTTCACCATACTTATCTATAACATACCTTAGAACATCATCTCTTTTATCAGCATCAAAATCTATATCAATATCTGGCATAGTAACTCGTTCAGGATTTAAAAAGCGTTCAAATAAAAGATCATATTTAATTGGATCTATTTCAGTAATTCCGAGAGTATAAGAAACTAAACTTCCAGCCGCACTTCCTCTTCCAGGACCAACTAAAATATTATTTTGTTTAGCATATTTAACATAATCCCAAACAACTAAAAAATAATTACAAAAGCCCATATTCTTTATGACCTTTAATTCATAATCTAATCTTTTTAAATAATTATCTGGCACATTATTATTAAGTCTTCTTGATAATCCTTTATGACAAAGAGAAGAAAGATAATCAAAAGCATTTATTTTAGAATCATATATCGGTAACAAATTATCTTGATGTTCTATTATAACATTGCAATTATTACTTATATTAACAGTATTTATTAAATCCTCTTCTCTAGATATTTTTTTTACTTCATCTAAACTTAGTAAATGTTTACCTTTTTTAGTATTAAGTTCATATTCTCCAAGAAGCTTTCCTTCTTTTATCATATAAGCATAATCTAAATAATAATAATCTTTTTCATTTAAATAACGAACATCATTGATAAATACTTGTTTTTCTAGATTGTCTTTTCTTTCTGATGGGTTACTATATCCTAAATAATGTTCATCATATATTTGATATATTTCATCCTTGTAATAAAAAGAAGGCATAACTAAAATAAGATTATCTCGATAATTAATTAAATCACTTATTTCTAATGGACGATTAGAAATAATGGTTGTTAGTTTAATTAAATTTTGATAACCTTTATTATTTTTAGCATAAAGCAAAAACTTAGAATTTAAAGATTCTAATTCTAAGCCTATTATTGGTTTTATTTGATACTTATAGCATGTCTTATAAAATTCCATTACTCCAAACATATTATTAGTATCAGTAATAGCAAGAGAAGTGTACCCTAATTCTTTTGCTTTTTTTACTAATAAGTCTATACTATTTAAACTTGTTAATAAAGAATAACTAGTATGAACCTGCAATGCAACATAATTCATAAGATACACCCCCTATAAGTTAAATTTTTAACATTAAATAGAAAACAACTATTCCAGAAATTGCAATTAAGGCAGTTAAAATTGCTATTGCTGAAAATCCTTTATCATTATATCCAGGCATACGAAAATTAATTGGCTTTCTTACTAATGCTTTAGGACGGTTTAAGCCACCATTATTAAGAGCACGTACTGTCTCTTTTCCAACATTAAAACCGCTTCTATTAATTACTATATTTTCATCTTCGTCAAATTCTTTTACTACAGGTTCTTTTAGTTGTTTTATTTCTACTAAAGGTTTTTCCTCTACTGATGCTTCCCTACTTGTTTCTTCCTTACGCATATCATCTTCAAAATTAGCATTAAAATTGTTTTCTTCAAATAACATAAAAAATCCTCACTTTCTTTTATTTTCACTAATTAAAACTACTTCTTCTGTAAGTTGTTTTATTCTTTCCATTATTCTTCTTGCTTTTACTTTATCAACACCAGTTGCCGACAAAGATAGATTTTCTTCTAATTCACTCAAATTTAAATTAGAAGTAAAAAAAGTTGGTAAATGCGATTGCATTCTATATTGAAGAATAGTCCCTAATATTTCATCTCTACTCCACGGAGTAATAGCTTCTGCTCCAATATCATCAAGTAACAAAAGTTCAACTTTCTTTATAGTTTCGAATTTTTTTTTAAATTCATCATCATCGTTAAAAGAGCTTTTTAAACTTCTTAAAAACTCCGGGAAATATACAATTGCCACATTAGAGTCTTTTTTAGCAAGTTCATTTAACATTGCTGATACTAAATATGTTTTACCACATCCAAAACTTCCTGTCAAGTATAGTCCTTTACATTCGTTATTTTTACTATAATTGTCAAGAAAATTTTTTATCCATTTTATAACTGGTATTCTTTCTTTATCATCAGTATATATATCTTTCATAGAAGCATTTTTTATATCATTTGGTACATCAAACAAATATATATTTTTTTGATAGGACGTTTGTTTTTCAAAAACTTTTTGATATTTACAAGCTCTATAACAAAATACTACTTGTCCATTATCATTTTCTGGATAATACACATGTCCAACTACCTCATTTTTACAGGAAAGTAAATTGGGACATTTATCGCAATTTTTTAATTCTCTCACAGTATCTTCAAATTTAGTAGTATATTTCATGAGTTCTTTTTTAGGAAGTTTTAAGGAAGAAGTTATTTTTTTAAACAACGGATCATCATTTTCATCATAATATTTTTCTAAAGATAAATCATTATTATTATACATTTCTTTTACTTTATCATACATTTTTTCCATATTATTGATACTCCTTTAATAATTCTTTTAATTCTTCTTCTTCTTCCTTAGTTGTTTTCGTTTTTTCTAGGCTCTTATCAAACCATTCTGGAACTTTAGAATTATTTAATTTAACGTATTTTTCTTTATTTGGCATCTTATTTTTATATTTTTTGTGTTCTTTTTCCGCAACTTTCATAGCATCTTCAACAGTTTCTATTTTAAGACGTTGCCATTGTCCTGCAATTGTTTCAACAAAAGAACGATTTAATTTCTTATCATTTGTTTTTAAAGTATAATCAATAAGAACATTTACTACTCCAGGTTTTAATCCATAATCAATAATTAAATCTTCAATCAATTTTAAATCTCTTTTAGTAGGTTCAGCATGATTGCTACGGCTCTTAATGAAATTATATGGACTTATAGTCTCAAAATCATAAATCATTTTAGCACGCTTAGAATTATCACCTTCTGGTTTACGCAAGTATTCTGGCTGACTATTATCAATAATACTAGGCAGTAAGCCATGATTATCAAACTGATAATAATTTCTAGCCATTTTTCTTAATTCTGGGGCTGATATTGTTCCTCTTTCATTGATCGCACTTTTTACTATTCCAGACATATGAAGCGTATCTAAGTCATATATGTAAGATAGATTTACAATAAGTTCTTTTATATCTTTTGTAAGTAATTTATCTGGATTGATATTTTGGGGAAGAGATGCTTTTAAAAAATCAAAATCAAAATTAGTATTAATATTTAACTTTAGTTTATTTTCTCTTCTTATATCATCGTTTATTATCTCGTAAGAAGTAAGTGGTATAGATGTAAATATTTCATCAAAAGATGCTGTAATATTGTCATATGAACTAATTTTTATAGTAGGTAATTTAAAGTAATCTATTAATCTTTCGTACTCCGTTTTTCCTACATTTGTATATAATACAATATTTAGAATTGGATGAGTTAAAAATTCATGAACTGATAATGGTGAATATAGTTCGTATATATAATTATTTACGCTATCTTTTTTTATATAAGTTTTAAGAAGGCCTATTGCTTCTAATTTTCTTCTTGCTTCTGTTATTTCTTTTAAAGAAAGATGCAGAGTTGTTATTAAATGGTGATGATTATACCAAGCACTAGTTACTTCTGATTTATCAAGATCTGACCATAACGCAAAATATAATATTACTGGTATTGGGCCAATAATTGGCATATAAAGCATATTTAAAATTTTACGATCTTCATTATTTAATATGCTTTTATTTATGACCATATAACTATCTGCTGGAAGTACTTCTATAATGCTCATACTCTTGTTCTCCTTCTCTTTAACTTCATTATATAATAACAAAGTTTGTTTGTCCATTAATATAAAATTTTTTCAATATTTTTTTTCTTATATTTGTAGTTTAATTTTTTTACTAATGTTTTATTATATATTTTTTTTGAAATAACTTTACTTCCTCTTTTTAGAAATTCATCATCTAGAAATTTATAATATGTTCCAGGACTTATAATACCTTCTAGTTTAAATAATTTTATCCCTAAATGAGATAGAATTTCATCAGTACCTGCTACACAGTTAGTTCTAAGAACAAAAAATGTTTTATATTTACCATTTGTGAAACGATAAAATTTTCCAAGCGCTTTAGCATATATTTGGTTAGACATTTCTTTAAATTCGTTCTTTGGAACTAAGTTATTATCGTATAAAGCCATATCAGGATACCATCTTTCAGTATTATTATTAATAAATTTATTAATTATTCCTCTTAATTTTTCTTTTTCTTTGCTGGTCAATTTTACTCCATAAGATAAAATAATTCTATCTTTCTCGCAAACACAATATTTAATATAAGCATCATGATCAAATACACCATATATTCCATCACCAATTCCGCCAAAAAGACGTCTGCTATGATAATTATAACAGCCATAAGAATAAACTTTGTCTTCAAAAGAAAATTCAACATGACCTAATCCAGCACTTCCACTTTTAGCTAGGTGAATTAATATTTCTAAATCGCCATTTATATCATCAGTTGTTCTTACTAACTTTTTAGTAACCCTTTTTAATAATACTTTAGGTAAAAACATTGTAAAAATAATTGGCAAAGGTATTTTTACTGTAATTTTAGGATATACATAACTAATAAGATCACTAATTCCATAAAACATTAAGTATATTCCGTTTATAATAGCAAAGTATTTAGAATTTTCTATTGGACTTAGTAATAATAACAGTGCAAATATAAAAGTTGAAATCGCAGTAAATAAATGAATCCATTTCCCTTTTAATTTATTTTGATAATAAATGGTGAAATTAATCATTCCGACTATACTTTGAATAAGAGTATATAATCCAAAAATTTGTGATAAAAAAAGAGTAACTAATTCCGGTTTTAAAATAAGAAATATTCCAAGTACACTATTTAATATTATTTCAGAGATTTTTATATTTTGCTTTTTTCTTAAAACTATAATATTAATTATTTTCATATAGGTAGAAACCATTAGAAGAAATCCTAATAACGGAAATATATATATAAAGGCTAATTCATCCATAGTAAGGAAAAAAATACCTATTACAATAAATACTAATGACGTAAAAAGTTGTTCAATATAACTAAAGATATTCTTCATCAAATCTCACCTCTTACCTAGTATTATACTTGATATTTAAATTTTAGTAAAATAAAAGATGCAAGGAAATAATCTTTGCATCTAAAATTTCTGATGGTATTCTTCCAAGGTCAAATCATTATTATAAAGATAAGCTGATATTGAACCAACATAACGAATATGCCATGGTTCATAGTTATATTTAGTTATTTCTTCTTTATTCTTAGGATATCTTATTATAAACCCATATTTATGAGCATTACTTTGTAGCCACTTAACTGCATCTAAATTTTCTAGATCATGTTCTATATAAGTTTTATCTTTTATATAAACTGCAACGTCAATTGCAAGCCCTGTTTCATGCTCACTACTTCCAGGAAGTGCAATATAACTAGAGGCATAATTATAGCCCTTTTCTAAAACTAGCTCATCAAATAAATTTTTTTGGTATTCTCTTGTTCTATAGCCACTCATAATATCAAAATGATGTCCATACTTTAAGGCATCATTTTTTAATAGCGTAAAAGCTTTAAATGCTTCTTTTTCTAAATAAATATCATCTTTATATAAACTATCAGTTTTAACTAAATTGTCCACTTTAAAATGTTCATCTAATAAATTGTTTTTATTTACTAACATTTTATAGTCCATATAATTCCCCCTACTTAATTATATGTACTTTAAATAAATAAGTTAAATTTTTATTATAGCTTGGAAATATTCTTATGATTTTTCATTAATTTCTTAGTTCCAAAAGGGTAAGAAAATGCGACTGTAATAATAGTTTTATCAACTCCTACTACTACACCTTCACCATATTCAGTATGCTTTACTAAATCACCAATATTATAAGATGATTCTTCTTCACTTTTAAACATATCCTTTTTAACAAAAGGCCTTTTAAAAGGACTTATTTTCTCTTTTTGCTCTACTTCTAAATATTTAGGATCAATCTCCTCTAAAAATCTGCTTGGCATATTCATTTGATCTTTTCCATATAGCATTCTTTTTTTGGCTGATAATAAATAAAGATTTTTCTTAGCTCTAGTAATTGCTACATAACATAGCCTTCTTTCTTCTTCAATAGCACTAGGTGAAGAATCAAAAATAGCGTTAAAGTGAGGGAATATTCCTTCTTCCATGCCAATTACAAAAACATTATCAAATTCTAGCCCCTTTACTGCATGAACAGTCATTAATGTTACAACATTAGTTTCTTCTTTGTGTTCAGAAATATCACTTACTAAACTAAGTTCATCTAAAAAGTCTTCTAGGTTTGCAGATCCTTTTTCTTCTTCATAGTTTCTTGTAATTGATTTAAACTCTTCCAAGTTTTCTAACCTAATTTCTCCTTCCATGCTTTTATCATTAAATTCATCTTTCATTCCACTTTTCTCAATTACCATATCTACAAGTTCAGTAAGAGATAAACTTTCACTTAGTTTTTTCATTTCTTCAATGATATTTTTAAATTCTAACTCTTTTCCAGAAGATATAGCTTCATATAAAGAAATTCCCTTTTCATCTGCTACTAAGCTTATATTTTCTATAGTCTTATCGCCAATTCCTCTCTTAGGAGAATTAATAACTCTAAGAAAACTAGCATCATCTTTTTCGTTATAAATTAATCTTAAATAGCATAATAGATCCTTTATTTCTTTACGATTGTAGAAATAAAAACTACCTACTATTTTGTATGGAATATTTTCTTTTAACATTGCTTCTTCTATTGTTCTAGATTGAGCATTAGTTCTATATAAAACGCAAATATCTTCATATGAAGTATTATTATTTTTTACTAATGATGCTATCTTTTTAGCAACAAATGATGCTTCTTCTTTTTCATTATTAACTTTTATATATTTAATTTTACTTCCTACTTCTTTGTTACTCCAAAGATTTTTATCTTTTCTTTCTTTATTATATTTAATAACACTGTTAGCAGCATTTAATATATTTTGAGTAGAACGATAATTTTCTTCTAAAAGAATAGTCTTAGTTTCAGGATAATCTTTTTCAAAGTTCAAAATATTCTTATAATTAGCACCTCTAAATGAATAAATACTTTGATCCACGTCACCTACAACAAAGATATTTCTAGATGAATAAGATAATTGTTTTGATAAAACATATTGTGCTTCATTAGTATCTTGATATTCATCAATTAAAATATAACGATATCTATTTTGATAATACTTTAAAACTTGAGGATTTTCTCTAAATAATTTTATTGGTAAAATAAGCAAATCATCAAAATCAATAGAGTTATTACTTTTTAATTTCTCTTGATATAAACGATATACTTCTACTATTTTACGATCAAACTCATGCTTACTATACTCATCTACACTCATTATCTCATTTTTAGCGCTACTAATCTTATTTTTTATTTCTCGTGGATTATAATATTTAGGATCCATATTTAACTCTTTTAATAATCTTTTTATAATAGTTAAAGAATCATCAGAATCAATAATAACAAAATTCTTACTATATCCTAGTAATTCATAGTTTTCTTTTAATATGCGAAGGCCAAAGGAATGAAATGTTGAAATTTGTATATCATACGCCATAGCACCAATTAATTTAGTAATTCTTTCTTTCATTTCTTTAGCAGCTTTATTTGTAAAAGTGATTGCTAATATATTAATAGGATCAATCCCATTTTCAATTAAATATGCTACTCTATTTGTTAAAACACTTGTCTTCCCACTTCCAGCACCTGCTAAGACTAAACAAGGTCCATCTATATGCATAACTGCTTCTTTTTGCTTTGAATTTAATCTACTTAAATCCATTTTATTCACCTACTTCTTATATACATTTTTTATTGTATCATATTTAACTTAAAAACGTTTATATTTTTTTCTTCTTTTAACACTTTAATAAAACTAGAATATAATAAATATGAAATTAAGGAGGGAAAAATAAATTTCATGAAAAGAATAATATATTTAATTGTTGGAGCAGTTATTATATTAGGAATAGCTCTTTTAACTAATTTTATTGATAAAAAAGATAATAATTTAAAGAAAGTTAAAGTAGCAGAAGTAACCCACAGCATCTTTTATGCTCCTCAATATTTAGCAATTAAAAATGGTTATTTTGAAGAAGAAGGTATTGATGTTGAATTAATTCTAACACCAGGTGTGGATAGTAAGAAATATTAAATTTTTCTCTTGAGATTATTAATTTCTTCATTCATAGCTCTTACCGTTTTCTCAAGCATAGCAAGTAGCTCTTCATTAGTATAATTTTTTTGCTTTTTATTTTGTCTTTCTTGTTCTAATTGTTTATATAAGGCATTAGTACATAAAACCTGTGCTGTTAGCATTAACCAGTTTCCTAAAGCATTTTGTTCATTAGCAGTTAAATCATCTATTAGAATATAACCAAATGCTATTGCACTTAAAGTGAATAACTTTGCAGGTACATCAGGAATTAAATTCATAATTCTTCCTTAAAACTATAATATATAGTTATCTCTTTTTCTTTATTTATGATTATCTTATTTATTAAATATTTAATTAATGAACTAGTTATTTTTTTATTTTTTAATAAAGAAAACTTTGCTAGTTCTCTTAAGATAGTATCCTCTAGTAAATAATAAGAAGTTACTTTTTTATTACAAGTATTACATTTTAATATATATTTTCCATTTCTAAATAATACTTTTAATAAATTTTTGCACTCTTCACAGTAAATAGTTCCCTCCAATAATAATCTTTCTCTTTTTTTAGGGATTTTCCTTTTTTTCTTTAATTTTTTTTGAACTTTTTGATAAATATTTAAAGGAATTATTGCTTCATGAGTATTTTTTATATAAATCCAATCATCAGGTGATTTCTTTATTCTCTTTCTATTCTTATAGCTTACTGTTGTCCATACACTAGATAATAATGATCCTGTATATTCAATATTCTTTAATATATTATTAACTGATGAAATGGTCCATTTTTTTCCTTTAGAAGATAAAATGTTCATATTATTAAGGATATTTGCTATTGATGATAAGCTTTTATTTTTTAAAGCACATTTATATATAAATTCAACATTCTTACTAGTATTAGGATCTTTTATTAAATGATGCTTATCAGAAGGATCTTTTTTATAACCATAGGGAGCCTTACCACCCAAAAATAACCCTTGTTCTTTTTTATTTTGCAGAATTGCTTTAATTTTTTTCGAAGTATCTTTTGAAACCATATCATTAAACAAAGCTTTAAAAGGCGCTAACTCATTACTAGTAACATTCAAATAAGTATCTATCCCGTCTAAAAGAGAAATATAACGTACATTATGAAGAGGAAAATATTCTTCTAAATAATACCCACTTTTAATATAATCTCTACCTAATCTAGATAAATCTTTAGTAACTACCATATTAATTTTTCCATTCTCTATATCAAGTAAAAGTCTTTTAAAAGCAGGTCTATTAAAAGTAGTACCAGAATATCCATCATCAACATATTCTTCTATATCATAATAATTATTTTCTTTTAAATACTTTAATAAGAAAGATCTTTGATTACTAATACTCTCACTTTCATAAACATATTCACTTTTTTGATCTTCTTTAGATAATCTAATATATATTGCTACCTTAGAATTATTTTTCATACTTTTCTAAAAGTTCTTTTAAAGAAAGTATTCCTAAGTATATTTTCTTTATTTTCATACCTATTCTCCTTTCAATAGAACTTATGCAGAGGAAAATAAATTTATTTATCTTTTTATCCACTGGTGCTGATAAAGTGATGTCTGCCGTTTTATCAGGAGATGTTCAAATTGGTTTTTCTGGAAGCGAAGCTACTATTTATGTATATAATGGTGGTGAAGAAGACTATGTCATGACGTTTGCTGGTCTAACTCAAAAAGATGGGTCATTTATCGTTTCTAGAAATAAATACGAAAACTTTACTTTAGAAGATTTAAAGGGAAAAACTATAATAGGTGGAAGAGTTGGTGGTATGCCAGAGATGACTTTTGAATGGGCTTTAAGAGAAAATGGGATAGATCCTAAGAAAGATCTTACTATAGATACTTCAATAGCATTCTCAGCAATGCAAGGCGCTTTTTTAAGTGGAATTGGAGATTTTGTCACTTTGTTTGAGCCAAATGCAACAGAAATTGAAAAAAATGGTTTAGGATATATAGTTGCATACGTTGGAAAGCTAGGAGGTAATGTTCCATATACTGCTTATAATGCTAAAAAAAGTTATATAGAAAATAATCCAGAAATTATTAAAGGATTTTCAAATGCGATTAATAAAGCATTAAAATTCGTTCAAGAAAATGATTCTAAAACTATTGCAAATGCTATTTTAGATTTCTTCCCAGATACTTCTTTAAATGATCTAATGACTATTATTGATCGATATAAAGAAGGAGATGCTTGGAAAAAGAATACTAATATTACTTTAGAAGAATGGAAACATATCCAAGATATTATAATAGCATCTGGAGAACTTAACGATTATGCAGATTATGATAAATTAATCTATAATAAATATTTTACTAATGAATAATTTACTAGAAATTACTAATTTAAAAAAATATTATCATAATAAGCATAAAGAAATAAATGCGATTGAAGGATTATCTATAGAAGTTAAAGAAGGAGAAATACTGGCTATTGTAGGGCCTTCTGGCTGTGGTAAATCAACGCTATTATCAATTTTATGTAATTTAGAAAAGAAAAGCTCTGGTACCATTAAATTTCTTGATAATAACAAAAATAAAATAGGATATATGCTTCAAAATGATGCTTTATTTCCTTGGCTTAATATATTAGATAATTGCTTAATCGGATTAAAAATTCAAAAGAAATTAACTAAAGAAAAGGAAAAAGAAATTATTAATTTATTAAATACATATGGATTAAAAGATTTTATATATAGTTATCCAAGTGACTTATCTGGAGGAATGAGACAAAGAGTTGTATGTATGTTATAAGGACACAAATATTAAATAATGTCTTCACTATATTCATACACAGGTATGAATAAGGTATAGACATTAGTGCAATAATTAAGTAAGTAATGAATAAGTAAACTAAAACCCTAGTAGTCGTTGTCGACTATTAGGGTTGTTTTTTTAGTGTTCGTTTTTATCGAAATCTTACGTGTAAAACGCTACTTTATATATATCTTATCCGATTCATACCAGCAAACTACTAAATTGTAATTTATTATATTCCTTTTTTAATTTTAATTTTATATTGATTAGTTTGCTCTATAATATTTATAATCAATTCTTCATTTTCTGTATATAGCTTTTGTTCAATTTCAGAAGAATTATCTTTATATAAAGTTCCATCACTATTTAACTTAAAATCAATATTTTCTTCATAAAAATAAATTGATATTTTTGAATTTTTATTAGTTATTATAAAACCTTTATTTTCATTATAATTACTATATGCATAAATTGTAATATCATATTTTTCATTTGAATATGGTTTTTCAATAGCATAAGTAATATTATTATTTTTTAAAAGTAGTAATGC
>CAKPEZ010000010.1 GCA_934149465.1 uncultured Bacilli bacterium | reverse complement strand
GAAGAGATAGAACAACCTACTATTGAAGATAGCCCTTCAAAAGATGAGCAAATGGAAAAAGCACAGACACCTTCTTTAGAAGAAAATATTAAAACTGAAGAAGAAGTTCCTGCTACTGAAGAAGAACCAACTCAAGTAGTTACTCAAGAAGAAGAGATAGAACAACCTACTATTGAAGATAGCCCTTCAAAAGATGAGCAAATGGAAAAAGCACAGACACCTTCTTTGGAAGAAAATATTAAAACTGAAGAAGAAGTTCCACTTCAAGAAAGAGCAGTTCCAGAAATGGAAGATGTGATAGATCCTCATACAATTATTAGAGTAGATGATGCCTCTAACGAATTAAGAGATAACGTAAAAGCATCTTATTACAAATTTGGCAATTGGTTTAAAAAACAATGGGATCGCCTTCAAGTATTTGTTGGCTTAAAAGATAAAGAAGAATTAGAAGAAACAGAAGAAAATGTAAAAAAAAGAATAAAATAGGAGGTTCATATGGAATTAACAATTGATAAAGTAATAACTTTACAAAATGAAGAACAATATATTATTATAGATAATGTTGTTAGTCGTGGAATAAGATATTATTACATAGCTGGTGTTGATAAAGAAAAACAAGTATTAAACGGTGTATGTAAAATTGTAAAAATTGTTGATGGGGATAAAGTAAAATTAATTGATAATAAAGATGAACTTTCTGTAATATTTCCGCTTTTTATGAGTCATTATGTCTAAAACAACTAATTAATAGTTGTTTTCCTTAGATAAAAAAGAGGTGAAAGAATGAATACAAATATTGAAGCAAGGATAGAAAAATTAACTAGTTTATATACAACTCTAAAAAACAATTTATATATTTTAGATAAAGTTAATATCGAGGAAAGAGAAAGCGAAGCAGTTAAGGACACAGTATATCAAATTATAGGTGTTGCTCTTGATTTGAATGAATTGCGTGAAAAGAAATACCAATTAGAACTAGAAGAGATTAATAATCGCCCTACTAATTCTATTTATGAAAATCAACAAAAAATAGAAGAAATAATAAAATTAAATAATCGCCGTCAAGCAGAATTAGAAGCTCTTCCAGAACTTGGAAATCGTTCTTCAACTGATATTGAGCGTCTTCAAAATGATGTGGAACGACTTCAAAATATAAATTCTAATTTAACGAGAAGAGAAAATCTTAAGGTAGCCAATAACATTATTGAAAGTAAAATCAATGAATTGGAGAATATGACTGATGACTTTTCTTTATTAAAAAATGATTTAGATCAACAATCATCAGTTGCAATAAATAATACAATTACTCAATATAATTTAGAAGATGCTGACAAAGAGTTAATTGATGAAGATGTAAATATTGCTCAAATGAGTTTAAATGCATCTCAATTACCATCAAAAATTACAGCTTCTGAACGTCAATCATTAACTCCAACAGAAAGAAAATCCCTACAAATGCTAGCATCTGAAGAATTAAATGCTAGACAGGAACTTTATTTAGCAAGAGAAAAGCAAATAATCCTTTCAATGAAAAATATATTTGAACAAAAAAATGATACTATTCAGTTTGATGTAGAAAAAAGATTACTTATTTTAAATGGAATAGATGAAATAAGGCAAATGCGTATAGACCTTGGTTTACCAAAGTTAGAGGAATTAACTGATAATGGTAGTTTAGTGCACCTTGAAAATCTTCTAAGAAGTCAATCAGCAAAGTTTAATGAATTTAGAGATAGAAATACTTTATTAAAAATTTATCGCAATAGTATAGATAAGAATAATGCTGAAATTGAAAATATTGAAACAATATTAAATGGTTTAGGAATATCTTCTTTAGAAACGCAAGTAGAGAAGGTAAAATCTTTTACTCCTATTGTAGAAGCAAAAGAAGATGTTATGACAACACCAGTTACTGATAAACGAGTTAAATTATATTACGATCAAGATAACAATTCTATTCATATTGGTGTGTTTGAAAATAATGAATTAATTGAATCTCTACCAACCGACTACCAATATCAAGATCGTAAATCAGTAATAGGAGCATTAAAACAAGTTCAAGTTGACCCAAGATTTGCTGATTGTATTTTAGATTTTAGATTTCCAAAAGAATATCAAACTCAGCCTGTAGTAGTTACAGAAAAAAATCCAGAGGTAGAAAATACTGAAGAAAAAGGAATAGCATTAGCAAATCCTAGGGAAATAGTTTTATCAGAAAATGAATATGAAGTAAAAGACGGTAAAGAAAAACCTAAACAACAAACTGCATCTAAGAAAAATGATAGAATATTTACTGATGAAGAGCGTATTGAAAAAGGTTATGAATATTTAACAGTTGGAAATGCTAATAATTTACATAAAATTAATAATAATGAAATAAAGTTAGAAGCTTTAAAGAAAGAAAAAAGTAATAAAGGAGAAGCTCCTTTAAAGAAGGTAATTGTAGAAAAAGTTGCAACTATTCCTGATAAAGTAAAAAAATTCTTTATAAATAATAAGAAGAAAATAGCTGCGATTTTAACTACACTTGCTATTGGAGTAGGAATGAGTAAAACGATAAGTGCTCCAGAAACAAAAGTAACAAAAACACCAGTAACTCCAGCAACAACTGCTTCACAAATGGATAATAATTATGAAGTAGATGATGATTATCAAGATGTATTAGCAGATGTTGATGAAGTTGATTTTGGTGGACCAACTAAGCCAGTTCCTACAGTAGCTCCTTTAGAAACTGCTCATTTAGAAGAACCAAGGAAAGAAAAAAAATCGGAAATAACAAATGAGCAAGCACCTAAACAGTCATTTGTAAATAATACTGAACATAATGAAGATAATAATATCGAAGAAGATAGAGATGTTACTTCTTCTATAATAGAAGAGCCATCAGCACCTCTACCAACTCCTTCTTATTCAAACATTGAAGAAGAAGTGGTAAGACCGACAGAACCAGCTAAAGAACCAGAGGTAGTAAAACCTACTGAATCTCAAACGTCAACTCCTGAAGAGTCTAAAACACCTCAAGTAGATACTCCAGATGTAAAAGGTAACCCATCAACAATTTGGGTATTAGATAGTAATGGAAATATGGTTGAAAAACCTGCTGACGAATATTTTGGCTTATTATCACAAGATTATGCTAACGAAAATACAGCAGAACATGGAAGGAGCAGGTAAAATGCAAATAGAAGTAAATAAGATGATTACTTTAGGAAATGATCAAAAATATATAGTAATTGATAAAGTAAAAAGAAATAATCGTAATTATTATTATATAGCCGAAGTAAATGAAAATGAGGATGCTCTAAAAGAAAATTACAAAATAGTTTATAGTGAATCTATTGATGGACAAACATATGTTACAGAAGAAACTGATGAAGAAATATTAAAAGAAATATTACCTCTTTTTGCAGAACATATAACTTTTTAAATAAATAAATAAAATTCATATCAATTATAGTTGATATGTTTTTTTTAGTTCAAAAAAAATTATTAATATTAAAAGTAAATTATAAATGTACATTTAATAAATAAAAATTTTGATATTTTATAATGATTTTATATGATACATAAGAATAAATAATTATCGTATAATAAATAAAATATTGATTATGAAGATAAATATAGAATTAGAATGTTTTTTCCTTGAAATCTACTTTATGATTGATTGATAATTATTTAAAAGTATATCTTAACCAAAAATGTATTATCATAATTTACAAAGAAGAAAAAAGGATTATATTATTTCACCTAAAAAGAATTAAAACATATTATAGAGTAGGGTGATTAATATGAACGAGAAAATAACGGGAATTGTCATAGATCCGGGACATGGTGGAAATGATCCTGGAGCAATAGGAAATAATACAAACGAAAAAGATTATACTTTAATGATTTCTAAATATATGTATGATCGATTTAAAGAATTAGGTGTTCCTGTAGAAATAACGAGGGATACTGATAAAACATTGTCACCAACTGAGAGAGTTGAAAATATATTATCGAAATTTGGGAATAATCCCAATGTAATTGTAATATCAAATCACTTAAATGCCGGAGGTGGTACCGGTGCTGAAGTAATTTACGCCCTTCGCAACACCAGTACTCTTGCTAATAAAATTTTAGATTCTTTTAAAGCAGCTGGTCACACAACCAGAAAAGCCTACCAGCGTAGATTACCTTCAAACACCAGTAAGGATTATTATTTTATTCACAGAAATACTGGAGTTACAGAGCCTGTTCTTGTTGAATATGGCTTTATAGACGATACGCCAGCTAATTTTAACTATCTTCAAAACAACTACAAAACATTAGCAGAAGCAGTAATAAAAGCAGTTGCTGACTATGCAAAAATTCCATATACACCCCCAGAAGGGGCCACTAGCAACATCTATACAGTTGAGCGTGGTGACAGTCTATACTCAATTGCTAAAAAATTTAATACTACAGTAGATACATTAAAAAAATTAAATAACTTAACAAGCAATACTCTTCAAATAGGACAATATTTAAAACTTCCTTCTTCAGAAACACCGTCATTAGAATATATTGTTCAAAGAGGAGATACGTTGTATTCTGTAGCAAACAAATATAACACTACTGTTAATGAATTAAAAAGATTAAACAACTTAACAAGCAATACCCTTCAAATAGGACAAAAGCTTATTGTTAGAGAAGAGCCGAGTGAGGACTTAAATGTTCCAGTAGCGACATATACAGTTGAGCGTGGTGATAGTCTTTATTCAATAGCAAATCGTTTTGGAACGACAGTAGATACATTAAAGAAGCTAAACAATTTAACTAACAATCTCTTAAGTATAGGGCAGATACTAAAATTACCAACAACAGAAGATATTAGTACTACCGAAGAAAGTTATATTGTTCAAAGTGGGGGTACATTTTTTATGGGGAATAATGAGTAGTAATTTAAAATTATTGTTGAAATTTAAGGCATTTTGAAGAAAAATGCCTTTTTTCATGGTATAATATTAATTGTTATTAAAACTATGTCAGGGAGGTAGTAATATGTTGGCATTTAATTCTATAAAATATTATTCAATATTAAGCAATCAACTAGAAAGACTTGAAGAATATATTACATTTATCAATGAAAATAATCCTATAAATGAAAAACAAACCATACTGAAAAAATTTTTAAAAAGTAATGTTGGAACAGGAAATGCATCCACTTTTTCATATATTATAGACAGAAATTCAATTAATGCACCAGAATCTTTAATTAAATCTTATATGGAAAAATTTAAGAGTTTTAAAGTTGGTTTTGATTTTATGTCTTTTTACGGCTTGATAAGAGAAATAGAAGTTGTATATAAAGATACAAATATTGATTATTCATATAAAGATGAAAATTATGGAAATTTAATAATTCATTTAAATAATTTATCAAAATTATATCAAAATGTATTTCAAAGTGATGATAAAGATGATATTGTTTTATTTTTTGATGAAGCAGATAAGGTTTGCTTTGAATATTATTCTGTTAGAAATGGATTATTAAATTTTATTAAATCATTAGAAAATAGTATATATATAAAAACGGAGGAAAAAAATAAAGTATTAGAATTACAGCTTTTAGATATAAATATAGGACTGAATGAATTTGGAGAAACATTATTATTGTTGGAATCATCATATAATGCTATAAAAATGCTAACAAAAAGAAGTGATATAGATAATCTAAAAATTGTAAAAATAGAATCTGGTTCACTATTAGCAATGCTTCTTGGTGATGAAAATATTATTCAATTATTGACTCGAATTATTAAAACAGTAGCAGTAGAAATGTATCAAAAATTTACTACTAATGGTAAATTACAAAAGGAAACAAAAATTATGGAAATGATATCATCTTCTGCAGATGTTATACAAAAATTGGATGATATGGGAATAAATACTGGCAAATCCAAAAGTGATATAAAAGACTGCTTAAATACTACTACAAATAATATTTATAAAATAATCTCAAAAAATGGAAAAATAAAACTAAATGATGAATTACTAAGTATAGGTAATAATGATAAATTAATTGAGTATAAAACTTTATACCTAGATAGTGATAAAAGTCATATAGATAATGAGGATGGTAAAAATGATTAAAGGGAAACCATTTGTAAAATGGGCAGGAGGAAAAAGACAGATTATAGATAAATTAAAACAATATGTTCCAGATGAATTTAATACCTATTATGAACCATTTATAGGTGGTGGAGCATTACTTTTTGAACTTTCCCCTAAAAAAGCAATTATTAATGACTATAATAAGGAACTTATGAATGTATATGAATGTATTAAAGATAGTAAAAAATTTGATTTAATGTGTAGAGAATTAAATCATCACGAAACTGAACATTCAGAAGAATATTATTATGAAATCAGAAATATTGATAGAGATAAAAAGAAATTTAATAAGTTAGCAGATTATAAAAAAGCAGCAAGAACTATTTATTTAAATAAAGCATGTTTTAATGGTTTATATAGGGTTAATAGTAAAAATGAGTTTAATGTACCATTTGGTAAGAAAACAAAAGTAAATACTTATGAAGGTCAAAATTTAGGTATTATATGTGGTTATCTAAATTATAACGATATTAAGTTATCGTCTGTTGATTTTGAAGAAGCAGTAAAAGATGCAAAAAAAGGAGACTTTATTTATTTTGATCCACCATATGATTCTGATACTTCAATATTTAATAGTTATACTGAAGACGGTTTTGGAAAAGAAGAGCAAAAAAGACTTGCCAAAGTATTTAAAGAATTATCCGATAGAGGATGTTATGTAATGTTATCCAATCATAATACAACTTTAATAAATGAATTATATAAAAATTTTAATATTCATCTTATAGAGGCAAAAAGAAATATAAATGCAAATGGAAAGAAAAGAGGTAAAGTAGAAGAAGTTATTATCACAAATTTCGAGAATAAAAAAGGATTTGAGTAATAAATAGTGTATAATATATATAAGAGGAGGTAGTGTATGAGTAAGGAATATTATTATGAAGAAAAAGATTTTAAGCTTATACAAGGCGATTCATTTAAAATACTAAAAGGTATTGAACCTAAAAGTATTGATATGATATTTGCAGACCCTCCTTATTTTTTGTCCAGCGATGGAATATCTTGTAGTGGTGGAAAAATGGTGTCAGTCAATAAAGGTGATTGGGATAAATCAATTAGTATTGAAAAAAAACATAAATTTAATAAGAAATGGATTAAATTATGTTATCAAGCATTAAAAGATGATGGTACTATTTGGATTAGTGGAACTATGCATAATATTTATTCAATAGGTATGGCGCTAGAACAAGAAGGATTCAAAATAATAAATAATATAACTTGGAAAAAGTTAAATCCACCACCAAATATTAGTTGTAGATTTTTTGTTCATTCCACTGAAACAATACTTTGGGCAAAAAAAGATATTAAAAAAGCAAAACACAAATTTAATTATTCTCTTATGAAAGAATTAAATGGTGGTAATCAAATGAAAGATGTTTGGGAATCATCTTTAACAAAACCAAGTGAGAAAAAATGTGGTAAACACCCAACACAAAAACCTATGGAAATATTAGAAAAAATAATATTAGCATCTACTGATGAAGGTGACTTAATACTAGATCCATTTAATGGTAGTGGAACTACTGGAATAGTAGCAAACAAACTTAATAGAAAATATATAGGAATTGAAAAAGAAAAAGAGTATTTAGATTTAACAATTAGAAGAAAGGAGGCAGAAAAGTGATGTTAGAAAATATTAAAAAACAACTTGAATCTGATTATGATATAAGAGATATTAATGACATAGAAAAAGATATAGATGAAGGTAAAAATCTACTTAAAAATTCTTCAATAGAAGAAAAGAAACAATACATAAATAAAATAGAAATAAAATATAATTTTTATTTAGAATTGATTAAAGTAGTTATGAATATGAGAGTTGAAAAGTATGGGAAATCATCAGTTAGAAAAATGACTATTGAAGAAGAAATTAGTCAAGATATTGATATATTAATACTTATTAAAGACAAAAAATTGTATGAAGAATTGTTAAAAGTTATTAATAACAATAACGAAAAATTTAATGGAGGTGTAAATTTTTGAGTAGAAATTTTAATGAATGGTTAAGCAAATTTAAAACAAGTATATCAGATTATACTTATTATGTTAATTTTGAAAAGATATACAAAAATGTAGATAAAGTAAAGGTTGAACTTAATATTTTAAATTCATTGATTGGTAGTAAAAATATAGAAGAAGAATTTCAAAATATATTAGTTAAATATCCTGAAACTTTAGAATGTATCCCATTATTACTTGCAGTTCGTTCACGAGAAATATTTGTAAAAGATGAGATAAACGAATATTTATTTAAGTTTGATAAAATGGTTTATTCTATGAAGGATTATATTAAATTCATGAAAGAATCTGGTCTATTTGATTTATTACAAAATCATATTATAAATAATTTATATGATTATGTTTTAGGTATAGAGGTTGGTCTTGATTCAAATGGAAGAAAAAATCGTGGTGGACATCTAATGGAAAAATTAGTTGAATCATATATAATTAAGGCTGGCTACAAAAAAGATGTCAATTACTTTAAAGAAATGTATTTAAAAGATATAGAAAAGAAATGGAATTTAGACTTAAGCGAAATGTCTGGACATAATACATCAACAAAAAGATTTGATTTTGTTATTAAAACTGATAAACAAGTATATGTAATAGAAACTAATTTTTATTCTAGTGGTGGTTCAAAATTAAATGAAACTGCTAGAAGTTATAAGATGTTAGCACAAGAATCGAAAAAAGTTGAGGGCGTTACATTCATATGGTTTACTGATGGTACTGGATGGAATAGTGCTAGAAAAAATCTTGAAGAAACATTTAACGAATTAGAAACAATGTATAATATTGATGATCTTGAAAATGGTATTTTAGAAAAGTTATAATTAAGATGGTGAATTAATGAAAGAATCAAAAGTAATAGTTATAGTATTATCTTCCATTTTAGTTGCTTTAATGCCAATGCTAATTTATTTTTATTTTATTTCTGAATTGATATATAGTATTTTGGTTAGCATAATAACGGGGTTAATTGTTTCTATAATTACCGCTTTGTGTCAGTACTTTGTTAATAAAAGTAAGATAAAAAATAATGTGTTTAATTGCTATTTTGATATGTATAAAGAAATTTATATATCAGAGCATAATAAAATTTTGTTTCATTATAGTGTTTTAAACATTTATAAAAAGTCAATAAATTTTTCGACTGAATTATCCAAAAATGTTTCTGAATATTCTGGATTTATTAGCAATAAAAAGAGTAGACTATATAAAAAGTTGAATCCAATAGTATGTCCTAATTACGATGAATTTAATATAAAAAATTTTACTAAATTGATTCTACCATTTAACACTAAATTATTTAATAGATTAATCATTCCTATAAAAACAGATTTAGAAAGAATTTTAAGAGAAATAGATTCAAAGAAGTTTGATAAAAATTTAAAAGAATTTTTATCAATATATAATAATTTAAATAGAAAAAAGTTATAAAAAAATAAATCATCCTATAAATTTTAATGGAATTTAGATAATAGGATGATTTTTTAATGCTTTAATATATCATAATATAAAGATTTATTTAATGATAATCCTTTATATCAACCTACAAATTAGGATGAATTTTGCAAGTGCAAAATCAGAATTGTGTACATGCGATTCCTTATAAAATAAGGACTAAATCGTGTATGATACACAATCTTCTTATCCTGCTATTTCATAATTTAGTTAATTATGAAATGCTTTAGGATGATAGATAAATTTTTCTATAATTTATGACTGGACTCCTTTAATTATTGGAGCTACTATGCATCATGAAAAGGAGATGATGTTTATGGATATAATGGAGGTTTATGATAGTAAGTAATATTGTTAGGTATGTTTTAAACATATCAAATAATATTACTAAAACAATTCTTATTGCCATAGAATTTATTGGAGGTATTAAACTCTATGGTTAAATACAATGTTAATTTAAAATTTAAAGATGAGGGGAAGTCTTTAAATGAAATAATAACTGAAGTATTAAAAATTGAAATAAAAAAGCAATTTATGATGACTTGCAGTAATTTGAAAGTAGAGCTACCATGTAATCGTACTCATTATTTCCAAAATGGAAGGAGTTATAATTGATGGTAGGGAATAATAGTTTTAAAGTAGGAATATATATAAGATTATCAAGAGATGATGGAAATATTGAATCTGATAGTATTGTGAGTCAAAGAAGTTTACTAAATCAATACATATGCGAAAATAATTATAATCTAGTTGATGAATATGTAGATGATGGGTTTACTGGAACAAATTTTGAAAGACCATCATTTAAAAGAATGATTGAAGATATTGAATCTGGAAAAATTAATATGATTATTACTAAGGATATGTCTAGATTAGGTAGAGATTATATTGGTACAGGAGAGCTAATTGAAAAGTATTTTCCAAATAAAAATGTTAGGTATATTGCTATTAATGATGGTATAGACACATTTATAGATAATACCAATAATGATATAGCACCTTTTAAAGCAATAATGAATGATATGTATGCTAAAGATATTTCTAAAAAAGTCAAAACTAGTTTGCATTCCAGAATGAAAGAAGGTTTATATGTTTCAGGTAGATGTCCATTTGGATATATGAAAGATCCTAATAATAAAAATCATTTAGTTATAAATAAAGAACAAGCAGATACTGTTAAATTAATATTTGAGTTAGCATTGAAAGGAAATACATATCATTACATTGCCCAAGAACTTACCAAAAGAAAAATAAAAACACCAGCATCTTATTACAACTATGTATGGAATACAAAATGTATAAATACTAATTGTATATCACAAGAGTATGGAGTATGGGTAGATACCACTATAAAAGCAATCTTAACTAACTGGCTATATTTAGGAGATACAGTTCAAGGCAAGACAAAAAAGATTAATTACAAACTAAAAAAAGTAGTTAAAAATAAACCAAATGATTTTATAATAGTAGAAAATACACATGAGGCAATTATTGATAGAGATACTTTTAATTATGTACAAACACTTTTACCTAAAAATGTCAAAAGGCCAGAAAAGAAAAGATTTTACCTACTAGATGGACTTCTATATTGTGGAGATTGTAAACACAGAATAACAATCAGATATCAAAATAAAACAGGTAGAAGTTACACCACTTGTGATTATTATAGAACATATTCCAAATATCATGTTTGTACAACACATACAAACAATTATGAAAATCTAGAAAGAGTTATTTTAGATAACATTAAAGATGTATGTAAAGAGTACTTAGATAAAAGCAAAATAAAAGATTCAATTAGTAATATGGAATTTAAAGATAATTCTTTGAAGATTAAAAAACAAATGGAAGGTTTAGAACTTGCAAATAATAAGTTAACAGAAAACTTGGATAAAAACTATATAAATATGTTAAAAGGTATTATTGATGAAGAACAATACATAAGAGTAAGTGAAAATATTAAAAATGAAAATAGTGAATCTAATAAAATAGACAAAAAACAAATAGAAAAATATATAAATGAATTTTTATCACTAGATAATCCAACTAGAGAATTGATAATTAATTTAGTTGAAAAGATTTATATCTATCAAGACAAGACGATAGATATTATATTTACATTTAAAAATGTTACATAAAAATTGTATCTGGGGATACACTCTACTCAATAGCGCGCAAATTTAATACTAATGTAAATGAACTTATTAGACTTAATAATCTTTCTGATACAGCACTTAGAGTAGGACAGATTTTAAAACTTCCTTCAACAACTGAAACAACACAGACGATATACACAGTAAAAAGGGGAGACAGCTTATATTCTATTGCTAAAACTTTTAATACGACCGTTGATGAAATAAAAAGACTTAATAATCTTACGAACAATCTTTTAAATGTTGGTCAAATATTAATTATAAAATAAAAAAACTGATTGATTTTGAACTAAAACTAGAATATAGTTGGTTCATTATAATCAGCTTTTTATTTTTTTGTGATTTAAAGAAATTCATATTATGACAAACATCATTTGTCTTAAATAATATAAAATAATATTATGAATTTCTTTATTGCTTAATAAATTTAATCATTACTATTACCAAGAGTAATCTTAGAACTTAATTCTTTATTACCACGGTAATACTTAATAGTAATCTTTTCACCAGGTTGATATTTAAATAACTCATATCTAAACTCAGCAATACTTTTTACCTTACTATCATTTATTTGAGTAATAACATCACCCTTATTAAGACCTGCTTCTTTTGCTGGTGAATTATCACTGACATTAGTAATAACTACTCCAGATTCTACATTAGAACTAACGTTAATATTATAATATTTTAAATAATTCTTTTCGCTTAATTCAATTATTTCAACGCCTAGAAAAGGACGTTCAACTTTCTTACCTTGTTCTAGAATTTCGGCAAAGTTTAAAGCATCTTCGATTGGAATAGCAAAGCCCATACCTTCAATTTCATCTTCAACTAATTTTAAAGAATTTATGCCAATAACTTCACCATTAATATTAACAAGAGGACCACCGCTGTTACCTGGATTAATAGCGGCATCAGTTTGAAGAACACGCATAATATAATCAGTAACATTTCCTGATAAACTTACTTCAACAAGACGATCTTTTCCTGATAGAATTCCTTTTGTAACTGTTCCTTGATATTTCTTACCAAGAGGAGTTCCAACAGTAAATAGTGTATCACCAATTTTGACGTCTTCACTATTACCAAGCTCAGCTACACTTAAAATAGTACTTTTAGCGACCTGTAAAACAGCAATATCTGAATAAGTTTCCTTGCCAACAATTTGGGCATTAGTACTACTACCATCACTATATATAATATTAATATCATCACTATTATCAATAACGTGATTATTAGTTAAAATATAGGCAATATTATCTTTAGTTTTATAAACAAAACCAGTACCAGTAGAAATTTGTTTTCCTTCTTTAGAAGCTTCAACAACAACAACAGCGTCATAAATTTTATTAACAGCATCAGCAATACTATTTTCAGTGATTGTTACTTTATTTACGTTTTGAATAATACTACCATTTCCATTACTAGAAAAGTTTAGGAAGACTAAAGTAGTACCAAGAGCGCCAATAAACAGTGAAATAATGACTGGTAAAATAATTGTTCCTTTATTATTTTTTTGCATAATTAATCCCTCCTATAAATTTATTAATTCAATGTAATTAACTGGAAATCCCATTCGATCTAAGATTTTCTCAATTGGAATAGAAGAAATTTTTCCAGATAATTTTTGAATTTCGTAATCTATTTCTTTCATCATTAAACGAAATTCGTCATTACTTAATAGAAATTTCATGATAATAATAATAGCAAAGATATCATTCTTTCCATAAATATATTCATTATCTGTTTTATCTATATTAAGTAAATAATGATATTTGGTGTTAGGAATATACTTCTCTGTACGATTATCATAGATAATATCTTCGTGAGCACAAAGATTACGATAATTAGCGAGGAGTGGTAAAAAATTCTCTAGCATTTCAACATCTAGGTGGTATAGTTCACTGATAGCTACTTTATCATCAGGTTTTAAAATTGAGTATAAATCACTGATAATTCCAAAAGATAAAACTTTAACTAATATCCATAAAGGGATATATCCATAATTACTAATATAATGCATAGTAGCGTTGTGCTGTGAACCATTAATTCGAATTTGTCTTTTCATCTTTTCTATTATGTCTTTGACTCTTCGGCTTTTGGTAGGGTCATTAGTAAAGTTTTTAATATTTAGATAATCTTTTTCTTTATAACCATATTTTTTAGAAAGTTGATAACTTATTATTGATTTTAAGTTATTCTCAATGATAAGTAGATTTTTAAATATTATATTTCTAAATGAGCGGTCGAATAAAAATAAAGAATATAATTCATCAAATGTCACTCCCGGGATATAAGTTTTGTCTTTTAAGGATTTAACAAAGACATAGCGATATCCATTTAAGAAAAAGTAATTTTCTTTTAATAGAATTTCTTTAGCTTTTTCACAATCATTAATGATTAATCCTTTATTTTGTAAGATTTCTATTTGTTCATTTAAAGTTTTAAACTTTTTATCCATGTTACCACCTTATTTTATTATATCATATTTGTCTAATCTTTTTTTATAAAATATAAAAAAATTACTTTTCTTCTTGTAAATAGATTTCAATTCCTTTGGTAATTTCGTTTATAAGAGTGTTTTGATAATATTCTTTTCTAAGAAGATAATTATCGTTTGGATTAGTAATATATCCAAGTTCTATAAGAGCACCAGGAATTTTTATTCTACTATACATATAGTAATCATTCTTTTCTTTTGGTAATTTGACATTTTTAATTTTAGTACTTACTTGTTTAGTAATTATTTCAGAGAATTTCTTGTTATCTTTATTTATATCATCATAAAACACTTGAAAGCCACGCCAAGATGAATCATTTGAGGCGTTAAGATGGATAGAGACGTAAAGATCTGCCTTAGAATCATTAATTAATTTTGCTCTTTTACTTAGATCACTTCTTTTTCTAAGAGTAGCTTTAGGATTTGCTAAATCTTTATCTTCACTTCTAGTTAGATAGGCGATAGCGCCTTTTTTTAAAAGAGAAGTTTGTAACTTAGTAGCAAAGATTAGATTTAATTCTTTTTCAGTGATAGTTTTAGAAATAGCGCCAGGATCAATTCCACCGTGACCTGGATCAATATAGATTATTTTTCCTAATAAGGTAAGCTTAGCTTCTTCTTCTTTTGCTTTTACAATATGCAAACTATAAATAGAGAAGATAAAAAGTGAAACAATTAAAAGTTTATATTTGTTCATTTAGATCACCTATTAAAGCATATTCTTTTTCTAAGATAAAAATAAACAAAAAAAGAAGAGTATTACTCTCCAATATTTCTGGTTTCTATTTCGGTATTAGCGTTAGAAGCAACTGGGGTATTGCTCCAAGTGCTCCAGGCTGACCATACTTCTCTTGTACATTTTTTATCACAAGTTGTTTTAATAGTTTTTTCACAGGTACTATCCTTTAGGACATATCCATTAGGACAAATATTAATTTTTTTATCAACTAATTCGTAGCACCCATTATCATATTTGTAATATCCACTAGGGCATTGTTCGTTTTCTGTTATTATTGAGTTATTAAGTTTTAAACATTTATCTCCAATCACAGTGTAATTAGGTATATTTTCGCTAGTACAGTTATTTTGTCCATTAACTAAACAGCAAGGGGAATCACTTTTAAAGATGAAACTTGGATTTTGATTTTCTTTCTTTTCACATTCATAAGGACAATCATATTCTTCAGAAATTTTAGTTCTATAACGATACTGAGTTATTGGTTTTGTAGTTTGATTAGGTTCATCATTATTAAGTATTTCTTCTACAACAACTATTGTTCTTGTGATAGTAGTTATATTTCCTAATTTATCTTCAGTAGTGTAGGTTAAAGTTTGTGCTCCTAAAACAGATGTATCAATAGTAGTAGGTTCTACTTTAATAGTATAATTATCAGCCATTCCACTTCCTTCATCGTTAGCACTTACGTTTTCTAATGGATCAAAAGAAGCATTTAATAAAATTTTGTAGTTATTTTCAAAATTTATTGTAGGTCCTGCTTTATCAATATTACTAATAGGATAAATATAACGGTTAGAAATACGATTGTTCTTAAACTTTACGTAATATTCAATATTTCCGTTTTCATAAAAAGTATGAGTATTAGAAGTTTGCCATGTTTTTCCGTTATCAAAAGAGTATTCTTTTGCTACATTTTCTTTTACGTTGATAGTAGCGATTACGCCATCTTTTGTATATTCGTTTGTATTTAATGTTATATATATATTAGCGTATGATGTTTGGACATATTTGTAATAGTCATATCCAATATAACATAGGACTAAAATCAAGATAATTAATGTTATGTGGTAAAATTTAATCTTTTTCATAAGTTACCTCTTTATTCTTATATTCTAAAATTATAATACTATATAAGTAATAAGATGTCAATTATGAATTATTTATTTTTCTTCTTGATAGATTTCGTCAAGATAACTTAGTAGTTTGGCATATTCAATATCTTCAAGTACTTCATTAAACATATCATCGATTATTTCCTTATTTATCATAGTTATTTTCCTTTCATTTTAATAATAGCAGATTTTTTTCTTTACTTCATTAGATTCGACAATAGTTGTCAAAAGATGTCATTTGTGATATTCTTATTCTTATGGAAAAGTTTAAAAAAATATATATTGAAATTACTAATTACTGTAATTTGCATTGCTTTTTTTGTCCTAATGAAAATAGGGATAATATGGTTATGAGTCCTTCTTCTTTTGAGAAGGTCTTAAAGAAGATAGATTCTTATACTGATTATTTGTATTTTCATGTTAAAGGAGAACCTCTTCTTCATGATAATTTAGAAGAGATTTTGCATCTTTCTAAGAAGTATCATAAGAAAGTAAATGTTACTACTAATGGGACATTATTAGGAAAAAGAAAAGATATTCTTAAAAAGTTTGATAACATTAGGCAGATTAATATCTCTCTTCATAATATGAAAAATAATTTAGATAATCTTTTTGAAGTAATAGATGAACTTTTAAGTGAAACTAATATTATTTTTTGTTTAAGATTATGGAATGGTAATGATAAGAGTAATGATAAGTTATGGGATTTTCTTAAGAGAAAGTATGGTTATCTTAGAAAAGAAAATAAGATTTGTCATAATATGTATATTGATTGTGAAGAGTATTTTATTTGGCCTTCTTTGGATAATAGTTATTTTAATGAAAAAGGAAGGTGTAAAGCACTTAGTACTCATATTGGAATCTTAGCAGATGGGACAGTTATTCCTTGCTGTTTAGATGAAGCTGGGATTATTAATTTAGGAAATATTTTTGAGAGTAATTTAGAGGATATTCTTAATAGTAAAAGAGCAAGGGATATGGCTTTAAATTTTAAAAATAATAAAAAATGTGAACTTCTTTGTCAAAAGTGTAATTTTTACAAATAGCTAGTGGAAAAAGAAAGTAAAATATAGTATAATTAGGTAAGGTGGTATAATGAATTATCCTACTGGAGTTAAGAGGAATAATTTTAGAATAGTTAATTATGCAAATAGAGGAATGTCCCTAGAAAAAAATATTAATTTATCTAATAAATATTACTTGGATAAAGATTTAGCAGTTATCTATAAAAAGCCAACTCCTATTCAAATAATAAAAGTAGATTATCCTAGTAAAAATAAAGCAGTTATTAAAGAAGCTCTTTTTACAACACCATCTACTTTAGACTATAATGGGTTATATAAGGGAAAGTATCTTGACTTTGACGCTAAAGAGTGTCAAAGTAAGACGAGCTTTCCACTTGCTAATATTCATAGTCACCAGCTCTTACATATGAGAAATATAATTAAGCATCATGGAATAACTTTTTTAATAGTTCATTTCGTTAATTTAGATGAATTATATCTTCTATTTGGAGAAGATTTATTTGAATATGTTGATAAAACAGAAAGAAAGAGTATTCCGATTGCTTATTTTAGAGAACGCGGACATAAAATAAAATTAGGTTATATTCCTAGAATTGATTATTTAAAGATAATTGATAAACGTTTGAAGGGAGAATAAATATGGAGAAGATAAAGAAATTTACAAGAAAGTTAAAGAAATTAGTTTGTAGTTTAAAATTAACAGAATGGCTTTTGATTATAGGCGTTCTTTTACTTATTATTCTTATTATTTGGATAGCAGGGCCATTAAAGGGATTTATTATATTAATAAGTGCAGTAGTAGCGTTTGCTTTATATTATTATGGAGGTATTTTAATGAGAAAGAGACGTCATAAGGAACCTAAAACTAATAAGAAAATCAAATTAAAAGAAAGTAAGCCTAAAGCTAGTAAGAATGAAAGTAAAGTAACTGTTAAAAAGAAGAAAAATATTTGGAAGAAAATCTTACTTATTATCTTAATAATAGGTATTGCTTGTGTTTTATTAGCAGGAGGATTTATTTTATATGTTGTTTTAAATGCTGAAGATATTGATCCAGGAAAAATTAATTTTGTTAGTTCTTCCTTAATGTATGATAATAAAGGAGAAGAAGTAGCAGTACTTGCTACAGAAAAAAGAAAAGTTATTACTTATGAAGATCTTCCTCAAGTAGTAGTAGATGCTCTAGTAGCAACTGAAGATTCTAGATTCTTTGAGCATAATGGTTTTGATGCTCCCCGTTTTATCGTAGCGACCGTTAAACAGCTTTTAGGTAAAAAAGATGCTGGTGGTGCTTCTACTTTAACAATGCAGGTAGTAAAGAATAATTTAACTTCTAGAGAAAGTAGTGGAATAGATGGTATTATCCGTAAATTTACTGATATTTACTTAGCTGTATTTAAACTAGAAAAGAATTATACTAAAGAGCAGATTATTGAATTTTATTTAAATGATAATTTTTTAGGAAGTAATGCTTATGGTATAGAACAAGCTTCTGAGACATATTTTGGTAAAAATGTTAAAGATCTTACTTTAACAGAAGCAGCGTTAATTATTGGGTTGTATCAATCACCTGGTTCTTATGATCCATATGTTAATCCAGAAGCAGCTGAAAAAAGAAGAAGTACTGTTTTATACTTAATGAGAAGACATGGTTATATTACTAAAGAAGAAGAGAAAATTGCTAATTCTATTCCAGTAGCATCTTTATTAGTAGGAAAAACATCTAATAATGATTATCAAGGTTTTATTGATACAGTAATAGCAGAAATAGAGAAGAAAACTGGTAAAAATCCTTATAATGTATCTATGAAGATTTATACTACTTTGGATAGAAGTATGCAAGATAAGATAAATAATATTTATTATGGAGATGCTTATAATTGGGAAAATGAAGAAGTTCAAGCAGGGCTTGCTATAGTTGATGTTAATACAGGAGCAATATCTGCTCTTGGAACAGGAAGAACTAAGGGAGCACAAGCTTTAAATTATGCAACCTCTATAAAAAGACAACCTGGTTCAACGGCAAAGCCACTTTTCGATTACGGTCCAGGAATGGAATACAATAATTTTTCTACTTATACAATGTTTGTAGATGAGCCATATACATATACTAGTGGGCAAGTACTTAATAACTGGGATGGTCAAAATAAGGGAATTATGACATTAAGAGAAGCACTTATGTTCTCAAGAAATGTTCCAGCATTAAAAGCTTTCCAAAGTATAAAGAATTCTAACATTAATAAGTTTGTAACTAGTTTGGGAATTCATCCTGATTATGAAGGAACAGACGGTTATGTTCATGAGGCACATGCCGTTGGAGCATTTGATGGAGTATCTCCTTTAGAAATGGCTTCAGCGTATGCGGCATTTGCTAATGGTGGATATTATACAGAGCCATACACAGTAACTAAGATAATTTACACTGATACAGGAGAAGAAGTAGATTTAAAAAATACTAAGAATAAAGTAATGGCTGATTCAACTGCCTATATGATGACTTATTGCTTAGAACAGGCTGTAAGTGGTGGTGGATTCCATGGTGGCGCTAAGGTAAGTGGAATGGTAGTAGCGGCTAAGACAGGAACTACTAACTATGATCAAAATACAGTAAAAAGGCTTGGAATACCAAGTGGGGCAGTTAGTAATGTTTGGACAATTGCTTATAATCCTGAATATTCAGTAGCGCTTTGGTATGGATATAATGATATGACTAAAGAGAAAATAGAAAAAGGACACTATGTTACTAATAACGTTGAAAAAGAGAAGATCATGAAATTAGTCATGAATACGGTTATTCCTAAAACTACTAAACAATTTAGTGTTCCAAGTAGTGTAGTTAAAGTTAACGTTGAGAAAGAAACATACCCTGCAATGTTACCATCTAGTTCTACTCCAAGTAATATGATTACTGCAGAGTACTTTAAGAAAGGTACTGAACCGACTGAAGTATCAACAAGGTATTCTCAGTTAAATAATGTTACTTCTTTATCTACTAAAGTAAGTGGATCTAAAGTAAATATTTCTTGGAATTATGTTTTACCCGATTATTTAAGTAATAAATATTTGGAAAATTACTTTAAACAAAGTGTTTTTGGTAAGATTGGTAATAATTTATATAATGCTAGACTAGATTATAATAAAAATACCTTAGGAGATATTGGCTTTGGTATTTATATAAAAGATGGATTAGACTTAAATAAAGTAGGATTTACTACCGATTCTAATTATGAATTTGACTTAACTAGTAAGTATTCTGGTAAATCAATAAAAGTAGTTGTAAAAACTGAATATCAAAACTTTAAAGATAATGCTAGTGCTGGTGTAGAAAGTGATGCCTTTATAGTAGGAAGTATTACTCCTCCTTCAAGTAATGACTTAATAGTAAGCTTAGAAGGAGCTAGTGAAGTTAACTTAGTACTTGATGCTACTTATGAAGATAAAGGTTTAGTAGTAATGTATCAAGGAAAAGAAGTAACTGATTATACACTTGCAATTAAAGTAAAAAAGGGAGTATCTTTATCTAATCCAAGTTCTATAAAAGACATAAAAAATTATATAGATACTACTAAGACAGGTACTTATACAATAGAATATAAAGTAACTTATAAAGGAGAAACTTCTACTAAAACAAGAAAAATAAATATTTTAGCTTAAAGACTTACAGTAAAAAAGAGTAAAAATAATTAAAATAATAAAAATAGATAAAATTTAGTAAAAACTAAAGTTATCTATTTTTTTCTTC
>CAKPEZ010000009.1 GCA_934149465.1 uncultured Bacilli bacterium | reverse complement strand
AATTTTAGTTAGTAGTTATTACTACCTATAATTTATTGCTTATAATGGTTGTTATACCAGAACCATAAGGGCACCATTAGAATACAACTTACAAACTTTTATAGTTATGTAAGTTCTTTTTATTTTTGTTTTAGCTTTTAAGTTTTTTTCAATTTCAATTATACATTGTTCATTTGATAAATAAGTTATATTACTTAATTCTTCCTCAGATATTCTATATAATCTATTAATTATACTGTCATGGTAATTATCTAATAAATTACCATACTTATCAGTATGATCATGTGAATGTCCTGATTCTGAATCAGATTCTACATATGCATCGTATGTTCCATCTTTCTCTCTCTAACAGTATAATCAGATTGACCATATGTTCCTGATTTGCTATATGTATAGTTTCCATCTTTTCCTTCTTCTGGTGCACCTTCTTCTTTTGATTCTTTTGCATCAAATATTGAACCAAACCATTTCATTATTTTACATCCCTCCTAAGATAAATTTCTCTATTATAAATACCAACTAGAATATTATCTTTAATATAAAAATTATAATCAGGGCCAAAATTAGGTTTGTTTATTTTATCAATAAAAAACATTTCAATATCTGTAAATCCTAATTCTGGTAATTCGGAAATTGCATCTACTAACATTTTCTTTTCATTTCTACTTAAAGAATTAATATCAAATTTAATGATTTTATTTTCTATAAATTCTATTATTGGCAATTCAATCATTTTTACTTCACGAGTATGTGAATTTTCAATATTTACATAAGCTTTCATCATATATCTCCTTTTTCATTATTTTATATTTAATTTTCTTTTAATTTTATGTGCTTCATGAAAAGTTAATTTTAATCTCATATCAATTCTTAAACCTTCGTTGCAACTAAGTATTTTCATTTCTTCTATTTTTTTGATTATATTTGGTATATATTCTATATTCATTTTTTTATCAAAAAACACTTGATAAGGATATCTATTTTGTTGCCTTTCAAAGCTATAATCAAGCATTACTTTAGTTAAATACTCATTTTTATCAAGTCTATACTAACACCATAGTGTTATCTATATAAGTATTGTTATTATTTTCATTTATAACAATTTTCCTCTATTTCAATTATGATTATAGCAAATTACTAAATAAAACTGTAGTCTTGCTGTAAAAATATATATTTTTTGTTTTAAAATGTCAATGCTGTGATATAATTTAATTAGTTAGTAATTATTACTACCTATAAATTTATGCCTAGTTGTTGTTTTATCTCCATCAAATGGGCACCATAATAAGGAGTTTTATATGATAGTTGATCAAGAAAAATATCAATATTTGCGTGGTTGCATTGGTGCAATGGATAATATGAAAAAAACAATATCTTCTTTGAAAAAAGAAATAAAAGAAAAACAAAGTGAATGTCATCATTCTTTACTTTTAATTACCGAGTGTAAAGAGAATGAGGAAGGAACTTTATATACTTTGGTATGTCCTAAATGTTTAAGTAAAAAGAAAGTAAGTAATCTTGATGAAAAATATCATTATATAGATGCTTCTAGTTATCCATATATTAATGATTTTACTGAAAATGAGAGAATTTTTGATATAGTAGATCTTTTTTATAATACTTTAAGTGACGAAACATTAGATTTAGAAGAATTATCTGAAAAGATGAATAACAAAATAGTAAAAAGAAGAAAAATGATGAATTATCATTCTAGGTAGCTTAATCGGCTATCTTTTTTTGTACATTATTAGGGAATATTCCTTTTATTTATTTTGAGAAGATGATATAATTTTATATGGAAATTGGGTGATAAAATGTTAAGAAGTGAAGTTGATAAGAGTAAAATCTCTCCAATGATGCTCCATTATTTAGAAATTAAAGAAAAATATGAAGATGTTATAATCTTTTATCGCTTAGGAGATTTTTATGAAATGTTTTTTGAAGATGCCATTAATGTATCTCATGAACTTGAATTAACCTTAACTGGACGTAGTGCTGGTCTTAGTGAGAAAGTTCCTATGTGTGGTGTTCCTTATCATGCTGCTGATGTTTATATAAATAAGCTTATTGAAAAAGGATACAAAGTTGCTATTTGTGAGCAATTAGAAGATCCTAAGAATGCTAAGGGAATAGTTAAAAGAGATGTTGTTGAGATAGTTAGTTCTGGTACTGTTATAAGTGGTAATTCTCTTAATGAAAAAGAAAATAACTTTATTGCAGGAGTTTATGATTTTGATTATTCTTATGCAATAAGTTATGCTGATATTACTACTGGGGAAGTTAATACTTATCTTTTGAATCATGATGATTCTAAACTTGTTAATGAGCTAGTTGCACTAGAAGCTAAAGAAGTCTTGGTAACTAGTAAGATAGATAAGAAAGTAATTTCTATATTAAGAAATACTTATAAAATAGTAGTATCTATTAGTGATAATCTTTTAGAAGGAAGATACTCTAATATTTATAGTAATTTAACAGATGAAAGATATATAATTTCTTTAAAGCATCTTCTTTATTATCTTGATAGCGATGGCAAGAGAAATTTATCTCATTTAGAAAAAGCAACTGTAAAACAAATAGGTAATTACTTAAAGATGGATATTCATACTAAGAGAAACTTAGAATTAACAGAATCTCTTCGTTTAAAAGAGAGAAATTATTCTTTGTTATGGCTATTAGATGAGACAAAGACTGCAATGGGAAGTAGAAAATTAAAGTCTTGGATTGAAAATCCTATTATTGATATAAAAACTTTAGAAAAAAGATATGATGTTATTGATGTGCTTTTAAAAGAGTTTATTAAGTGTGAGGATTTGCGTAATTATTTGTATGAAGTTTATGACTTAGAAAGATTAAGCGGAAGAGTATCTTTAGGAAATGCGAATGCTAAAGATTTACTTCAGTTAAAGACTTCATTAAAAGTGCTTCCTAATATTAAAAGTATTTTGGATGATATTAAATTTTATGATGAACTTGATACTTTAGATGATTTATATGAACTGTTAGAAAAGTCTATTTATGAAAATCCTCCTGTTACATTAAAAGAAGGTTATTTGATTAAAGAAGGATATAATAAAGAACTTGATGAGTTAAAGGATTTGCGTTCTGGAGGAAAAGATTTTATTAGTCGTTTTGAGAAAGAAGAGCGAGAAAGAACAGGAATTAAAACTTTAAAAGTAGGATTTAACAAAGTATTTGGTTATTATATTGAAATAAGTAAAGGAAGTTTAAACTTAATTACTGATGATATGGGATATATTAGAAAGCAGACCTTATCTACAGGAGAAAGATATATTACGCCTATTTTGAAAGAAAAAGAGGATCTAATTTTAACGGCTGAAGAGAAGATTATTAATTTAGAGTATTCTTTGTTTATTGATATTAGAGAACAAATTAAAAAGTATATTCCTATACTTCAAAAAATAGCTAAAATAATAAGTGAGATAGACGTTTTACAGTCATTCGCACTTGTTACTGAGAAATATAATTATACAAGGCCTAAATTAACAACTTCTAAAGATGTAAATATTATTAATTCAAGGCATCCAGTAGTAGAGAAGGTTATTAAAAGTGAGTATGTACCAAATGATATAGTAATGGATATTAAGACTAATATATTACTTATTACTGGTCCTAATATGGCTGGGAAAAGTACATATATGAGACAACTTGGCATAATAGTAATTATGGCTCAAATTGGATGTTATATTCCGTGTGAGAGTGGAACTTTACCTATTTTTGATCAGATTTTTACTAGAATTGGTGCATCTGACGATTTAGTAAGTGGTGAATCTACGTTTATGGTTGAAATGCTTGAAGCTAGTAATGCGATAAAAAATGCTACTCCTAATAGTTTGATTTTATTTGATGAACTTGGTAGAGGAACAGCAACATTTGATGGAATGAGTTTGGCGCAAGCTATTTTAGAGTATATTCATAATAAAGTAAAATGTAAAACTTTGTTTTCAACTCATTATCACGAGTTAACCGATTTAGATAAGAATCTTTCGTATTTAAAGAATATGCACGTTTCTGCTAAAGAAGAAAATGGGAATATTACTTTTTTGCATAAAGTAAAAGAGGGAAGTGTAGATAAAAGTTATGGAATAAACGTTGCTAAATTAGCATCTCTTCCAGATGAAGTAATAAAAAGAGCAAGTGAAATCTTAGAGATTTACGAAAATAAAGAGAAAAAGAAAGATGTTTTAATTCAAACTTCTCTTCCTTTAGAATTTGAAGAAAAGCCTAATGAGGTAGTAGAAGAGCTTAAGAATCTTAATGTATTAGAACTTACCCCAATAAAAGCAATTAACATTTTATATGAATTAAAAGAGAAAATAAAATAATGACAAATGAATAAAAATCATTTGTATTATGAGTATTTTTATTATATAATGTTATTAGGGTAGGTGAAGTATGAAAAAGAAATTCGTATGGATTATGTTTTTTCTTTTTGTTATAACAATACCAGTTGTTAGAGTAAATGCTAAAGAAGCGAAGAACTTAGATGAAATGTATAAACAACTTACAGAGTTAAAAAAGAAAAAAAGTGAATCACAATCTAAAAAACAGTTAACTGAACAAGAGATGAAAAAAATTAATTCAGAGATTGCTACTATCAATAGCAATATTGAAAAAGCAAAAGAAGATATTGTTAAAGCAAACAAAGATATTGAAGATTCTAAAGTTAAAATTTCAGAAAAAGAAGAAGAGACTAAAGAATTACTTAAGTTTTTGCAATTATCTAGTGGAGAAAATGTTTATTTAGAATATTTGTTTTCTGCAGATAGTTATACAGACTTTATTTATAGGTATTCAATAGTAACTCAGCTTTCTTCTTATAATAGTAATTTAATGGAAGAGCTTAATAAATTAATTGCTGATCTAGAAGATAAAAAGATTGTCCTTGCTAACAAAGAAAAAGAACTAGGAAATAATAAAATTGCTCTTAGTAAAAAGCTTGAATCATTAGGAGGGCAAATTAAAGAATATGATGAATATGCAGTTGGTATAGAAGATGAAATAAAAAGTGTCCAAGAATCTATTTCTGTTTATGAGAAATTAGGATGCGGTCGCTACGAAGATCTTTCTTCTTGTATAAAATTTGTTAATGCTACTAGTTTTCAGTTTCCAGTAGTAAAAGGAACAATTACTAGTAACTATGGTTATAGACCAGCTTTTGGAGATTTTCATAGTGGAATAGATATTAGTGGATTTGCTGAAGGAACTAATGTATATGCTTCTGCAAACGGTGTGGTTGGAGCAATAATAGAAAAGTCTAGTTGTGGTGGTAATAAAATTTATATCCACCATTACGTAAATGGAAAAAAATATACAACAGCATATCTTCACTTATTAAGTATAAAGGTAAGCGTTGGACAGGAAGTAAAACAAGGACAGCTTATTGCCTTAAGTGGTGGAGGAGCATCTACTATGTGGTATGACGGATGTTCTACTGGCGCCCATCTTCACTTTACGGTTGCTAATGGTTGGTATTTAGGAAGTGGTTACCACGGATATTCTACTTTCCTTAATAATACTATTGATCCAAGAGATGTATGGCCTGGATTACCAGCTAAAGGAAGTGGAAAATATTATTATCGTTAAACACTGTTATTTTTCTTGAAAATAGTGTATAATCAAATTAAGGAGGAATATAAAATGAATGGAACAACTATTGCCTTGATTATTGTAGGAGTAATCGCATTAATTATATTATATGTTATTGGTACATATAATAAATTAGTAAAAGGCAGAAACAAAGTAAAAGATCAATGGGCACAAGTAGATGTGCAAATTAAAAGGAGATTTGATTTAATACCTAATTTAGTAGAAACTGTAAAGGGATATGCTAAACATGAAGAAAATACTTTAAAAGAAGTTATTGAAGCACGTAATAAATATGCAACTGCTCAAAGTGTTGCTGATGAAATTAGTGCAAACAATCAATTAACAGGAGCTTTAAATAAGTTATTTTCTTTAACAGAAGCTTATCCTGAATTAAAAGCTAATGAAAATTTTAAATCACTACAAAATGATTTAAGAGATACTGAGGATAAAATCTCTTATGCAAGACAGTTTTATAATGATACAGTACTTTCTTACAACAATATGACTGAGATGTTTCCTTCTAATATTGTTGCATCTTTATTCAAGTTTAAGTCTGCTGAATTCTTCAAAATTGATGAAAGTGAAAAAGCAGCACCTAAAGTACAATTCTAGGCTTATTAAATTAAGCCTTTTTTTATAGGAGTGATAAAAATGCTAAAAAAATGGAGATTATTTCTTTTATTATTTTTATTAATGCCATTTAAAGTATTAGCAGACGGTACTGATAAGTTTTATATTGATGCGACTATTAATACTGATGGCTCAATGAAGGTAAAAGAGTATATTTTATTATCAGGAAATTATAATGGATTAGAAAGATATCTATATTATAAGGGAACTGATAATATAGACTCTTCTTCATATTATAATAATTCTATTTATAATGGTAGTTCTATTGAGATAGATGAAATAGGAGAAGTTACTAATGATTTGCCTGACAGCTGGGATTATTCTTTAGTAAGTCCTTCTAATAGCTTTTCTTTAGTTAACTATGCTTCTAAAGGAGATCATGGTGTATATACTAAAGATATTTTAGAAAGAGGATATTATCTTAAAATCTTTAATCCTAGTTATAGAAAAACTGCTTTCTATATAGAATATACTGTAAAAGATGTGGTAGTAATTCATGATGATTGTGCCGAAATATTATGGAATTTCTTAACTGATTGGTCTGAATTTATTAGTGATTATCGTATTATAATTCATTTGCCTAAGGAAGGTGAGGATGTTAGAGTATTTTCTCATGGACCAGTAAATGGCGCTAATGAAATAACTGATAAAAGTACGATTAAAGTATGGTGGGATTTTCTTGATGAGAAAGCAGACACTGATGTTAGAATAATCTTTGATAAAGATTTAATAACTAATGGAACTAAGAAGACTAATACGAATGCTTTTGATAATATACTAGAGTTTGAAAAAAAGCAAGCTGAAAAACAAAACGCTATTCGGGAAAACGCTAGAAAAGAATTGGAAAGACAAGAATTTATTCATAAAGTACTAGTAATTGTCTTTTGGATTTTTAATGTTATTCTAATTGGCTTAAATACATTTTTAGCTATTTTCTATTATAAGAAATATGATAAAGAATATCCTAATCCATTAAATGTTAAATATTTTAGAGATTTTCCTAATAGTTATGGTCCTGAGATTATGGGTTATCTTTTTACAAGAAGTAATGTTAAACCAGAATATTTATCTGCTTCTATATTAGAGTTAGTAAGAAAGAAGTCTCTAAAATTAGAAATGGGAAGTAATAAGAATGACTTTAAACTTATTAGCATTAATGATTATGATAATTTAACTGAAGAAGAAATTCTTTTAAAGAAATGGTTTATTGATACTATTGGTAATGGAGAAGAAGTTACTAATAAAGATTTGAAGAAAGCTAGTAGGAAATGCTATGAATCTTTTTATAATAAATATAATGTTTGGAAGAATGCTGTTATATCTAAAGGAAAAAGCATGGGATTTTATGAGACTAATGTTAAATATAAAGCTTTATTTGCGTGTCTATTTATATTGGGAGCATTCTTAATCTTCTTTTTAGGAAGTGTAGCATTAGTACCTTGGGCATTTTTAAGTTTTATTTATTTTATAATATTATTTATTTGGATTTTACTTTCTCAAAAAAGAAGTAAAGAAGGAAATGATGATTATTATAAATGGCTTGGGCTTAAGAAGTTTATGTTAGACTTTGGAAGAATGAGTGAAAAAGAATTACCAGAAGTTGTTTTATGGGAAAAATACTTGGTATATGCTACTGCTTTTGGAATAGCAGATAAGGTTCAAAAAGCTATGAAAATAAAGATTGAAGAATATCATCTTAATACTAATGATACAGTAATATTTGTTGGCAATGGGAATCCAATCTTTACTAATAGCGTTATAAATACGGTTAATCATTCTATTTCTAATGCTGTTACTTCGTCTATTTCTGCTCATATGACTGCTAACTCATCTAATGCTTCTAGCGGAGGCTTTGGAGGAGGAAGCTCATTTGGTGGAGGCGGAGGCGGCGGAGGCGGCGGAGGCGGACGTTTCTAATGCTATATAGTTATCTTGATAATGATTACCCCGTAATAATTAATAAAAAAAGAATAAAAAACTCTTATATTAGAGTAAGCGATGATTTAAAGATAGTAATTAATACTAATATTATCGTAAGTAATAAATATATATCTTCATTAATTGAAAGTAATCGTTCTTCGATTGATAGAATGCTAGATAAAAAAATTAAAAGAAAACTTGATAATAATCAAGTAAAGATCTTAGGAAATACATATAATGTTATTTATTCTAATAGTTTTGAAAAAATAGAATATAGAGATAATTATATTTTTGTAAAAGATGATCTATCTTTAAATAAATCTCTTAATAAAGAGATGAAAGTATTATTTAAAAAATGTTTGGATGAGGAATATAAACTTTTTAAAGAAAATATTCCTTATCCATCGTTAAGATTAAGAAAAATGAAGACTAGATGGGGCGTATGTAATACTAAAGATTTAGTTATTACACTTAATACTGAACTTTACAAATATCCGCCTATTTGTTTAGAATATGTTGTTATTCATGAACTATCCCATTTAATAGAACCTAATCATAGTAAGAATTTTTGGCAAATAGTTGAAGAATATATGCCAAACTATAAAAAAGTAAAAGTGCTTTTAAAAGAATAAAAATTACTTGACAAGCTTCTTCTTTAATTGTATATTAAAATATATATTTATTTATAAACGTTGATTTAGGACAAACGTTATTAGAAACCTTTATTATAAGCGATTTTGAGGATGGTGGAAGCTCAAATATAAAGCCTAATAATTCCTACCTATTAAGTTTATCGGTAATACCGTTATCTAAATTAAGAAGAAAAAAGGATGGTACCGCGTTTTTTTCGCTCCTTAGGTATCATTCTTTTTATTATATAGAAAGGATTTGAAAAAATGAAAAATAAATCAATAACTGCAAGAGATGAAGATTTTGCTAAATGGTATAATGATGTTGTAAGAGAAGCTAGATTAGCATCTTATTCTAATGTAAAAGGATCTATCATTTTAGAACCCAATGGTTATGCTTTATGGGAAGAGATCCAAAAGAATATGGATAAAATGTTTAAAGAAACAGGACATAAAAACGTTTATATGCCTTTACTTATTCCTGAAAACCTATTAAAGAAAGAAAGCGATCTTATAAATGGATTTGCACCAGAAGTAGCGTGGGTTACTAGTGGTGGAAATAAAGTTTTAGATGAAAGAATGTGTATAAGACCTACTTCTGAGACATTATTTAGTGATTATTATGCTTCTGTTATCAAGTCTTATCGTGATTTACCATTAAAATATAATCAGTGGTGCAACGTTTTAAGATGGGAAAAAGAAACTAGACCTTTCTTAAGAAGTAGAGAATTTTTATGGCAAGAAGGACATACTGTTCATGCTACCAGTGAAGAAGCTGAGAAAGAAACCTTGGATATGCTTAATGTTTATAATAAGTTTTTTCATGAATATCTTGCTATTCCATCTATTGTTGGAAGAAAAACAGAGAAAGAGAAATTTGCTGGAGCTGAATATACTTATACAATAGAGGCTTTAATGTATAATGGAGTAGCGCTTCAATCAGGAACTAGTCATTATTTTGGACAAAGATTTTCTAAAGCTTATGATATTAAATTTTTAAATAAAAATAATGAATTTGAATATGCTTATCAAACTTCTTGGGGAACTAGTACTAGAATGATCGGGGCATTAATTATGGTTCATAGTGATGATAGGGGACTTCTCTTGCCTCCTAGAATAGCACCTTTAAAAGTAGTGATAATTCCAATTGGTAAAGATGAGAGAATTAATTCTTTAGCAAATGATTACTTAGAAAAGCTAAAACAAAATAATATTAGCGCATATATTGATAATAGTGATAATACCCCTGGTTATAAGTTTGCTGAAAGTGAAACTAATGGAATTCCTGTTAGAATAGAAATTGGTCTTAGGGATTTAGAAGAAGAAAAAATTACTCTTGTAAGAAGAGATACTTTAGAGAAAGTAAAAATATCTATTAACGACGATATTATTATAAAAGTTAAAGATCTTATGGATGATATTCAAAATAACTTATATAATAAAGCGCTAAAACGTCGTAATGAGATGACTTATGAAGCTCATAATTTGAAAGAAATGGAAGATATTATTAATAATCATCCTGGATTTATAAAAGCTATGTGGTGTGAAGATCAAGCATGTGAAGAAAAAATAAAAGAAATAAAAGGAATAAAATCTCGTTGTATTCCTTTTGCTGATAAACAAGAAAAGCTTGATAGCGCTTGTGTTTGCTGTGGTAAAAAGGCAACAAAAATGGTTATATGGGGAATCCAATATTAAAATCTACAAATGTAGATTTTTTTTGACATTTATGATATAGTTATATTATAAGTAAATAAGAGGTGAACAAAAGATGTTTAAGAAAATTTTAATGCTACTTGCAATATTGGTATCTGGTTTTATTGGATTTCTTGTTATTTCTGTTGGACTTGATCTTTATCAAGAAGAGCTTTTAAAGAAAGAAATAACAGACTTAACAAATAATTATAATGAAAAATTTGATTTAGAAGATGAAGAGTTTCAAAAGCATTTAAATGGGACTGTTACTAAACAAGATTATAAGAAGGTAGAAAAAGCTGTTAAAAGTTATTTACTAGACTTTTATACGTTAGATAGGGAAATGGATACAGTAATTGAAAAAGAAGCCCTTGATAATATTCTAAGTCATGAAAATTATCAAAAAGATAAAAACTTTGCTGATTCTAGAGAATATCTAAAAAATCAGATGAAGAAATTATACAAAATAGATGACGAGCTAAAAGAATTTGCTACATCTAATAAAATAGATTCTTATATTAGTGATTTAAAATTAGACACTTATTATATAGATATATACTATAATCTTTTAAAAGAAGAGTTTAATTATGAAGATGAACTAGAAATAATTGATGATTATATGACTCAATCTTTTAGTACTTTAGAAAAAGTAGATCAATTACTTATTTTCTTAAATAATTATTCTAATGATTGGGAAATAAGAGATAATAATTTATGCTTTTTTGAAGAAGATGTAATGGATGCTTATAATGATATAAAAGGACAAATAGGAATTAATTTAGAATTAACTTATGAAAAAGATTTTGGAACTTATAGAACAATGAATGGCTTTGTTAGAAACGATAAGGTTATAGAGGGCGATGAAGAAGAATATGATGGGATGTATATGGATATTCCTAATACTGAAAAAGAGTATCCTAATTACATAACAATAAATTATTATTCTTTTGGATCTTCTTCAGAAGATTCAGATAAAATGATTGCTGTTCTAGATAAAAACATTAAAGAAGATGCTGCCAAATATACAAATGTTACTTTAGAGATAGAACACTTTAGAACAATAAATGATCTTCCAGTTTGTGGATACCGCTTCATAGATAAAGAATCAAATAATTTTATTACTAGATATTATGTACTTGGGGATAAAGAAGCTATTTTAGTAATATCTAATTCACAAGATGGTTCTCGCACTATAGATAATGCTGCACTTAGATTAGTAGAAAGCTTTAGATTTAATAATAAAAATCAAGATAAAGATAATCTTTAAAAAGATTATTTTTTCTTTTTATGATAAAATATTATATGGTGATATTCTTATGTATTTTAAAATTCAAAACGGAAGTCTTACTCTTGGGAAAAATGCTATTTTAGAAAATATTAATTTTGTAGTAAAAGATCATGAAAAAATTGGAATAGTTGGTAGAAATGGAGCTGGGAAATCTTCTTTATTAAAAGCAATTATTGGAGAATATCAATTAGAAGATGGTTATGATAAGTTAATAATAGAAAATTCGCATGACTTTAAGATTGGCTATGTTAAACAAAATAATTTAGAAGATCCGAATATGAAGATGGTTGATTATATAAAAAGTGCTTATCCTAAAATAATTTTTTTAGAAAAGAAACTTCAAGAATTAGAAGAGAAGATGAGTAACAATTATGAAGAAAATATTATTAATGAATATAATCAGTGTCTTTTAGATTATGAATATCAAGGAGGATATAAATATCAAAAAGAATATGAAAATGCTCTTAAAAAATTTGGTTTTTCTTCTTTAGATAAAGACAAGAAGTTAAAAGATTTTTCTGGTGGTCAGTTAACTAGAATTTCTTTAATAAAATTACTTCTTTCTAAACCAGATTTACTTATTTTAGATGAACCAACTAACCATTTGGATATTTCAAGTATCGAATGGTTAGAAGAGTATTTAGTTAATTATAAAAATTCACTTATTATTGTAAGCCACGATCGAATGTTTATGGATAAGATTTGTAATGTTATTTACTATATAGAATATGGCTTTTTAACTAGATACACAGGAAATTATTCAAACTTTATTAAGCAAAGAGAGATAAATTATCAAAAAGAATTAAAAGATTATGAATTTCAGCAGAAAGAAATAAAAAGATTAACTCAAGTAATAGAAAGATTTAGATACAAACCAACTAAGGCTAAAATGGCAATGTCAAGACTTAAGCAAATAGAAAAGATGAATATTATAGAAAAGCCTGTTACTTTTGATAATAGAACATTTAGAATGAAGATGAAGCCTCTTCAAAATAGTTATAGGGAAGTTCTTAAAGTTAAAGATTTATCTATTGGATATGATAATAATGTTCTTTGCAAGCTATCATTGAAACTTGAAAGAGGGGATAAGCTTGGAATTATTGGAGAAAACGGTAGTGGCAAAAGTACTTTAGTTAAAACACTTATAGGACAAATAAACTCATTAGGAGGAAAAGTTACATTTGGGGAAAATACTAATATTGGTTATTTTTCTCAGCAATTAGAAAATTTAAATAAGAACAATACTGTTTATGATGAGATTGCTAATGCTTTTCCTCTTATGAGTTCTAGTGAAATAAGAAACCTTTTAGGAGCATTTGAATTTAGAGGCGATAGCGTCTTTACTAAGATTGAAAATTTATCTGGAGGAGAAAGAGTAAGAGTAAGTCTTTGTAAGATTCTCTATACTAATCCGAATGTTTTAATTCTAGATGAACCTACTAATCATTTAGATATAATTAATAAAGATACTATTGAAAAAATGCTTAAAGATTATTTAGGAACTCTTATCATCGTAAGCCATGATCGTTATCTTATTAATAGAGTTTGTAATAAATTATTAGTTCTTGAAAATAAAGAAGGACATTTTTATAATTATGGTTATAAAGAATATCTAGAAAAAAGAGAACTTAATAAAAATGTAAGTTCTCTAAACTTAAAAAAGAAAGAACCTAGTAAAGAGATTCTTCCTTATAACTTAAAAAAAGAAATAAATAAAATAGAGAATAATCTTGATAAACTAACTAAGAATCTTCAGGATCTAAATGGAGAACTCTTAAAAGAAGAAGTTTATTTAGACGCTAATAAATATAAAAAAATAGAAGAAGAAATCGAACTTGTTAATAAGAAAATAGAAGAAAATACTAACAAGTGGTATTTTCTTACTAAAGATATGTAACTTTAACTTTTAAATTATTTGTTTAGGATATCTACATTAACAATTAACTTTATAAATATGATAAATAATAATATTTTATTTTTGATTAATTAACTTTAGATATTCTTGATACATTTTTTCAACTTGAAGATCCCAAGTTTTATATAAATCATTAAAAGCATTTTCACAAATATTTTTATATTCTTTTTTATTTTCTAATGCTTCTATTATTTTATTACAATAATCTTCTTTAGAGTTTTTAGAAATATATCCATTAACATTATCTATTATATTAGCAGAAGTAGCAGAATTTTCTAAAAAAATAGTCGGAGTCTTTTGTGAAGCAGCTTCGATTTGTACAATTGATGAAGCATCATAGTAAGAAGGAAATAAGAATAGATCACTTCTTTTATAATAACAAGCAAGTTCATATCTATCAGTAATCTTTCCACATAATATTATCTCATCTTCTAATTTACACATTTTTATATATGAAGCTAATTTGCTTTCATCTTGGCCACTTCCTACATATAACATTTTAAACTTTAATTTAGGTCTTTTTTCTTTTAAAATCTTTAAAGAATCTACTATAAACAAGATGTTTTTTAATAAGTTAATTCTTCCAACAAACAAAAATACTTTATCACTATGATTTATATTATGCTTATTATCTATATATTTTCTAGCATCTACTTCATTTTTTACGGGCAAAATATCAGTAGCGTTATTCATAACCAAAGGATACTTTTTATAATGATATTCTTCATAAAAAATGCGTGCTACTTCATCATTAACGGCAAAACATTCATCACACTTATTAAATACTTTGATTATCTTTTTTAATAAGAAATTACTCATTTTTTCTGACTTGGTTGCTCTAAAAAAATCTTTTTTAAACTGCGAATGCATAGTAGCTATACAAGGAATATTATGCTTTTTAGCATACTTAATTCCAGTAATTCCAAGTGAAAATGGAGAATGAATATGTACAATATCTAAGTGATATTTATTTAATTTTCTAAGAAAATTAATATCAATATTAGAAAGGGGAAGAGAATAATCTAAAAAAAATAACTTTACTGAATTACATCTAACTACTTTATAAGGAAGATATTTATCATCAAAAATGCTTTTAGAATATCCAGGAACAAATACAATAACATTAGCTTTTTTTGATAACACTTTAGCATAATTATCTACTACATTAATAACACCATCTGTTAAAGGAAAAAAGCTATCATTAAAAAGCCCAATCGTAATTTTCTTTTTCATCAGTTATTCTCCTTTATAAAATAATTATATCATTAAAAAAAGAGAATTATAATATGAAATAATATTAAATTATTATGTTATAATGAAATAAGGGAGAAACTTTTATGAAAGTAATTAGTATTAAAGAACCATTTGCAACTTTAATCAAAGATAAATTTAAAAAAATCGAAACTAGAAGCTTTAAGACAAATTATAGAGGAGAAATATATATTCACGTTAGTGGAAAAACTTTTGCAAAAGAATTTCTTAATAACAAGTACGTTATAGAGCTTTCTAAGAATATAACACCTAGTTATGGCTATATAATATGTAAAGCTAATCTTATAGACTGTATATATATGGATGAAGAATTTCTTGCTAAAATAAAGAAAGATAAACAAGAATATAATCTTGGATTATACGAAAAAGGACGATATGCTTGGATATTAAGTGATATAAAGCCTATAAAACCAATAAAAGCTAAGGGAAAGCTAAATATTTGGAATTACGAAGGAGAAAATAAATGAAAAAATATAAACACTTAGGAGTATATGGATTAATAATAAAAAATGATAATATTTTACTTATCAAAAAATATGGTGGACCTTATGATGAAAAACTAGATTTACCAGGAGGTACTATTGAATTTGGAGAAAAAGTAGAAGATGCCCTAAAAAGAGAATTAAAAGAAGAAGTAGGAATAGAACTATTAAAATATAGTTTATTTGATTCTGATTCAGTAACCTTTACTTGGAAAAATGATGATGATAGAGTAGAGGTCCATCATATTGGGATATTCTTTAAAATATTAGATTATAAAAATAACATTAAAAAGAATATAAATATAGATGAAAGAAACGACGATTCTAAAGGTGCAGACATCTTTGAAATTAATAAACTATCTAAAAAAGATTTATCTCAAATTGCTATACTAGAATTAGAAAAATTAGGGTATGTATTATCAGAATAAAAAAGCAAAATTATGGTACAATATAGAGGTAAAAAAATAAAATTATTTAAAAGAGATGAAACGGTAGGTGAAAAAGTTGTGCAAAAAGTTTTTATAATAACGGGAGCAACAGGATTTTTGGGGAATAATATTATAAGAAAATTAAATCAAGATGGTGAAAGTGAAATTAGAGCTTTGGTTTTAAAAGATGATCCCATAAAATCATTAGATGATTTAAAATGTAAAATATATTATGGAGATGTTACTAAAAAAGAATCTTTATCAACTATCTTTGAAAATATAGATGGTAAAATGGTATTTGTAATTCATTGTGCGGCAGTTGTATATATAAAATCACAATATAATTCATTTGTTTATAATGTTAATGTTAATGGTACTAAAAATATAGTAGCCAAAGTTTTAAAGACAAAAGCAAAACTTATATATATTAGCAGTGTTCATGCGATTCCAGAAAAAAAGAACAATGGTTTAATAACAGAAACATATGACTTTGATCCTGATAAAGTTGAAGGATTATATGCGAAAACAAAGGCAGAAGCCGCCAAATATGTTATGGATGCTGTACAAAATAAAAATTTGAATGCTTGCATTATTCATCCATCAGGTATTATAGGTCCAAATGATTTTGGTAATAGTCATTTAACTCAATTGGTAAAAGAAATATCAAGTGGTAAGCTTTTTGCTTGTGTAAGAGGAGGATATGATTTTGTTGATGTTAGAGATGTAGCAGATGGTGTTATTAGTGCTTGTAAAAATGGTATTAAGGGTGAATGTTATATCTTATCTAATGAGTATATAACAATTAAAAAATTAGCTGATTTAATTTGCGATACGGTAGGAAGAAAAAGAATCAAATTTGTATTACCAATTGGATTAGCAAAATTAATAGCCCCTTTATTTGAAATATATTATAATTTAAAAAAACAAACACCACTTTTTACAAAATATTCTCTATATACTTTATCATCTAATTCTAATTTTAGTAATGCAAAGGCTAAGGAAAAGTTAAATTTTAAAAATAGAAATATGAAAAACACAATAAAAGATACTGTTGAGTGGATCAAAAAAAATAAATAAAAAGTGTAATAGTCAATTGATACTAAGCAATTAATTATTACGCTTCTTTTTATTATGATTGAAGTAAACGGACAATATGAGTATTTACATCATATATACTATTAAACAAACGCAAGTTAAAATAGTTTTTGAATAAATTTAAATAAGAATATGTATAGGGCGTCGTAATAAATAAAAAATGATTAATTAGTTTTATTTATAATTACCAATAATAGAATGCTAAAAGTTTCTTACTTCATCAAACCACTCTAGCCAAGTATTTTGTTTAATATTAATTGGAGAATTTTTCATTAATTGACATAATCCTCTATATATATCATCTCTTTCTACAGTTTCGATACTATCCATCTTATTAAAACTATTTGTGAATTTGATTATTGCATTTTTTATATCATTTTTTGTTGTAGAGCTTTTTAGTTCTTTCAAGCATTTTTTGTATATTAAATTTGCTTTCTTTTCTTTTGATGTGTCCCAACTTGTAAATGGAAGACCAAATTCTGTTTCAAACCAAAGTTTATTTCTCAATTTACTAATTGAAACAAAATCGAATTTTCTCTGCTTTTGTAAATCTTTTAATTCATTTTTTAATCTTATACCTGTATTTTTATCTATATTCATAGCCACTATCTTATCTAATTCATTCCAATTATTAAGACTTGGTAAATCCGATAATTCTGGTACATTCCAAAATCCTAACTTATTTAAATGTTTCAAGTTTTTTAAGGAAGAAAGATTTTTCATATTACCAATTAAATGTAAAAGTTTAAGATTTGGAAATTGTAATAAACTATTACAGTCAAAAGGCTCTCCATTTGGTTCAACTTCTATTAGTAATTCCTCTGCATTTTTAAAACACTCATATTTAGGCAAAGAAAAAAGTTTTATAGTATTATCATTTTTTAGGTAAAAACCAAGTGATGGTGTTTTTAAACATTTTTCAATTATATAATTATTTGGATTACCATATAAGTCCAAATAATCCACATTATTACCAAAAGATAAATTTATTTTATAATTTGATTCGATATATAAATTATGTATATTTGCGTTACTAAAATCAGCATTTATTTCTTTTTGTGGTTTCCACGTAAAACTTTCTATATTTCTTGTTTTTGACCATTCGATAAATCCAATGTCATTTCCAGTATAACTAAAAAATCTTGGCCATTTTATTGATGGAGATATTAGTGGCTTAAATATTTCTTCGCAATTATTAAAAGCATTCCAATTTATTTTGCTGTTTTTATCAACCCAAGCATCTACATCACACTCATTATCTATTCCTTTAACCCCAATGCTAAAAGAACCTTGGCCTGTTTGTATTATTACTTCATGACTATATTCTTCAGTTAAAGAAATAGTTAGTTTTTTAATAATATTATAATTATTATTTTTTATATCTTCATATTTAAAATTCTTCATTTAATCATCTCATTTAATTATATTGTATTGTTATAATTGTCTTTCATAAAACATTTGTTTTTATATTTCGGACATAAATCCATCTTTTTAGTAAAAAATGGTTAATACTGGGATACTTTATTAAAATAATCAACTTTATTTAATCTTCTTATTTCAAGCATAGTAAAATCTCTTTAATTACTTCTTCGGTAGATGCGGTTATAGCTTTAAATTTTTTATTGTGGTTTTTATATCACTTTGCCATGAACGTTTTTTTGTTTCAACTTTGGTGTTTATTATACCACATCAACGAAATTTCGTGTCTATATATACTAACAGCATAATATTATTTTATAAAGAAAAAATCGAACTAAATAATTCGACGATTTTTACAAATGGAGCAATAGCAAAGGCTATTTGAAACCCTCAAAGTAAAAGATGATAAACATCTAATCCAGTGTCATTTTAACATATAATAGGTGCTTTTTCCAGTGCCTTCTTTTTTAAGTACATTTTTTTCTAACATTTTATCAATAATTTGATATGCTCTTGTTTTAGAAATATTTAATAATTTCTCAGCTTCATTTCTATTAATTCTATTATATTCTTTTAAATAATTAACAATTATATCTTCTTGTGATAAATTTGGAGAAACAACACTTACTTTATTCGAAGTTTCTACATAATTCATATTTGGAAGTGTTATAGAAAATGTATTCTCTGTGGCATCAAAGATTGGTTTTTTGTCATATTCTGAATAACTATCCATAATTCTTCCAATACCAGTTCCAAATGATTCAACGTATCCAAATCTATAAAATATATTTGCTAAATTAGGATTTCTAGATGAAGAAACACCTTTAAATATTTCTTTTATAGTTATTCCATCTATTAATCCACCCATAGAGAGTATTTCAAATTTATCATCATAAAGTGTTACCATTATACTACTATCAAAATAATAACTTCTATGTATCACAGCATTTAATAAAGCTTCTCTTAATGAATATTCAGGATAATCTCGTGTATCAATTCTTTTTAACCCAATAATTCTTCCACTGATTTTATTAAACAATTCAAAATACTCAAATATATCATCAACTTGTTTTAAAATTGATCCAGTAAATTCTTTTCTGTCACGAAATTCTATTTTATTTGTTCCGTTAAATATTGCACATTTTATTGTATAAGAACATTGGTCAGATAATAACAAACCTAAATTAGTATATTTGTTTTCTTCATTAATAATATTTAATAATTTATATTTATTTGTATCAAATGTTAAAAGATTGTCTTTAAATTTTTTTTCTAAATATTCAAAAGTTAAATTTTGATTTTTGGAAATCATTTCTTCAAATCTTAATGAAGCATGTTCGAATATCATTTTTCTTATAATTTCGTCTGATACTTGAATTGAAGAAGCACCATGTCTTAAATATACACCACTTGGTTTTAATCCTTTATCAGATAAATAATATGGTTTATTTGGTCCACTTTGAATTTCAATAATAATTATATCTTTATTATCATATTTTTCTGTTTTAATTTTTGTATATTCAATTAGTGATGGTTTTATTCCTTCATTTATCATTCCAGTTAATGATTGCAAATTATTATCTATGTTGTTTATCCCAATAATATTACTGTTATCATCAATACCAATATATATTTTTCCACCATTAGTATTTGCAAAAGCAATAATTTCTTTTTTTATATCTTTTGTTAATATGCTTTTTAATTCACAACAATCATTTTCAATAAATTTCATTTTTATCACCTATTAATATTATATACAATTTAAAAAATATTATCAATACTTTCGTTCACTTTTCGTTTACCTTTCGTTCACAATAATTTTTTAAATTAAGAATATTGTTTTATAAAGAAAAAAACGAACTAAATAGTTCGACGATTTTTACAAATGGAGCTATAAAGGTTGAAGTTGGACAACCTTTAATTATCTAAATTATAGGTAGCAATAAACTACTAACTATAAATAGTATAACATGTTTTTCATATAGTTTACATAAATTTTGATTAAATATGTCAAAAATATGTTATAATATAGATAAATTGGAGGTGTTATTATGTGCGAAGAAGAATATGTCTTAGTATCAGTAAATGATGAAAATAAATATGTATTTGTAGAAAAACAAATTTTTGCTATGAGAAGTAAAGAGGCATTAAAGGCTCATGATGACTTTAAAAATTTAAAAATGAAGTTTGCTATGGAGCAACCATTTTATGGTTATAGTATGGTAGAAGTAAAAAGAAGAAAAAATAATATAGATAATGGTTCAAATTATGACTATGTTGGTATGATTGAATTTGATATTCCAAAGTTAAATCCAGCAGATATAAATATAATGCCTAATAAGTTTGGAGGAAGAATGTAATGGATATTACTCAGCTTAAAATACTTTTAGAAGAAACACAGCAAAAATTTCCACCACATTACCCTACTAAAACACATGGAATTACTGATGAAGTTCCTGTTTTAATAAATAATTTAAAAAAAGTAGTAGATTATATTGGATTTTCAAATGCTAATATCGCTATAAAAAATATTGTTGGTAAAGCAATTAACGAGTTTTTGATAAGCACGAGAGAAAGATTAAATAAAACAAGTTGTGATTTCAATGCAAAAAGTGAAACATTAGAAAATGGCAGTAATATTATTTTGGAATATAATGGTAAGTCTTTAGAAATTACTTATTCAAACAATGGAACTATAACAATTAAAAATAACTTTTATTGTCAATATAATGCTTATGGTGAAGATTATTCAAATAGCATTATCTCCTATAATGTTAATAAACCGGATGAAATGTTTTTAAATCAAACATTTTACAATAAATCAGTGTGTCAATCAATTATGTCTTTTGATGATAATGGAATTGAAATTAGCAAAGATTTTAAAATAATACCTAATGCGAGAAATTTTAAAGCTACTAATCAATTTATTTCTGGTTCTATTGTTAGAAATAATGATTTTTATTCTGCCAATATTAAATTACAAATTACTGGGGATAATTTTGGGGATTTAATAACTCAAAATGATATTTTAAAAATAAAAGCAATGAAAGAAATTACTGTTCCAATTAACTATTTTGGTGGTTTAAGAAATGATTTAAATTTGCTTTGTGTTGTAAATAATGATGAAAGAAATAATTTTAGATGTGGTTCAATAGGGGAATTAGTTAGTTCTTATATTTATGCTGAAGAAGAGCAAGAAACATTTGAAGAAGAATATGAAGAATGTAAAAAAGTAATTGAATATAGTAATTTTTTGGAGTTTGCTTATAATGAACTTGCTATAGCACTACCTATGATTCATGCTCCATATTCATTTGAAATATTAAAAAATATAAAAAGTCATGTACATAAACAAGAAAATAGTCAACATTTAAAATAAAAGCAAAATTATATGAATAAATATGTATAAAATAAAACGAGTAATTGCTCGTTTTATTTTATACAGCAACTTATACTTTTAAATTAATAATGATAAGCAGGATAAGGAAATTGATAGCACGACCTTAATTTATTCTGTATAAATAAAGGAATTATAGTGCTATCATTTCTTATTTTGCACTTGCAAAATTGAGCTAAAATATGGAAAAACTCTACTATACTTTTGATTTATCCCTTTTAATTAAAGGGTTTGCAAGGTTCTATTTTACTTCCAAATGTTGGATATATACTAAAAATGTTGGATGAATCTTGGATGTTTTAATTTAGTAATAAATTTACCAAAATGATGGTATAGTTATATATATAAGAAACAGATAAATAGTAATTTTTTGAGGAGATTAAATTATGGAAGATAAACAAATATTACTTGATAATATAAGTAAAGTGCATACTACTGAAATGGGTATTAATAGAATTATAAAAAATCTAAAATTAAATACAAATGATGTAGTAGAATATTGTAAAAATAAAGTTTTAGATAAGAATTGCAATATATATAAACAAGGTAAGAATTGGTATTGTGAAATAGAAAATATAATAATTACTATAAATTCATATAGTTACGCAATTATAACAGCACATATCAAGAGATAAATTATAATTTATTAGTGAGATTAGTTTGAAATATAACTAGTCTTTTTCTTTTGATAGAAAGAATAATAACAAATGTCACAGGGTGATGATTTTGTCCATCAGGGTGTGATGAAAATGTCCATCTAGGGGTGATGATTTTGTCACACATAATATAATAATATAATATAAAGAATTAATATAACAAGAGTATAAATATTTATATTAAAAAACAAGTATTAAGTTGGTAGTTTACTTGTTTTAAAAATATTTTTATATAGCTGTGTTCCATCTGGACTTGTTATATTTGATAAATTAATAGTGATTATTCCGAGTTCTAATTTGTTACTTTTAAACTTATCATTTTCTTTTATAGGTATTATTCTTATTATTTTTTCTATATCGTTTTTAGGTGTAAATGATAAATTAGTAAAGCCTTTATTCGGTATAACTTCATAATAATTAACATCATACATTTCTTTTAATTTATTAACATAATTTTCTATTTCAAT
>CAKPEZ010000008.1 GCA_934149465.1 uncultured Bacilli bacterium | reverse complement strand
TATTGTCTTTAGCCCTTATTTTATCGGCATTTATTTATTTTTATATTTGGGTATCACTTATTCAACCTCACCCAAGGAGTTCTAACGTATCTTGGTCCATTTTCATCTTCATATCCTTTAGCGCCATTAATAACATATCCAACACAGTCAACCATCCTTATATTAGCAGAAAAATCTTCAATTTGAATTTTAGCTGCTGTTGAGGGAACAAACTTAGGTTCAGTAGTCATTATTGTTTTACCGGCTGCTGATTGAGGAAGTTCATCTAAAGTTCTTTTCTTTTCATATTCATCTTCAATATTAGGAATTACTAAATTTTCCATGAATTTTTTTATAAATGTTGATTTACCAGTTCTAACTGCTCCTACTACACCTAAATAAATATCTCCATCAGTTCTCTTCGCAATACTCTTAATTACCTCTAAATTTTCCATTCGCATACCTCTTTTCTAGTTAATATTATGTTTTCCTAAGAAAAAAAGAACAATTAATGTTCTTTTAATTTTTTCTTAATAATATATGCGATAAAGTAATCATAAAGAATAGACATATTATCTAGATCTTCTGGATGAAACTGAACTCCTATCATAAGATTATCATCTTTAGAATATTCTATTGCTTCAATTGTTCCATCTTTACTATAAGCTGATACTATAAAAGGATATTCCACTTCTTTTAAGATATAATGATGCCTAGAATTTACTTTAATTTTATTTAAAAAAAGTTTATTTAAAATAGTATTAGGTAAAATAATTATTTCATGTTTTTTATTGTTTTCTAAATAATGATTATCTACCTTTAATAAATCAAGTTCATCTTTAGTAGTAGAATAAAGTCCCAATGCTTGCATACCAAGACATATTCCAAGTAAAGGAATATGATTTACTAAAGCATAATCTATAACTTCATAATAATAAGGATAGATAACGCTTCCACCAGGAATTATAATCATATCGCAAATCTTTAAAGCATCTAAATCTATCTTATCATAATTATCAAAAACTGGTATTAAAATAATTGTACACTTACTATAAAGATGATTTAAGTTACTCTTTTTTAAAACGAACTCATCATAATCATTACTCTTAATTAAAATACCGACAATAATTTTATTCATCAATAAACTTAGAAATATCACTTGGAACTTTATCATTTAAAACAGTATCAATGATTTTTTGTTCCTTATCTTTAGATACTTCTCTTCCTGTCATCTTAGATAAATCATGAATAACTTCTCTAAGAGTATCTTCATTCTTCATATTACCATCTTGTAATTTCTTAGCAAGAGATAAGATTGTCTCCTTATCAACATTTGTCTTTTTTTTAACTTTATTAAAAAATCCATCTGAAAAAGCCATAAAAAAACCTCCTACATTATTATATGTAGAAGATTATTTTTGTGATAAAGAACTACTGTTCTCCCTTATTCTTAAACTGAATAATAATTGGAGTTCCCTCAAAGTCAAAGCTTTCTCTTAATTTATTTTCTAAATATCTTAAGTAAGAAAAATGAACTAAACCTTTACTATTAACTTGGAAATTAAAACGAGGTGGTTTATTAGAAACTTGATTACAGAAATAAATCTTTAATCTTTTTCCTTTATAAGAAGGCGGAGCATTTAAATTTACAGCTTCTCTTACTACATCATTTAAGACACTTGTCTTAACTTCTCTAGTAGCATTCTCATAAGCTTTCTTTATTTCAGGCATCAACGTAGAAAGACGTTTCTTTGTTTTAGCAGATAAAAATACTATTGGAACATATGCCAAAAACTTAAATTCATTTCTAATTAATTTAGTATAAGTCTTTATATCATTCTTATCACTAACAGTATCCCACTTATTTACAACTAGTACTAATGCTTTTCCTTCTTCTAAAGCATACCCAGCAATATGTTTATCATGTTCAATAATTCCTTCTTCAGCATTTATTACAAGAACACAAACATCGCTTCTAGAAATAGCTTTCATTGATCTTAAGACACTATATTTTTCAATATTCTCATAAATGCGTCCACTTTTTCTAATACCTGCTGTATCGATTGCAACAAATTTCTTTTTCTCATACATAAAAGGACTATCAATAGCGTCCCTAGTAGTTCCAGCAATATCACTTACAATATTTCTATTTTCGTTTAATAAAGCATTTATTAAACTACTCTTTCCAACATTAGGCCTTCCTATTACGCAAAACTTTACAACATCCTCTTCATAATCAGTAGTACTTACATTCTTAAAAGAAGAAGTAATTTCATCTAAAAGAGTTTTTATTCCTTCATTATGTTCAGCACTAATAGGAATAATCTTATCAAAACCAAGTTCATAAAACTCATAAATATTATCAAATCTTTTAATATTATCTATCTTATTAACTGCAACTATTACTGTTTTCCCAGCTTTTTTTAACATATCACGAACTTTAAAATCATTTTGATTAAGGCTTTCTTTTCCATCAACGATAAATACTACTACATCAGATTCATCTATTGCAATAGAAGCTTGAACGATAATCTCATCATTAAAAAATTCTTTAGAAACATCAATTCCTCCAGTATCAATCAAGTGAAATTTATAATCATTATAAGATACATCTCCATATATACGATCTCTAGTAACTCCAGGAGTATCCATAGTAATAGAAATCTTCTCTCCTACCAAACGATTAAAGACTGTACTTTTTCCAACGTTAGGTCTTCCTACTAAAGCAACTGTTGGTACCATAATAATCACCTCTTATTTATTTGTTTTTTCTTCATACCATTTCTTCAAATTACCTAAAGCATCTTGTCCCTTTTCTTTTAAATTATTTCCAATATCTTTAGCATTATCCAAAATTTCATTAGCTTTTTCTTTATAATTATTATATTTATCTTCCCCAATTTTTTCTTCTAAATAACTATCTGCTTTCTCAAGATATTCTTTTACTTTACCTACTGCAGTATTATATTTTTCTCCAATAAATTCCTTATAAGAAGGAAAATGTTCTTCTAATTTTTGATCTATTCTATTAAAGATTATCATTACTTCTTCCTTAGTTTTTGAAGTAATATCTTTTAATCTAACTCCGCCTATTTCTTCATCATAGAAAAGAAAATCAATCGCTTTTATTAAACTATTTTTTAATTTATCAGATATTTTTTCATTATTAGAAGATGCTATATAATTATCTGTTTCTTTATCTAAATCATTAAAATAACTAATAATATATTCATCATTAGAAACATTATCTTCTTTTTTAATAACTATCTCTTCTAAATTATTATTATCATCTTTAACAGTTTCTTCCTCTTTATCTTTATTAAGATTCATATCATTTTTAGGAATATCTTTATTACTTGTACATGCTGTTAAAAATCCTAATAAAAAAAATAATATCAATAACTTCTTCATCATACCACATGCTTCCTTTTTCTTCTATATAATACTATAAATAAACAAAAAAAGCAAATCCTTATCTAACATTAGAATTTGCTTTCACAAAAGTTTTCTTTAAAGTTTTAGGTTTCTTTTGATTCTTTTCACGGTTAATAACCATTAATAAGCTTTTTAAACTTTCTAGATCAACAATTTCACCATCTAAAATATTTTGAATTACTTTGTTATCTTCTAAAGACATATTCATTTATATCATCCTTTCTTATCAATAATAAAGCGCTTCTTTTTTAAGCGCATTATTGTATCTTATCACAAAATTTAGAAAATACAAAGTATTATATGCTAATTAATGTAAAATATTTACACATTTTTTAATCTAATAGTTTATTTCTTATTGTTTTTACTTTCTCTAAAGTTATTCCTAAATAATTCATATAATTATTAATATCATGATATTTCTCTTTAAACATCTCTAAAACATCTTCCATATATTCAAATTTTGATTGTCCTAAGAAAGCCGGCAAATCAGGATTATCTTTATGCATTTTTCTTATTTCTTCTTTGTTATATTCACTTAATTTAGTTAATAGCATTTCAATAGTCATGCTTTTTTACCATCCTTTCTAATATAAAAAAAGCGGTGCCAAAAACATCATTAGTTTTAAGCACACGCTTTTTTAAAGATAACAAAGATGAAGAAAATACTATTATCAGAAAATCTTCTAATAAAATTATCAAGAATATTAATAAAACTTAAAAATACATTCCTCATAAGTATTTCTCCTTCTTTTTTAAAATTTATTAATATTTTATAATATTCTTTTAAGAAAAGTCAATAGTTTTTATATAAAAAGTTACATTTTAGTTAACTTTTTACTTTGTTATTACTAGATAAGAATGTTACTTTTTCTGCTACTACTTCAGTTATCTTTCTTTTAGTACCATCATCTTTTTCAATAATCTTAGTTTGAAGTCTTCCTTTTACTCCAATGGTATCTCCTTTTTCACAGTACTCTGTAGTATTTTCAGCAATTCCTGTCCAAAGAGTACAATCAATAAAATCAGTATCATAAGTACCATTCATATTTTTATAACTTCTAGGAACTGCTAGAGTAATACTACTAATCTTTTTGCCTCCTTCGGTTATTTTAAGTTCTGGATCTTTTACTAAGCGTCCAACTATTACTATTTGATTTAACATACTTTTTTCTCCTTTCAAGAAAGAATATATCAAAGTATAATAATAAAAACAAATAGCAATATCTTAAATAAGATTATTCTTATTATTTCAGTTATTTATTTTTATCTAGAGGTTTTTAAAAATTATTTAGATCTTCTTTAGATAAAAAAAGAAATTTAATAAAATTTCATTAAATTTCTAATAACCAAGTTCTTTAATAATCGCATTTCCTATTGCTTCTGCATATTTCTTAGAATTATTTACTAAATTATTATAATCATCACTATTAGTAAGATAACCCATTTCTATTAAATATCCTTCTATTCCAATATTTCCATTATAATTAGAGTTAACTCCAACTTCTTTATCTCTGCCATCAACATAAGCATGAGTAACTATTCCACCTGGCTCTCTTATCATAAAGTAATAAGCAGTATTTTCTTTAATATCATAAGGTTCTATTCCTTTTTCTTTAGCTTCCTCAATATTATTTTCAAGATGTTTCTTAGTAAGAAGTCTTGTATAAACGCCATTATACATCTTGCTAGTCATATTAGGAGAATAAATAGTACCAGTGTCTTTTACTATATTATCAGCAATACTTTTTGCAAAGTCATAATTAATATTAGGATTAGTATATACTTCTACCCCTTTAGCTTTTTTAGAAGTAGTACTATTTAAATGAAGAGCAATAATATATTTAGCATGGCTATTATTAATAAAAGATAATCTAGAAGGAGAGCCATCTACTGAGTAATTAGTTAAATAAACATCTTTCTTTCTAGTATAAGTTACTTTTACATTGTTCTTCTTTAAATATTCTCCTAGTTTTAAAGCAATATCTAAGTTAATATCTTTTTCACTATGACCACTATTATATGCTCCAGTATCTTTTCCACCATGACCTGGATCAATTATAATATCATAAGCATCATCGCTTTTACTAGATGTAACTTTTATATATAAAGTATCATAGTAATAATTAGTAGTAAAAGTTACTTTATGATTAGTCTTAGACAAAGTATAATAATTTACTCCATCATAAGAAGTATTATTTTTTAAGTTATAGTATTTTACTTCATTATCGCAAACTACTTCTAAAAGTACATAGTAATTGCCTATATCAAGATCTTCTAGATCGTATCCTCCATTTATTTTATCACTTATATAAAAGTTTAATACTCCATCATTAAAATTATAGCTTAGAGGTACTTTTATTTCTTTTTCATCATATAATAATAAATTAACTTCTTTAAAAGAATAATCTAAATTAATACTTCCCTTTATATTAAGTCTTTTTCCATAAACATAATATTCATTTATTTCAGCACTTTCTATAATTTCATAAGGTATCTTAGGTGCTTCTTTCTTCAAAGTAGTATCATATACTATATAAAAAGATAAAAATGCAATCAAAAAAGCAAGAACACTTTTAATTAATAAACGCATGTTCCACCACCATTTAAATTCTCACTCAAAAGTCTATTTAATTCAACCGCATACTCTACTGGAAGTTCATCTCTAAAAGCAGAAACAAATCCCATTACAATAAGTTCTTTAGCTTTATCCTCACTTATTCCCCTACTCATCAAATAAAATAATTGTTCATCTTGAATCTTCGAGATAGTTGCTTCATGCTCTAAAAAAGAAGAATTATTCATAACAATATTTTTAGGAATAGTATCACTTTTAGATAAAGAATCTAAGATAATAGTATCACATTTTACACTAGCATAGGAATTAACTGCGTTCTTAGCAATCTTAACTTCTCCTCTATAAGTAGCATTCCCACCTGTTGCCGAAATTGACTTAGAAATAATATTACTCTTCGTATTAGGTGCTAAATGAATCATCCTAGCTCCAGCATCTTGAACTTGCATATAAGAAGCAGACGCTACTGATATACAATATCCTCTAGCATTTCTTCCATTTAAAATACAAGCAGGATACTTCATATTTACCTTGGCACCAACATTCCCATCAATCCATTCCATAAGACCGTTTTCTTCTACAATAGCTCTTTTAGTAACCAAGTTATATACATCACTAGACCAGTTTTGAATAGTAGTATAACGCATTTTCGCATTTTTTTCTACAAATATTTCTACTACTGCTGCATGAAGAGCATCACTTGTATAAGTAGGAGCAGTACATCCTTCTATATAATGAACTTCGCTTCCTTCATCTATAGCAATAATAGTTCTTTCAAACTGTCCCATATTCTTACTATTAATTCTAAAATAACTTTGAAGTGGTCTATCTAACTTAGTAAATGGTGGAACATAAATAAAAGTTCCTCCGCTCCAAACTGCCCCATTTAAAGCAGTAAATTTATTCTCATTATATTTAACAAGTTTATTAAAGTATTTCTTAAATAATTCTGGGTACTTTGCTAAAGCAGTATCTGTATCTAAAAAAATAACATTCTTCTTAGTAAGCTCTTCAATCATATTATGATAAATAACCTCACTATCAAACTGAGCACCTACTCCATCAAAATATTTCTTCTCATTTTTAATAACTCCTAAATCATCAAAAACGTCCTTTACTTTACTATTAACATTTTCCCACTTATTAGTAAGTTTACTTTCTCTTTCTTTATAATAAGTAATATTATCATAATCAATATCAAGCTTAGGTCCAAAGTTAGGATCAGAAGAATTTATAAAATATTCATATGACCTCTTTCTAAATTCTCTCATCCAAAGAGGTTCATTTTTTATATCTGATATTCTTTCTACTACATCTAAAGTTAATCCCATATTAACACCACTTTTCCATATATTATTATATACTATTATTAAGAAAAAACCTATTATAAATAAGATTAATATGTAAAATGAAGTAAAAAAGATTGACATCTAAATAGAGCTTTGCTATATTTTAAGTATAAATAGGAGGATCATATGAATAATGAAGACAAAATTAAATTTACCCCATTAGAACGCACTTCTAATAATCAAAATGTATCTTTTACGCCTCTTGAAAGAACACCCCAATCTAAAAGATACCAAGAATCTTATCAAAAAGCATATCAAAAAAGTGTAACAAATACTAGAGCAAGTATAGAATCACTTCCTAAGACTACTAAAAAAGGTAATATCAATAAAATAAAAAGAACTATCTCTTTAATAATGACTGGAATAGTAATTAGTACTAGCATTGCCATTGCTGGAGTTGCAGCAAAGGAAATAGATGATCTTGTTACTAAGAAAAAAGCCTTAAGTGAAGATAGTATTAGAGTAGAATCTATTATTCAAAAACAATACCCAGATTTAAATAATATTAATTATAAAGATTTAACCATTTCTGAAGTTGATCTATATAGCGCTACTACTAAATTAGGACTAGATCTTAATTCTTTAGTTAAATCTTTAGGATATAAAGATGAAGATGATTTCTTAAGAAAAAAAGGAATGTATCAAAAATATGATAATGGTATCCAAACTCCTAGTATAGAAGTGTGGAAAAATTATGAAGAAGCAAGAATAGTTAATGCTTATAAAAACAAGGAGGACTCTAATGGAAGAAAACATTAATTGTATTACGTTAGAAGACGGTCTTACTTACGCAGTAGTAGACGAAATAAAAATTAATAATATTACTTACGTCTATCTTTCAAATATAAATAATTCTGAAGATTTTTGTATTAGAAAAATAATTATCGAAAACAATAAAGAATATCTTCAAGGATTAAATAATAAAGAAGAATTTGAAAAAGCCATACTTACTTTTTCCCAAAAATATAAAGAAGAACTTCAAGTATAATCTCAAAGTTCTTCTTTTTTATTATTTTCTAAATACTTAGTTAAAAACTCTTTTAAATTTTCTGCAACATTAAGTGGAACAATTTCTTTTAACTCTTCTATAGGCGCTTCTTGTAATTTATTAATAGTTCTATATTTCTTTAATAGTTCCTTCTTTCTTACCTCGCCTATTCCCTCTATATTATCTAATATACTAGATATAGCTCCCTTACCTCTAATTTGCTTATGATAATTAATTGTATAATTATGGACTTCATCTTGCATTCTAGTTAAAAGAAGAAATAAAGAAGAATTTCTATCTATATCATATGTTCTTATTGGATCGTCTCCTAATAAAGAAGCAGTACTATGCTTATCATTCTTAGCAAGTCCGCAAACAGGAATATCTAAATTAAGTTCTTCTAATACTTCTCTTGCTACTGTTATTTGACCAGATGCTCCATCTACAATAATTAAATCTGGAAATACAAGTTTATCTTTTAAAACCCTAAAATATCTTCGATATATTACTTCTCTCATCGTATTATAATCGTCATTCTTATCATTAGTAATTTTAAATTTTCGGTATTCTCCCTTAGCAGGTTTTCCATCAATAAATACAACCATTCCTGATACATTAAAAGTTCCAAATAAATTAGAATTATCAAAAAGCTCTATTCTCGAAATATCTTTTATACCAGTAATTCTTTCTAATTCTTCTATCGCATTAATAGTCTTTTCTTCATCTTTTTTAATTAATTCCATCTTTTCATGGAACGCTACTAAAGCATTCTCACTTGCCATATCTAAAAGTTTTTTCTTAATTCCTTTTTGTGGAGTTAAAAACTTAATACCAATAGTATCTGTTAACAAAGAAGAATCTATAATATCAGGAACAAAAACTTCTTTAGGTCTTATCTTGTGTTTATCATAAAAACTCATTATATAAGTTAATAACTCTTCACTAGGAGAATCTATTATAGGAAAAATATTAGAAGTTCTATCTAATAGTTTTCCTCCTCTTATAAAGAGGATATGAATACTTAAGTAACCATCTTGATAATAATATCCAATAACATCTCTATTATAATTATCATCAAGTTCTACCTTCTGCTTTTCTAAAGTAACATTAATATAATCTAATAACTCTTTATATTCAAGTGCTTTCTCATATTCCATATTCTCACTATACTTAAGCATCTTCTCTTCAATTTTCTTACTTATTAAAGCATGATTTCCATTTAAAAAAGAAATTATCTCACTTTTCATATTATTAATTACTTTCTCATCAACATGATGAGTACAATAACCAAGACATTCTCCAATATGATAATAAAGACACTCTTTCTTTCCCAAGTTCTTACACTTTCTAAGAGGATATACTCTATTAATAAGCTCTACCGTCTTACGAGCCGCTACTACATTAGGATAAGGTCCAAATAAATGAAGATCTTTTCTCTTAATCGCATTAGGATTTCTTACTACAATAAGCCTTGGAACTCTATCATTAGTAAGCTCTATATAAGGATAAGTCTTATCGTCCCTAAGTAAAATATTATACTTAGGATCATATTTTTTTATTAGATTTATCTCCAATAAAAGTGATTCTATCTCCGTATTAGTAACTATATATTCAAAATGATCTATATCAGATACTAGCTTAGCAGTCTTTCCAGTATGTTTTCCATGAAAATAAGAAGTTAATCTATTCTTTAAATTCTTACTCTTCCCAACGTATATAACTATATCATCTTTATTCTTCATTAAGTAACATCCTGGTTTATGAGGTACTAAAGATAATTTATCTTTAAACATAAAAACACCTCCTATCTAAGTTCTCTTCTTTTTCTTTCTTCTAATAATAAAATATCTAAATTAAGAGTATTTCTATTTACATAAGATACATAATCTAAAATAGTAGAATTATTCTTTCCTATTAAACTATCAGCATATTTTTGAGATAAATCTCCTAAATAATCATTAAGTTCATCTCTTACTTCATCAAAATCACTAAATAAATCATCAATATCAGAATTACTCTCTCTTAAGTCATTAACATTCTTTTGATAAAACAAGAAATTATTTATCTTTTCACTTATTTCTTTATCATCTTTTTCACTAGGAAATTTACTTTTCTTTACTTCTGCTCTAATCGCATTCACCGTTGTTTTTAATTCATATAATAACTCACTTACATACTCTAAGTCAACTGGAATTTTCTTTTCTATAAAATTAACATAATTTAAAGTAATATCTTTTATATTAAAATAGTTATAAGAAGTATTAGGAATAATCTTAGTACTTCCTACTAATGAGTAAGCATTTTTTTCTGGTATTATAATTTTCTTTAAACAAGTAGTATCTATCTTATCTAAAACAAGTACTTCATCAGGCCTATTAATATAACGCTTATTCTTATCATAAATATATTCTATTTTTCTATCAACAAGAAAAGAAATTCCATTTTCTATAAAAGCATGATAAGCGCTACCAAGATCATCTATATTAGTATAAGCAGTATTTACTAAAGAAATAGTATCATCCATATTATAGCCATCATAATTCTTAGCTAAAGGAATATTTTCCTTTACTGCTTCTTTCTTAGATAATATTCCATATTTTAAAATACTTTCTAAAGTATAATAGTTAAATCCTATTCCATGAAATAAATCATTATTCTTAAATCTATAACTTTCCATCTTATCACCACTATTAGTATATCACGTATAACATTAAATACAAAGTTTTCCCATAAAAAAAGATAAGAATTACTTATCCTCTAGCAAATTAAATCTATATCTAAATTATTAAAAGGACGGGAATCTTTTTCATTAAAAATAAAAATATTTTCTTTTTTAGTAAATCCATCAATCGCAAGTCTTTGATAATATTTATCTAAATCATCAATATTAAATAATTTATTTGGAATAAATAAAACTCTTACTTTTTCTATAGATTTATCTATATTATTTAAAATACGTTTTTTAGATTTTTCATTAAGAAAATCACAAGAACTTAAAATTAGCTTCATCTTATCACCATTCTTTTAATCTATTTACTAAATTTAACTTAATATTTATACTTATTATATCATCATTTGCATTTTCAAGAAAGCTATTGTACAATTATTAAGAAAGGAAAAATCTATGAAAACAATTAAAGAAAACGCTAATAATGAAATAATTATAAGAAATTCTAGATTTATAACCTATTTATATTACATAACTTCTCTAGAAGAAGTAAGTATTTATTTAGAAAAAGTAAAAATTACTTGGAAAGATGCTTCTCATTATTGTTACTGTTATATTCTTCCTAATACTTCTAAAGCTTCTGATGATAATGAACCTAGTAAAACAGCAGGTATCCCTATGCTAGAAGTTTTAAAGAAAAACGATTTAACTAATATACTTGCTATTACGGTTAGATACTTTGGAGGAATAAAGCTTGGAGCAGGTGGTCTTATAAGAGCATATGCTTCTAGTATTAGAGAATGTCTTAAAAAATGTGAAATAGTAAATCTATCTAAAGGATATCTTTATAAAATAGAAACATCTTATACAAATACTAAGCAAATATCTTATTTATTAAGAAATGAAACTATTCTAAATAAAGAATATCTTGATCAAGTAGTAATCACCTTTCAAAGTATAAATCCTAATATTTTAGATAATCTAAATGATATAAAATTAATAAGTAAAGAAGAAGTATTAATAAAAAATTCTCTTTAACCAGAGTTTTCGTTAAAGAGAATTTTTATTATTTAATTAATTCTAATATTAAGTTATAATCACATTTCTTACTAGTAATACTAAATGCCTCTAATACTTTATCTTCTAAATGAGGAATTTCTTTATTACTATATAAAGTAGCAAGTACTTCATTAGTAGAAACATAATCATTAATCTGCTTATTTAAGATTATTCCTGCTTCATAATCTAAAGTATCTTCTTTATTAGTTCTACCAGATCCAAGCATAAAAGAAACCATTCCAAGTTCTAAAGCTTTAATCTCGGTAACAAAGCCATTAATTGGTGATTTTATTTGATAAGAATATTTAGCTTTTCTTAAAAGAGATAAATCACCTTTTTGATAAGAAACAAAATCCAAAAATTTCTTATAAGCTTTTCCACTATCTAAAGTATCTATTACTAAATCTTTAGCATTTTCTAAAGAAATACCCTTACCAAGACTTACCATTAAAGAAGCTAAAGAAATAGATAAATCTCTTAAATTAGAATTACTTTTATTTTGTAATACATCTATTACTTCTTCTATTTCTAAGCTATTTCCAATATTATAGCCTAAAGGAACATCCATATTAGTAAGAAGACAAACAACTTCTTTATTATAAGCTTTTCCTATCTTAATCATCAAATTAGCAAGTCTTCTTCCATCATTAAGATTATTAATTAATGCGCCTTCTCCTACTTTTAAATCTATTACTATCTTACTAGAACCAAGAGCAAGTTTCTTACTCATAATAGAAGATGCGATTAAAGGAATACTAGCTGATGTAGCAGTAACATCTCTTAAAGCATAAATCTTTTTATCTGCTATAGCAATATCTTCTGTTTGACTAACTACAGCCATATTTAATTTAGATAATTCTCTAAAAAACTGTTTCTCAGTTAATTTAACTTTAAATCCAGGAATTGACTCTAATTTATCAATAGTACCTCCTGTATAACCAAGACCCCTTCCACTCATCTTAGGAACTATAACTCCTAAAGAAGATACAATAGGCGCTATTATTAGGGTTGTCTTATCACCAATTCCCCCACTTGAATGTTTATCTACACAAGGTAATGTAAAAGTGCTTAAATCTATTTTCTTACCACTATCTAACATATACTTAGTTAAAGATAATACCTCATCATCAGTCATATCATTAATAGTAATTGCCATCAGTAGCGCACTCATCTGATAATCTTTAATCTTACCATCCATAAATCCAGAGATAACAAACTTAATTTCTTCATCACTTAACTCTTTTTTTAAACGTTTTTTATTAATAATATTTTTTATATCCATTTTTATTCTTCCTCTTTTTCTATATATTTAGATTTAAAAAGATCTACTTCATCATTAGGATTTTCTTCTTTATATTCTATTTTAGGTAAATCATCTTTAGAAGCTAATCCAAAATAATCTAAAAATTCATCAGTAGTCTTATACAATATAGGTCTTCCTGGTATATCAGCTCTTCCTGCTTCTTTAATAAAACCTTTAGCAAGCAATCTTCTTATTATATAACTAGAATCTACTCCTCTAAACTCATCAACCTTAAGCCTTGTAATAGGTTCATTATAAGCAATAATTGCTAAAGTCTCTAAGGCTGAATTAGATAAACTTAAAGAAAGAGGATTACTAATTAACTTACTATAATATGAACGATGTTCTTCTTTAGTACTAAGTTTAAAAGTATTTCCTAAAAAATTAATCCTAAGACCATACTCTTCACTTTGATATCTTTCTTTTAAAGCTTTTACAAGTAAAAGAGCTTCTTCTTCACTTACTTCTAATATCTCCATCATTAAAGGCAAAGATAAGCCTTCATCCCCTTGTACATATAATAATCCTTCTAATATTCCAAGCTTATTCATCTAGATCCTTCTTTCTAACTTCTAATAATATATCTTCAAAATTGTATTCCTGTTTTATAGATATTTCTTCTTTCTTAACCAAGTCTAATATTGATAAAAAAGTTACTACTATATAGTCTTTACTAGGAATATCAAATAATTCTGTAAAATGAACTTTATTTTTTGTTTTTAAGATATTTCTTATTTGATTATTTCTCTCATCAACACTATATTCCTTAGTTGTAATCTTCGTATTAAGAGGTTTAGATAGTTTACTTCTTTCAATAAAAGCTTTAAACGCACTTAATAGATCATCTATATTCCCATCATTAGAATAAGATACTTCACTAGCATACATATTAATATTTTCTGGTGATTTTACAATAATATTTTGTCTTTCTTCTTCTAAGAGTTTAAACTTATCAGCCATTTCTTTATATGCCTGATACTGAGTTAAACGATAAATTAAGTTGTCCTTAGAAACTTCTTCATCATCTATAGCATCTTCTCCATTATTAAGCTTTGGAAGTAAAGATTTTGACTTTATTAAAGTAAGTTCTGCTGCCATTACTAAATAAGAAGACGCTATATCTATATTTAACTCTTCCATCTTTTCAATATAATCTAAATACTGCTTAGTTATATCTTCTATCTTAATATCCCAAATATTAATATTAGATTCTTTTATTAGGTGTAAAAGAAGATCTAAAGGTCCCTCAAATTCATCTATTTTAATACTATAATCCATCTTTTATCACCTATTTCTACTACTAAAATTATATCATATTAGAAGAAAATATGCTACAATAAATAAGAAAGTGGTGATACTATTAATGAAAAGATTTAATATGATTGATGAAGAATTTATTTGTGAAAATTGTCATAAGAAAATAGAAAAACTAGATTATACAGCAAGAGATCACTGTAACTATTGTTTATACTCTAAACACTTAGATATAAATCCAGGAGATAGAAGTAATCCTTGTCAAGGAATGCTAAAACCTATTGGGATAGAAAAATATAAAAACACCTATAAAATAATTTATAAGTGTTTAAAATGTGGAGAACTCCACAAAAATATTATGGCATCAGATGATGACTTTGATACTATAATTAAATTATCTAATTCCTCTAATAATCTTTGATAAAGTAGGAAGAATCATTATAAAGATAAAGATAATTAAAAGCATTACAATAATAGAAATCGTATCTTTAGAGACTTTAAAAGTCTTTTTTTTCTCCTCTTTAATAGGTGCCATATTAGAAATATAAGTAGTATTTTTAATAGTCCTAGCAGGATCTGGCTCTACTTCTTGATAAGCTTTTTCTGTTACATCTAAATTACTATCATTAACCACATTCTCTTTTGGAGGAATGTTATTTGGAATATTATTTGGTGTAACAATATTCATCTGATTTTGTTTTACTTCATTATTAAGATTATTAGTGCTTTCATTTGGCATATTATAAGTCATTGAACCCATGCTATTATTAACCGCACTATTATTAAAATTACTATCAACCATATTACCAGACTGAAAAGTCGGATTACTAAGAAGAACATTTAAATTAGAAGTTGCATGATATGGTTTTACATTATTTTCTTCACTGTTATTCATAAGATACACTTCCCTTCTTATTAATTATCTCGCAAAACAGCATTATTTTCAAGAACAACTTTATCAATAATTTTATTAAAGATAACTAATACCTCTTCTTCTGTAAGAGTTTTATTATCATCTCCAAATGTTAAAGTAAACGCTAAAGACTTTTTATCTTTATATACTTCTTCGTTTTCATAAACATCAAATAACTTAGTATCTTTAAGTAATTTTCCTCCTGCTTTTTTTATTGTCTTCATAATAGTATCAGCAGTTACATCTTTAGATACTATAAATGCTAAATCTTTAGAAACAGTAGGATACTTACTAATTTCTTTATATTTCATTGGAGATACTCTATAACTCATTATCTTTTCTAGATTAATCTCAAATACATAGATATTATCTTTAGTTACAGTAGGATTTATTTTACCAAAATATCCTACTTCTTTTCCATCTATAATAATATTTAAAGCTTGATATGGATGAAGTTCTTTTACCAAATTATCATTTCTAAAAGAATATCTATTATCAAGTCCTAAGAAGTGAAGAATCTCTTCAATAACGCCTTTAATAATATAGAAGTTAGCTTCCTGATAATGATAATTATCAAAATAATAATTTCCACTCATAATTCCACTTACTAAGTAATTCTCTAAATAATTATCATCTACTTTACTAAAAGATTTACCTATTTCAAATAAAGAAATATCTTTTATATTACGAGCTTTATTATATTCAAAAACACTAAGTAAAGATGGAATTAAACTATGTCTTAAAGTAGTTCTTTCCTCAGTCATTGGCTCTAATACTTTAATTTCCTCAAAAGTATCATTTGTAAATTTATGAGAATCTTTTTCATTAATTAGAGTATAAGTAATAGTTTCATTAAATCCTAAAGATATAAGTTTATCTCTTAATAAACGATAATCTTTATTATAAGATCCTACCTTTATCTTAGTAATAGGCATTTTCCCTAAAATATTATCTACTCCATAGATTCTACCTACTTCTTCAATTAAATCTTCTTTAATAGAAATATCTATTCTTCTACTTGGTACTATTACTTTAATATTATGTCCATCTACTTCATAAGTAAAACCTAATTTAGAAAAAACTTTTAATACTTCTTCTAAAGGAATATTAAGTCCAAGTACTTGATTAATCTTTTCTAAAGTAATATCAATAACTTTATCATCTAAAGAAATATTCTTATATTCTAATTTTTCTTTAAGAACACTTCCTGATGCATACTTCTTAAGTAGATGACATGCTCTATCTAAAGCCATATACGTTCTTTTAGGATCAAGTCCTTTCTCAAAACGATTACTAGCTTCACTTCTTAATACTTTCTTAGAAGTATATCTTATTTTAGCGGCATCAAAGATAGCTGATTCTATTATGATATTCTTAGTATCATTTTCTATCTCAGTACTAATTCCTCCCATTACTCCTGCTAAACCAATTGCATCTTTTCCATTAGAAATTACTATATCTTCATTAGATAAGCTTCTCTTTTCACCATCTAAAGTAGTAAGCTTTTCCATATCATTTGCCATTCTTACTTCTAAAGTATCACCTAATCTATCAGCATCATAAAAATGAAGAGGTTGTCCTGTTTCTAACATAACATAATTACTAATATCAACAACATTATTAATAGGTCTTATTCCAGAAGCCATAAGTCTATTCTTAATAAATAAAGGACTTTCCTTAATTACAACATTATTAACTCTCTTAGCTAAGAATAACTTACAACTATCAGTATTAACTTTTAGATCTAACTTACCAGAAATAGAATCATCTATTTCATCATAAGATAAATCTATATCTTTAACTTTCTTATCATAAATAGCACCAACTTCATAAGCCATTCCTAAAATACTTAATAAATCTCCCCTATTAGAAGTTAATTCAAAATCAATAATTTCATCATCAAGATCTAAATATTTTAAAGCATCCTCCCCAATAGGAGCAGCATCATCCAAAAGATGAATTCCCTTTAAATCTTCTTCTTTTAAATATTTATGATCCATACCAAGTTCTGCTAAAGAACATAGCATTCCATTAGATTCTACTCCTCTTATAACGCTTTTCTTAATAGTAATATCAGGAAGAATAGCATTTGGAAGCGCTACTATAACTTTCTTACCTGCTTCTACATTAGGAGCACCACATACAATAGTTAACTTCTCAAAGCCAACATCAACTAAACAAACATGCAAATGATCAGAATCAGGATGACTATTACATTCTAATACCTTTCCTATTACCAAATTAGTCCCACTAGCAAGACTAGTAATAGAATCATACTCATTACCTATCTTTGTCATATTATCAGCAATATCTTTAGTACTAGCATCTATATCAATATAGTCTTTTAAAAACTTTCTACTTAATAACATTTATATCATCCTTCCTATCAAACTGTGATAAAAATCTTAAATCATTAGTATAAAAATATCTAATATCAGGAATTCCATATTTAAACATAGCAATTCTTTCTAATCCTATTCCAAAAGCAAATCCCGTATAAACATCTGGATCATAACCATTCATTCTAAGAACATTAGGATGAACCATACCAGATCCAAGTACTTCTATAAAGCCAGTCTTTTTACAAAGATTACATCCTTTTCCACCACACTTAAAACAACTAAAATCAACTTCATAAGATGGTTCTGTAAAAGGAAAATAACTTGCTCTAAATCTTATATTTGTCTTATCTCCAAATAATCTTTTTGCAAATACTTCTAAAGTACCTTTTAAATCAGCTAAAGATATATTCTTATCAATAACTAATCCTTCTACTTGAGAAAATTGATGTGAATGAGTAGCGTCATCATCTCTACGATAAGTCTTACCAGGGCAAATAATCCTAATAGGCCCTTTTTCTTTATTAGCTTGCATTGTTCTAGCTTGCATAGTAGAAGTTTGCGTTCTAAGTAGCATTTCACTTGTTATATAGAAACTATCTTGACTATCTCTAGCTGGATGAGACTTAGGCAAATTAAGTAATTCAAAATTAAATAAATCACTTTCTACTTCAGGTCCATCTACTACATCATATCCCATTGATACAAAAAGATCCTCTATCTCTTCAATAATCCTTGTAACAGGATGCTTACTACCACGTCTAATCTTATTACTAGGTAAAGATAAATCTATTTTTTCTTTTTCTAACTTTTTATTAAGTTCTTCTTCATAAATACTTTTTCTTTTTTCTTCATATAACTCATTAAATAAAGTCCTAACTTCATTAACAAACATTCCATACTCTTTCTTATTTTCATTTGGAATATCCTTAATAGAAGAAGATAACTCAGTTATAAGCCCCTTCTTTCCTAAATATTCTACTTTAATATCATTAAGTTCATTCATATTACGAACTTCATTAATTTTAAATTTAATCTCTTCTTTTATTATATTAATTCTTTCTCTATCCATAAATAATCCTCCAAAAAAAAGGTGATACCATAAGGACGATAAAATTATCGTGGTACCACCTTAATGCATAATAAAAACTTATTATCTTAAGACTGATAACGGAAAGTCATCCGAAAAAAACTAAAGGGTGAATTCATATTAAAACAAATTATTAGTCTTTCACCACAAGGACTAACTCTCTACAATTTATTTTTTTCTAATACTACTTTTTCCTTATTATCGCTTTTTTCTTTGTTTTAACTTTAGGTAAATAAGAAATAGATTCTAAATACGCATCATCATTAAAATAAGTTTTAGGTCTTCCTTCACCAATACTTTGCTGAAAGTAATACAAATCCTCCTCAGTAGTAATTAGTTTAGGCGAAAAACTTGCGCAGTGATCCATTCTTGGAACAGACGTCATGTAATCGATTCCTATAAGTCTTTTCATAACACATTCCTTCCTAAATTAATAATTTATATAATCATTAATTCCTCTTCTTTAGCTTTTGCCTTCTCTAAAATAATTTTATTATAAGAAGAAATAAGTTCTTGTACCAATTCATTACCATGCTTTTCTTCATCTTCTGGTAATTTTAAATTCTTAAGTTCACTATTAGATTCTTGTCTTATATTACGAAGTGCAATCTTAGCATCTTCAGCCATTTGCTTAACTTGTTTAACTAACTCTTTACGACGTTCTTCTGTTAAAGCAGGAATAACTAAGAAGACAACCTCCCCATTATTATTAGGAGTAAGCCCTATATTAGCTTCATAAATTGCTTTTTCTATATTTCCAAGACAGCTACGATCAAATGGTTTAATAGATAATTGCCTTGCTTCTGGAACAGAAATATTTGCAAGTTGTTTAAGAGGAGTATCTACTCCATAATAATTAACCATTACTCCATCTAATATACTAGGATTAGCTCTACCAGCACGCACTGTTAGAAATCTACTTTCCATACTAGCAATAGCTTTCTTCATTTTATCTTCAGTCTTATTAATAACTTCTTCCATAATTCCTCTCTTCCTAATTATATTCTACTACATATTTATAAAATTTTCTACTATTTTTCATTTTATTTATATGTTTATTTCTACAAAAAGTTTCATACAATATTCAAAAATAAATATTATTTAGCTTTTATAACTTCTTGATTACCCATATAAGGTCTTAATGCTTTTGGAATTTTAATACTTCCATCTTCATTATAGTTATTTTCTAAAAGAGCAATTAATCCCCTAGGAGACGCTAATACAGTATTATTAAGAGTTGCTACTAAATATGTACCATCATCTCCCTTAGCTCTAATTCCAAGTCTTCTAGATTGTGCATCTCCTAAAGTAGAACAAGATCCTACCTCAAAATATTTCTTTTGTCTAGGACTCCAAGCTTCTACATCACAAGATTTAACTTTTAAATCAGCTAAATCTCCACTACAACATTCCAAAGTTCTAACCGGAATATCTAAACTTCTAAAGAATTCAACTGTATAACTCCACATCTTATTATACCACTCCATAGCATCTTCCATCTTACAAAGAACAACCATCTCTTCTTTTTCAAATTGATGAACTCTATATAATCCTCTTTCTTCTAAGCCATGCGCTCCAACTTCTTTTCTAAAACAAGGAGAATAACTAGTTAAAGTAAGTGGTAATTCTTCTTCTTTAATTATTTGATCTTTAAATCTTCCAATCATAGAATGTTCACTAGTACCAATAAGATATAAATCTTCTCCTTCTATTTTATACATCATTGCGTTCATTTCTGGGAAAGACATAACTCCAGTTACTACATCACTTCTAATCATAAAAGGTGGAACAACATAAGTAAATCCTTTATTAATCATAAAATCTCTAGCATAGCTTAACATTGCTGAATGTAATCTAGCTACATCTCCCATTAAATAATAAAAGCCATTCCCACTAGTACGACCTGCACTTACCTTATCTAGTCCATTTAACTTATCACAAATATCAGCATGATATGGAATCTCATAATTTGGAACAAATGGTTCTCCAAACCTTTCTACTTCAACATTCTCACTATCATCTTTCCCAACTGGAACAGAATCATCAATAATATTAGGAATAACCATCATTTTCTCTTTTAATGATATTTCTAGCTCTGCTTCTTCTTCCTCAATCTTAGGAATTTTTTCATTAATAGTAACAACTTTCTTTTTAGCCTCATTAGCTTCATCTATTTTTTTATCTCTCATCAATGAACCAATCATAGAGCTAATATTATTTCTTTCTTGTCTTAATGAATCTCCTTCTTGTTTAAGATTTCTAATTTTCTTATCTAATTCAATTACCTCATCTACAAGAGGAAGCTTTTCCATTTGAAATTTTTTCTTAATATTTTCTTTTACCTTATCAGGATTTTCTCTTACAAATCTTATATCTAACATAAATATTTTCCTTTCTTATATAAAAAGACCTTGCCTTCCAAATAAGGAGCAAAGTCTTGCGGTACCATCCTTTTTTATTCTTAATTAAATAACGAACTAATAAGTCCGGAGATAAATTACTATCTCACTTTCAAAGTAGATTCATAAAGAATATTTATTAGTTTCCATCAACCACTAACTTTCTATCAAAATATCTCTTTATTACTATTCTTTATCATAAGTTTTAACTATTCTTTATCTTTTAACATTTCTTTAATAGTAGTTCCAATAGTAGCAATATTCTGTAAATCAGAAGGCACTATTATCTTACTAGCATTCCCATTAGCAAGTGATTCTAAAGCTTCAAAACTCTTTAAAGTAATAATATTCTTATCAGGATTTGCTTCTTTTAGAATTCTAATTCCATCTGCTTCAGCTTGTTTCATCTTAAGAAGAGCTTCTGCTTCACCTTCAGCAATCTTTATCTGTGACTCTTTCTTAGCTTCTGCCCTTAAAATCGCACTTTCTTTCTCACCTTCAGCAATCAAAATACTAGACTTTTTCTCACCTTCAGCTTGTAAGATTTTCTCTCTTCTTTCTCTTTCAGCACGCATTTGCTTTTCCATAGCTTCTTGAATATCCTTAGGAGGAAGAATATTCTTAACTTCCACACGATTAACTTTTATACCCCAAGGATCCGTAGCTTCATCCAAAATCAAACGCATCTTTGAATTAATAATATCTCTTGATGTTAAAGTCTGATCTAATTCTAACTCTCCAATAATATTTCTAAGAGTAGTAGCAGTTAAATTCTCAATCGCATTAATTGGATTTTCTACTCCATAAGTATATAACTTAGCATCAGTAATTTGAAAATATACTACAGTATCTATCTGCATAGTAACATTATCTTTCGTAATTACTGGTTGTGGAGCAAAATCTTGAACAATCTCTTTCAATGTAACTTGATTAGATACTCTATCTACAAAAGGTATCTTAAAATGTAGTCCATTTCCCCAAGTAGTAAAATAAGATCCTACTCTTTCTACTACGTATGCTTTAGCTTGAGGAACAACTTTAATACTAGGTAATACTATTACCAAAACAATTGCTAAAATAATCAAAAACACTTCCATACTATTTCTCCTTTTCTACTTTTAATTTAACACTATTAATTTCTAAGATGATAACTTCATCACCTATTTCTAACTTATCATCAGAATAAGCACTCCACTTCTTACCATCTACTTTTACTTCTAAAGTATCATCATCTTTATTTGTTACTATCCCCTTCATTCCAATTATTCTATCTAAATTAGTTTTTACTTGCTTCTTAGGAATTAAACGAGCCAAAAATTTTCTTGTTAACAAAAGAAGTATTATTCCAAATATTACGAATACTCCAACTTGTAAAGATAAATTATCACTAAAGAAGGATATTATAAGAGAAACAATCCCACTTATAACAAACCAAATAGTTGTTAAATTTATTGTTGCAAACTCTATAATTGAAAGTATAACAATGATTATAAGCCATATATAAGTCATAATCTTTCTTTCCTTTCATAAGCTAATTATACTACACTTTATCAAAAAAAAGAAGTATTAAATAATTACACAAAAGAATTATTTAATACTTTCTAATGATTTAACTTCTATTATAAACATAAATTATATATTTATAACCACTATTTATATAAGGCCCAAGGCCGTCAATTTAGCATTAAAGAAAGGACGAAATTGACGACCTTCCTTTAAGCTATATTTTCTCTTACTTTCTTTTTTCCCTTTTCCTTTTTCTAGTCCAAAGAGCAATAGGTTCTTTAAGCACCTAGGGCAAGAACGGAGCGAAAGGAATTGCTCGTGGCGCCATTACCACCGCCCCTGTCCGCATAGAAGACACCCGCCCAAGAACCATCAGGAGCGACACCACCACGCTTGAACCAAGGGTACTGGGCACTAGCGAAAACTAACCGGTCATCATACCAGCCCCTAGTTTCACTAGTTGCATCACCTAAGATTCTTCTTGCATAAGCAGATGAATCATCAAATGTTTCTCCAAAAGCATACAGGTCATAATACTTAGAAGATGGAAACGCAGTACCAGTATATGAAGTATAGTTTCCACTTGCATAAACTTTACCAGTAAAACCTGAATTACTAGAAGTATCGTTTCCAGACATTGGAACACTTGTATTAGTATTATCTTGCACTACTCCCATTACATATTCGTAAGCTCCTCCAGCCATATCATATACTCCGTAAATATTTCCGGTTGTTGAAGATTTTACTCCAACTGTACTTGTATATGGTGTGCAAGTTGTAGTTGAATTACTACTATTCAAATCAGTTCCACTTGCTGGACCACATCCTGTTTTATGTGTACCATAATAACCATTACTTTTTCTATAAGCATTATTACCTATATCAGTTGTACCTAAGCCATATTTACTTTGCTTTAAGTAAGCAACTGCTCCCCATTCGGTGTTTTTCATCATATGGGCATCTACTTTAGATACACCATTTGCTGTTAAATAAGTAGTTCCACTTGTAAACTTTTGAGATGTTGCAAACTGGGTTGAAACTTTTTTACTTACTAAACAATCTAATCCAGCTTTTATTGTTGGATTATCCACTGTTCCACTTGTTTCAAACTTGCCTACCCAGATTCCATCTAATTCAGTAGTACCAAAAGTAAAGGCTGGATGAGTAAGCCATTCTCCATTACTTGATCCTGCTGATTTTGCAGTCGTTTTACTTTCAAATTTAACATCTATTAAAATAGGAGCCATCACTTCTGAATTAACATTAAATAATTGATATTTATATCTTGGGATCCAAACATAATATGCTAAAACATCATCTTCTTTTATAGTTGTTCCTTCATCAGCATTCATATAGTTATCTCTACTAGTAGCATTTACCATTACAGCATTTGCCCATTTCTTTTCTTTATAATCATACCAATCATTATTTGAGTTTGTTGAATTTGCTTTTACCCAGTTAGATCCATTCCATTTAATTGGAATCATTCCTTCTGCTAGGGCTGGTGCTGATACCTCAATAATCTCACTTGGAGTACATGCTCCTTCTTGTTGACTTGCTATTATACCTAGGGTAAATAAGAAGTGCTTTCCTCCCATAGTAA
>CAKPEZ010000007.1 GCA_934149465.1 uncultured Bacilli bacterium | reverse complement strand
TCTTTTACTAACTTTAATTGTAAAGATTTATTTATATTATAATTTTCTTTAGCAGATAAGTTAGATAATTTAGAATAGTCTTTAACTATTATTTGTAAAAATAAAATTAATCTTTCATCTATATTTTTAGATATTATATAGTACTAATGTTTATTTAATAACACCATATTACTCATCAAATAGTCAAAATTGCAAATAAAAAAACTTCTTCATAATCTATATCAAAGATTACAAAGAAGTTTTTCTTATTTAATTATAAACTTAACACCTTTCCTTTCATTAACAATCATAATATCGTAATTAAGAAGCTCTAAAGTCTTTTTTACTATTGATAATCCTAGTCCAAATACACCATTAACGCCCTTTTCATAAGGAGTGAAAATACTACTTAGAACGTCTTTTTCAATATTAGGACCATCATTATAGAAAATAATTTGATTACTCTTTATTGTAACTTTAATCTCCTTAATAGCATATCTTACGAAATTTCCAAGAATATTATCAATAATAGCTTCCCACATATTGTCTGTACCACGAAAAATTTGTTTCTTTTTGCCACCATCTAAAGTAAAGCTTACATCTGGTCTTATTACCTTAAATTTAGTAATTGAACTTTCTAACAATGGAAGAATATCACATTCACCAGTTAAACCATCAGTTCTTGCTTTAATATAATTTATTTTATTTAAGTAAAGTAAGGAGTGAACTTTCATTTCTAATTTATTTATTTGTTCTTTAATAACAGCAAGAGTTTTATCTTTACTTTCAATACCATCTTCTAAAGCCTCAATATAAGACTTCATTACAGTAATAGGTGTTTTAAAATCGTGAGAAATATTTTGATACATTTGGTTCTTATATTCTTCTTGTTCTTTTAAATATAATCTCATATGTTCAATAGACTCATCTAACATATAAAATTCATCATCTATCTTAAATTTTAACTCATGATTATAATTATCATTATCAATATTTTTTACTTTCTCTCTTAACTTCATAATCTTACTAACTAAGTTATTAGCCCAACTAAGAAGAAGTACAGTTACAATAACATAAGTTATTCCAACAGTATAAAAGATTGTCTTAAATATTGATCTTCTCATTTTATTAATATAAGAATCATCAGTAAGTGCTATTTTAAGCACATTATATTCTTTAGAAGTATAATAGTAATAAGTTTTACCCTTATACTTAAAATTTCCATATTCTAAATTAGTTCGCTCTAAAATATCATGAATATCATTTGCTTTAATAATATCCGTCAAATTATCTGATTTTAATATTACATCATCAGAAGAGACATAAATATACGCAAGCTCACTATCTATATTGTTATTGTTTAAATTAGTTCCTACAAAATTAAGAGGCTGTTTTAAATAGGAATATATATTATTTTCGTAAATAGGAAGTAAATTTTTGGGAAGAATGAAACCCAACGATATCACAATAATACTAATAATAACGATAATAAGAAATAATAATTGATGTGCTAAATTAGTTTTTAATTTCATGTTAATCTATATCCATATCCATAAATAGTATTGATATTAAGTTTTGGCATTTTCTTTCTTAAGCGTCTTACTAGATCATCAACTACTCTATCAGTTCCAAAATAATCAGTTCCCCATATAGTATTTAATACATCATCTCTGGAAAAAGATTTATTTTTATTTGTTAAGAACATCTTTAACAAATCAAATTCTAAAGTAGTTAAATTTATTTCTTTATTATTATAAGTAACAATTCTCTTTTCAATATCAATTACATATTCATCATATATTAATCTTTGTAGATCATGACTATAAACTCTTTTTATAATATTATTAACTCTTAGCACTAATTCTTTCGGTGAATAAGGTTTAGTAATATAATCATCACTTCCTAGTTCTAATCCTACTATTTTATCTAAATCCTTATCTCTTGCTGAAGTAAAGATTACCGGGACAACATCATTTTTTTCACGGATTTTTTTAATAATGTCATAACCACTAACATCATCTGATAGCATAATATCTAAAATCCATAAATTAGCATTTACTATATCTATACTATTTAAAGCATCCGTACCATTAAAAAATTGAATAACGTTATAACCTTCCTTAGTAAGATAAAGCTTTATAAGATCGTTTAAATCCTTCTCATCTTCAACAAGTACTATATTATACATAACTTATCACCTTCTATTAGTATATCACTAAATTTTTGCTTTTGCTATTAATTTAATCATCTACCATCTCCTTTCTACATATTAAGTATATTAATTAAATGTGAAGTAATTATCAAAAAATTATGGAAAATTATGGAATAATGGTTTTATTGACAAAGTTATATTACATATTATATAATATAGCTGTACCAAGAATATTTGGGGTCGTACTTGGTTTCGACGGAATATTCAAAGTTTAAGCGGCAAGCCGTAAGTTATACGTCACATACAAAAAACAAAAATAATTGGAAACAATAATTTAAGTTACGCTCCTTCTTTTGCCTAATATAAGGTATAGGACGTGTTCTACTATTTCCTTTGCTTACGGGAAATAACTAGGACTAATAAAGTAAGCTATATTTTATTATCCGTTTAAGTAATAAAAAGAATTTTTATTAAACTAGTAAATATTAGAGTTGTTAATTACTATACTAATATTTACGAACAAGAAATAATTAACTAAGCTTGTAGATGTTTAAATATTGTTATTCTCGGACAGGGGTTCAATTCCCCTCGACTCCACCATAGAGAAATCTGTCCAGACTTTTATAGTTTTGGATTTAATATAGAAAATATCACTTTCTAAAAGAAGTTGGTATTTTTTTGTTAATTAAAGAAAAGGCAAGTTTTAATGATTAATATTGTTAAGAAAGAATTAGAGTTTGCAGAAGATACTATTGATATGTTAGAAGATAAAGTATCTAAATTACAAGAAGCATTAGATTACTTCAAAGAATCATGGAAGAAATTTATTAAGTTCTTACAAGACAAATTCTTTTCTTCAAATAAATATGATAACTTAATTGATGATGATCTAGAAGTTATACAAAATGAATTTAGTAGTTATAATAGCAAATATGATGATTTAGAACGATAATTTTATGGTAAAATTATATTAGATGAAAAAATTAATAGATTGGTCAGACATAATTGACTAATTCAGAAAGGAGAAACTTATGAAAAATAATATAATTCAATCAGAGATGGATGTTAAAGGTAATAAAATTAATGTAATTAGAGTTGATGGATACGAATATATATCATTAACAGATTTAGCCAAAACTCAAAATGATGAAGCACCAGCAGATGTTGTTAAAAATTGGTTAAGAAACAAAGAAACTATTTCTTTTCTAGGTGTATGGGAAGAATTAAATAATGAAAATTTTAAAGTGGTCGAATTCGACCACTTTAAAAATGAAGCAGGAAGACATGCATTTACAATGTCTCCTCAAAAATGGATTAGAGAAACAAATGCTATTGGTATTATTTCTAAATCGGGTAAATATGGTGGTGGAACTTTTGCTAGAAGTGATATTGCTTTCGAGTTTGCTAGTTGGATTAGTCCTGAATTCAAATTATATTTAATTAAAGAATTTGAAAGATTAAAAAGAAATGAAACATATCAAGAAAAAATTGAATGGCATGCAAATAGAATATTATCTAAATTAAATTATGTTGTTCATAGTGATGCAATAAAAAAATATATAGTTCCTACTTTAACAGAACAACAAATTAAGTTTGTATATGCAAATGAAGCTGATGTATTAAATGTTGCATTGTTTGGTATGACTGCTAAAGAATGGCGTGAAGATAATCCAGAACTTGCTAAAAATGGAAATATGAGGGATTATACAGATTTACTTCATCTAATTATTTTAAATAATTTAGAAAACACAAATGCAGAATTGATTAGAATGAATATAAAACAATCTGATAGACTTATTCAATTAAATGAATCAGCAAGAAATCAAATGGAAGCTTTAAGAAATAATAAGAATGTTAAGGAATTAGAAGTATTACAACAACAAGTAAATGAAGATAATAAATATTTAATTGAGAGTAAATAGAAGTAAAATTTTGATAAATTAATGCAAATATGGTATATTATTATCGCTTTGAAAGGGAGAGGTTAATATGTTAAAACAATTAACTACGACAACTTATATCACAACAAATAAGTCAATTTATAGTATTGATTGTTTTAGCGTTGCTTAACCAAAAGGTAAGATTAAATTATATCGTTTATGTAAAAAAACAATGAAATGATGAGGAAGACAAATAAATAGAAAATGTATTGAAATGGTATTTCCATTTCATTTTCTTTTTGTTATAATTTATATAGATTAATTCATATGAATCGTTATTGCCGAGAAAAAGTTATAGACCTCTACGTCGTCTGCACCAGATTGCTAATAAATTTGAAAAATTCGAATTTTTATAATAAAATGCACAATTACTGTGCAAAAATTATCTAAAAACCGCAAAAATGCACAATATATTGAAAATATTGTGCATTTTATTTACTTTCATCATTAAATAAAAACTATAAGTATATTTTATATTAATGAGCGAAGATCCATTCTATTAACCCTTATTCATATGAAAAATTAAATGGTGATTTAACAGGTTTATATTCTAAAAGGATAAATAGACAACATAGAATTATTTATGAAGTTGATAAAGAAAATAATGAAATACATATTTTAAGAATGTGGACTCATTATAATAAATAGTCATCTACAACGTTAATATCTTTAGAACTTTTATAATTATTTTTTTATTTTTATACAAATATAAAGATAATATATGTTATACTAAATATGATAAGGAGGGAAAGATATGAAAAATACTAACATAGTAATTATTATCTTAGTAGGAATAATTATAGGACTCATTACTTATATTGCACTTGATAAAATAAATTCTAATAAAGAAGAAAATCCTACTAACAGCATTAATAAAAGATTATACTTAGTAAATAGTGATCTACATCAGCAAAGATATTACTTACTACTAGATGATGCTAAGTATGATATAAATCAAAATTTTCTTAATAAAAAGACATATATTCTTGATACTGATATGACTGATAATAAAGAAATTATTAAAGAATTTGATTTAAAAACAGTATTTAAACCTTTTGCTGATAAGTATATTAATGAAAACAAAGAAAATAATATGAGTTCATGTACTGTTGAATATTTTAATGCTTTTAATGATAATGCCGAATTACCAGATATTAACTATGAAAAAGAAATTGCTTTTAAAGCATATTATAGATGTATAACTAGTAACAAAGAAGTAAGTCTTGGTTCTATAATATATGCCTATAATGTAGAAACTAATTCTGTTAGAGAATTAGGATCTAACGATTAAATTATTATTTATAAAAAGAAATAAGTCGCAAGTGATTTATTTCTTTTTATTATAATTTTCTAATTATAAAGATAATTCTATTTCTTTCTAAGAAGATTCTCTATATTAAAAAGTACCCTAAAACAAAATAAAAAAATAGCATTTAATTAGCTATTTTCTAGATACATATTTTCCATCAGCAGTAGAAACAATAATCTCTTCACCTTGTTCAATAAATAAAGGAACTCTTGTTTGAAGACCTGTTTCTAAAGTACAATCCTTTAAAGCATTATTAGTAGTATTTCCTTTAGTTGCAGGCTCTGCTACTGTAACAATTAAACTTACCTTATCAGGAAGTTCTATACCAAGCATTTCTCCCTCATAGAAAGTAATATATACTTCTAATCCCTCTTTTAAGAACTTAGATTCATATTCAATCTTAGACTTATCTATTTCTACTTGTTCATATGTTTCCATATTCATAAAAGTATAAGTATTACCACTATTATAAAGATATTGCATCTTTTGCTTATCTATATGAGCAGTTGGAATCTTAATACCAGAGTTAAAAGTAATTTCAATATTAGCGCCAGTTCTTAAATTCTTTAATTTTGTTTTTACAAAAGCAGAACCCTTACCAGGCTTAACATGTTGGAATTCAATAACTTGATAAATACTACCTTCGTAGTTAATAGTCATTCCTGTTTTGAAATCATTAACGTTAATCATTTTACCTAAACCTCCCTATAATTATTTCTTTTCTTTATGAGTAGTTGTCTTTTGACATCTAGGACAATATTTATTTAATTCTAGACGTTCAGTAGTATTCTTTTTGTTTTTACTTAATGTATAATTATATTCTTTACATTCTGAACATTGTAATTGAACTAATACTCTATTTTCATTTTTTGCCATAATAAAACGCCTCCTTCAAATAACTTACTCAACTATTATAACAGATTATTTATAAATTTCAAAGAATTTATTTGTAACTTTTGCAGTTATTCGCTTATTTACACTACTTGTATAAGAAATATTACTATTATTATGTGCAACATCGGGGCTTACAGTAACAATACTCATCTTAGGATTATCATATGGAGCATATCCACCAAAGGTAGATGTAATAGTTTCTGTATCTACTATATTATCACCATCTGTATCAATAAAGCTTTGACTAGTACCAGTTTTCCCTGCTGAATAGTTATATAATCCCATATATCCATATCCTAAACTTCCTTGCATAACTGCATAAAATCCTTCTTGAATTCTCTTTATATACTTTTCATCTAATGAAACAGTGCCTACTACTTCAGGTTCTTTCTTATAAATATTTTCTCCAAATACAGTTTCTCCATCTACACTAGGAGCATATATTGCTTTTACTAAGTAAGGTTTTAATCTTGTTCCACTATTAGCAATCGTATTTATATATACAGATAACTGAAGTGGTGTATAAGTATCATATTGTCCTATTGAAAAGTCAAGTAAATGTCCTGGTAAGGTAGAATCTCCCTTATATCCAATACTTTCAAGAGGTAAATCAATATTAGTTTTAACTCCAAGTCCAAAAGAAGCATACATATCTCTATATTTATTAAAAGCACTTTTATCAATAGATAGTGGCTCATCATATTCATAAGTGGCGCCCGCTACTTTCATTGCAATCTTAAACTGATAAATATTTGAAGAAAGCTGAAGTGCTTTTATATCATTTAAAGAGCCTAAATTACGCCAAGAACATTTTTCTTTAGTATTTTTTATCTTAATACATTCATCATACATAACAGTTCCTATATCAATAGCGCCATATTTATATCCAACTGCAATACTTGCTCCTTTTACAATAGATCCTGGTGTAACAGGAAGAGTAAATACTCCTGGAGTATAATCAACTATATACTTACTTCCATCATCATTAAATAAAACTTGTTTACCTGCCATCGCAAGTACTTCTCCTGTTTTAGGATCACTTACAATAACAAAAGAACGATTATAATAATCAGTATTAACTTCTCCTTTAGCGTTATATACTTCTTCTTTTAGAATATCTTCTACACTTTGCTGAAGATTTATATCAATCGTAAGAACTATATCATTTCCCCTTTTACCAGGACTTACAAGTTCATAACTATTATCACTATTAAGTCTATAAGTAGCTTTTTCTCCCTTTAAATAATCTTCATATTGATATTCTAAATAACTAATACCTACTCTATCATTTAAAGAATATCCTTTTTTTAAATAGTCTTCTGCTACTTCTTTAGGAATTCCTTGACTATCACTAGATACTTTTCCTAATATAGTTTTAAAAGTATTTCCATATAAATATATTCTCTCCCAATCAAGCTTAGTATTAAATCCAGAAAGTAAATTAATATTCTCAGATACATAAGCATATTCTTCTTCAGTAACATTCTTATTCTTAATAATTTTTTCAGCATAAGAATATCCCTTATTCATAAGATAATATAAATAACTAGCTTCTTTATCAAGATCATTTAGTTTATCTAAATCTTCATTAGTAATTCTCTCTTTTTTAAGTTTTAAAAGATCATCATCATTAAGTTTTCTTTCATTGTATAACTTTTTTTCTTTGTCTGTAATAAGATCTCTAGCATCTTCTTCATTAAGAAGAATCCAAAATTCTTTTAAAGTATCTTCACTTTGTTTACTATAATCTATATCTAAAATCTCAGACATCTTATATGCTAGAGAAACTTCTTCTTTAGAAGTAATTCCTTTAGGCTTTTTATAATAGATTGTCTTAACTGCTTCATTATCAACAAGTAAATTATAATTTCGATCATATATTCTTCCTCTTGGAGAAGAAGAACTCGTAATTATTTTTTGCTTAGAAGAAGAAAGTGCTACCTTGTAATCTTCATCTTTAATTCCTTCTAAATAAAATAATCTAATCATAATTAAAGAAAAGCATAAAATAATTATTATAAATATAAAAAGATATCTTTTTTCAATAATATCACTGATATTACGATACTGAGGTTTTCTTCTTTTCTTAAAATACATTTCGATCATCCCTTTATCATTATATTATAAATTAATAATAAAATAAATATCTCTATCATAAAATTAAACGGGTGATAAAATTGAAAGACTTATTTATTAGAGAATATGTAAACCGTTTAACTTTAGAAGATGTAAGTAAGTTTGCTCTTAAGGAAGGAGTTACACTTACTAATAGCGAACTAGATATTATCTATACTTATATAAAAAAATATTATTATACTTTTATTTATGGTAATCCTAAAGTTTATTTAGACGAGCTAAAAAATAAAGTACAACCATTTACTTACGAAAAGATAGAAAGTTTGTACTATAAATTCAAAGAAAAAATAAGTAAATAACTACTTATTTTTATTTTGTGTAAGTTTTTCTTTGATCATACTTTTATTAAATTTTTTCTCTATAATACTTTTAATTTCTTCTCTATAAGGTGGATAAGAATTATTCTCATCTTTAATATAAGGAGTCTCTAAGATCTTAGGAATATCTTTTAATTTATCATGATATGCTATTTTAATTAAATTATCAAATCCAATAGTACCAAATCCTATATTAGCGTGTCTATCTTTATGAGAAGATCTTTCATTCTTACTATCATTTAAATGAATACACTTTATATAAGAAAGACCTATTATATTATCAAATTCTAAGAGAAATTTATCAATATTAGTAATATCATAACCAGCATCGTTTAAATGACAAGTATCTAAACAAACACCTATTTTATTCTTATAATTAACTTTTTCTATAATATATTTAATTTCTTCTAAACTTTTACCAAGTTCACTTCCCTTACCAGCCATAGTCTCAAGACAAATAGTAACATCTAAGTCATTATTTAAAACTTCATTTAAAGAAAAGATAATATTATCTAAAGCTTCTTCCTTAGTTACATCAACCATATTACCGGGATGTAAAACTATATATTTTATTCCTAATAAACTAGTTCTTTCTATTTCTTTTTTTAAGAAAGAAATACCAAAATTCATTTTATTAGGATTAGCTAAATTAATAATATATGGAGCATGTACTATTATATTCTTGATATTCATATTATTATCCTTCATTAATAAAATAGCTTCCTTAGTAAGAAGTGGATCTATTTTAGATCTCATAGTACTTTGAGGTGCTCCTGTATAAATCATAAACGTATTTGCACCATAACTTAAGGCTTCTTTAACAGAACCTAGTAACTGAGTAGCACTCTTAAAAGAAACATGTGCTCCAATAATCATATCTATCACCATAATTATTTTACCATAATATTAAGAAAGAAAAAAGATGTTTCTTTTTGAAACACCTTCATTTATTATCCAAGAGTAGTTTTATCAGTATCAGTACAAGCTGAACTATAAACAGTCTTATTAGTAACTTGTTTAAAATCACCACTATCAGAAGCAACTAACTTAATGCAAGCACGGCCGTTAGCTTTAATTAAAACTTTAGACTTAGTTAAATCAAAATTAGAAGTCTTATTAATACCAGCAGCAGTAGCAGTTGCAGCATCTAACACTTTACCAGTACCAGTAGTTGGAGCAAATGTTGTATATTCAGCATCAGCACTTCCTAATAAACTAGCTTGATATTCTTTTTCAAACCATTCAGTTACAGTGTTAACTGTATTAGATAAAGTTTGTTCTTTAGCAGTACTCATTGAACTTAATACAGCAGGAATCGCTACTACTAAAACAACAGCAAGTATTACGATAACAGCTAATAATTCAATAAGAGTAAAACCTTTAACATTAGAACTTCTCTTCATTACTTATTCCTCCTTTATTCTATATATAAAGCATATCACAATCCCAAAAAGTAGTCAATTATTTTTCTTCTTTTTTGTAAATATTTATAGATTTATCACCATATTTTTTACTTTTAATTAAGCTTAAATCTAAATAAGAATCAGCTAATTTATCATCTTGATATTCACAGATAGCAAGTCCATTATCATTAAGTAACTTATTTTTACTTATATATTCTAAAATAAAAGAAATATTTTTAAATTTATAAGGAGGATCTAAAAATATTAGATCAAATTTTATTTTATTTAAGATAAAAAATTCTAATGCTTTTTGATAATCCATATTATAAACTAGGCATTTATCATTAATATTAAGATTTAAAATATTCTTTCTTAAAATATTTATTACCTTAGGATTATTATCTACTAAATAAGCTTTATTTGCTCCATTAGAAATAGCTTCAAATGCTAAAGAGCCAGATCCGGCAAATAAATCAAGTACTATACTATCCTGAAGATAAGAATATATTGATGCAAATAAAGATTCTTTTACTCTACTCATAGTAGGTCTAGTTCCTACTATATCATATCCTATAATATTCTTTCCCTTTAAAAAGCCACTAATAATTCTCATGATGCTTCTCCTTTTTTTAAAAGTTTTTTTAATTTATTATTAAAAGAAAAAACTAAATAATTAATTTCACTTACGCATTTCATATAAATATTATAATCTTTATTTTCATATAATTTAGCTTTTTCAATGCTTTTAGAATAATCATCTAAAGTATTAAGATATTTTATTTTCTCTAAAAGATTATTATCTTTTAAAATATTTTCTTTAGAAAGAGTTAATTCTTTAATTAAAGAGCTCTTCTCAAATTCATCTATTAATTCATAAGTTTTTTCAATAATTAGATGCATAAATAATCACCTATAATTATTGTACCATATTTAAAAAGTTTTGTAACATACTTATATTATCAATCATTTTATTAAAGCGATCACTTGGATTTAAAGCATACATATCTTTCATATTTTGATTAAAAGAAGGAAAGTTTTTAGAAGATCTATTTAAATACTTATACCAGTAAGAATTTTCTCTTAAAAATTTCATTAAATTAGCATCACTTTTTATTTTATATTGAATATCTAAATTCATTAGTCTTCAAATCTCCTAAAGATAGGTCTTGGTTTATATTCTTCTTTACTAGGAGTTTTATTACTATCTTTAGATACAAAAATATCCCCTACAAGCGCTAATGCTTTTTCTAAAGAGCTAATTCCACTTTGTATTTTATCAACATCAATATTTTTAGCCATATTAATAAAATCATCCCAAGGCTTTTTCTTTTCTTCATGCTCTTTTTCTTTTACTTCTTCTTTTTTTATAAAGTTATTCCAAATATCATGTTCTTCTCCATATAAATCATACATTTCATAAAATTTTTGCCAAGTATAAGAACCATTATTAACATAAGTAATTAGATGAGGATTATTTTTAACAAAGTTTTTAAAATTATCTAAATTACCCATTATAATCACCTAATAAAGTATATGCTTATACTTTAAAAAAGTACAAAAAAACTCGTAATAAAACGAGTTTAAATATCTAAATTATGATATACATTTTGAACATCATCTAGATCTTCTAGTTGTTCAATTAAAGATAAAGCTTTCTCTTTTACTTCATCATCTAAAGTAACATAATTATTTGGAACAAAAGTTACTTCTGACATAATATAATTATCATATCCCTTAGCAGTAAGAGCATCTTTAACTTTAATAAAATCATTAGGAAGTGTATAAATTTCATATCCTTCCAAAGTAGGAATAAAATCTAAAATATCAAGTTCTAAAACATCTTCCATTAATTTATCTTCATTATATTCTTTATCTAAAATAATAAGTCCTTTTCTTTCAAAAAGATAACTAACAGAACCGTCTGTTCCTAAGTTTCCACCTCTTTTAGTAAGAGTACTTCTTACAAAAGATGCTGTTCTATTACGATTATCTGTTAAACAATCAATCATAAGGGCAATTCCGCCAGGGCCATATCCTTCATACATAATTGTTTCATAGTTTTCATCGTTAGTCTTTGATTTAGCTTTATCAATTGCAGATTGAATATTTGCTTTAGGCATATTCTCTGCTTTAGCTTTTTCAACAACCATTCTTAAAGATGGATTAGAGTTAGGATCTGTATCTCCACTTTTAGCAGCAACATATAATTCTTTAGCTAATTTTTGGAAAATCTTACTTCTTTCAGCATCTATTGCTCCTTTTTTTCTTTTTATTGTTGACCATTTTGAATGTCCTGACATATTTTATTCTCCCTTCTTAATAATATATTAACATAAAACTTAAAGTATGAAAAGAGCTTATTAATAAAAATAAGCTCTTTAAGTTAGATAACTTAAAATAATAGGTGCCAAGATAATAAGTAAAATTAATGGGACAAAGAATAAAACAGAAACAATACTAATTTTAATAGGAACTTTCGAAATATCAGCCTTTACTTCCATTTTTCTTTTTTCTCTTAAATAATCAACTTGATTATACATAGTATCAATAATACCATTACCAAATAAATCAGCTTGCGTTAAAGTTAATATTATATTATTAATAGCATCAGATGGAATATGTTCTTGCATATTAGATAAACTTTCAGTTAAGCTTTTACCATATTTTACTTCTCTTACTGCTTCTTTAAACTCAGTTACTAGTTCTCCATCTAAGCTTTCTACGGTAACATCAATAGCATCTCCTAAATTACGGCCTATTTCTAAAGATAAAGTTAATACTTCAAAAAAATGAATTGCTTCTTCTTCCATTTTTCTTCTTCTTTTTTTAATCTTATTATCAACTAATATCTTATTAAATAAATAATAATAGATAATCGCAGTAAGAGGCGCTAAGATATATCCAATATTAGATAAATATAAAACTAACGTAAATACTATTAAAGAAGTAAAAAGTCTAACATTTAAAAAAGTAGTAGTATCATATTTAGTATTAACTCCAAGTAATTTGATCTTTTCATCCATCTTCTTAATAGAATGTTTATTATATATTTTCTTTGCTAATTCTCTTCTTGCCATATTCTTACACCTTTACCTTCATAATCTTCTGTAAGAAGAAGACATATAAAACAAATATCAATAAAATTAAAATAATAATTGCCATTCCAAGTGAATTATTAAATAGTGGGGCAAAATATTTAGGATTTAAAATATAAATTAGGAATGAGAATACAAATGGTACAAACAATAATACTTTTACAACAAGGTTAGAACTTACAGTTAAGTTCTTTAATTCTTCATTTAACTTTTTCTTATCAAAAAGAGTCTTTTCAATAGAATTAAATACTTTAACAATATTTCCACCTGTCTTATTTAAAATCGTTAAAGAAGAAGATAAATATCTAGCTTCTTCGATATCAACTCTTTTAGCAAATCTTTCAAATACAGTATCAACTGAAAGACCATATTTTAATTCTTGGTATATTCTCTTAAATTCATCACAAATAGGTTCAGGTAGTTCATTAGAAGCAATATAAACTGCTTGAATAGTTGATTTTCCTGCTTTAAAAGCATTATTCATAATAATTACTGCTCTTAGCATTTCATTCTCAATAAGTTTAAGTTTTCTTTTACGATCGTAGATTAAATAAATATCTAAGATATAAAAGCCAACTAACATATTTAAGAATAATTCAAATAAAGAAATTACTCTTATTTGTAATATTTGAGAGAATATCGTTAGCATTACAAATGCAATACTTATTAATAATTTATTAGTAACATAGTCAATAGGGCTATCATCTTTTTGATAAGTAACATACTTATCATATTTTTTAGACAATCTAACTAAGAAAACAGATTTTGCTATATATTTTCTAAGTCTTTTGATTAGATCATGATATTTATCTTTCATCTGATCAAAAAATGATAAAGAATCATCACGAACAGATTCAATACTATAATGACCTATTCTTCTTTCAATATTTAAAGCTTTTCTTTCTTTAATTAAATAGATGATGACAAGTAATAATACTAGCATAAATATCATTTGAATAATAATTACTTGCATTTCATTATACATTGTCATCACCTTCCTTATTTAAAAATATCATCTAAAGTATGAATACCTTTTCTTTTTATTTTTTCATATGCTTTTGGAATATATCCTGTATAAGTAAATTCTCCTATAACAGTTCCATCTAAAGATAAATCATCTTGTCTAAATGCAAATATTTCTTTTAAAGCAATATTTTCTCCATTAAATCCATCTACTTCACAAATAGAAGTAATCTTTCTTCGTCCATCAGATAATCTTTCAATATTAACAATAATATTAATAGCGTTTTCAATATAACCACGAACAGCACTAACAGGAATATCCATATCATTCATAAGAAGTAGAGTTTCTAATCTATTTAAAGAATCTTCTGGACTATTAGCGTGCAATGTTGTAATAGATCCTTCATGACCAGTATTCATAGCTTGCATCATATCAAAAGCTTCTTTACCACGAACTTCTCCTACTATTATACGATCAGGTCTCATACGAAGAGAGTTTCTAACTAAATCTCTGATAGTAACTTCGCCTTCTCCTTCATAATTAGTAAGTCTTGTCTCTAAAGATATAACATGTTTTTGTTTTAATCTTAATTCAGCAGCATCTTCAATAGTAATAATTCTTTCGTCTTCATCAATAAAACTAGATAAAATATTTAATAAAGAAGTTTTACCAGTACCAGTACCACCGCAGATAATAATATTTAGTTTAGCTTTTACACAAGCTTCTAAGAATAAAGCCATATCTACAGTTAAACTACCTTTTCTAATAAGATCATCCGCGCTATCAAGATTTTTAGTAAATTTTCTTATAGTTAAGACTGGCCCTTTTAAAGATAAAGGAGGAATAATAGCGTTTAATCTAGAGCCATCTCTTAATCTAGCATCTACCATTGGATTAGCAGCATCTATTGTTCTTCCAAGAGGCTGAACTATACGTTGGATTGTCCTTATAATATGATTATCATTAATAAAAGAAATAGTATCATCTTTAACAATTTTACCATCTATTTCAACATAAATATCATTAGGACCATTAACCATAATCTCAGTAACGCTATCATCATCTAATAACTCCGTAATAGGACCATATCCCGTAATTTCATTTTGAATTAAATTAAATATATGATTTCTTTCTACTGTATCTAGATCATATCCTTCTAAGACATCATCTATCTCATTATTAATATACTGTTCTAAAAGCTTATCATCAGGAATATTCTCATCAATTAGATTTTGAATAATTTTATTTCTTAAATTATCAAGAAGTTCTTTATCTGGAATAATATCATAGTCTTTAATATTTTTAATACTTAAAGTCTTGGGAGTTATCTCAAATGCTTCTACTAAGCTTTTCTTTTTCATAAGTTATTCCCCCTCTTTATGTTTATCATCAATTAAAGCCATTGCAATTTGCTTCATAACATTAATATCTGCACTATGAAAACGTCTAATATTTTTATTTAAAGTAAGAATTTCTCCATTTAAAACATACTTATCTATATTTCTAATATAAAAATTCTTAGAAATTATATAATCAACATTAGTTTTAATCAAATTCTTAATATCAAATAAAGTTAAATAGTCTTTACCAGTATCACGTGAATTATTTAAAACTGTTAAAAAATTAGTTTTTCCAGCATCTTTAAAAATAGTCATAAGACTTTTCATATTCTTAAGATCAACTGGATCATTAGTAATAACAAATAAACTCATATAAGAATAATCTAACGTAATTAAGTTAAATTCATCTAAAATATGATTAGTATCTATTAAAATAATATCATATAAATTCTTAGCTTTTTCTAAAATAATAGGTAAATACTTACTATCTATTTTATTTGCTTGTCTAGGATCTCTTGGCGCACTTATTACATCAATATTTTCATTATACTTGCAAACATACTCACTAAAGTCACTAAAGCGATTATTATTAAGGCTATCACATAACATAAAGATATCTTTTTTATTATTTAAATTAAGAGAAAGTGCTACTCCTCCAGAATATAAATCAAGATCGATAATAAGAACTTTCTTATTTAATAAGTGATATATTCCAGCTAAATTTAAAGTCATAGTAGTCTTTCCTACTCCGCCCTTAGTAGAAGATATAGATATTATTTTTCCTACATTACTAGCCATTACCTATCACTTTCCTTTCTTATATATTTCTCTTTTAGAATCGTTTATCTTAATACAATAAGAAGAATTAACTTCATAACTCTTAAATCCAAAGATATTTCCAAGTAAACTATTTACTTTTTTATTTAAAGTTATACACTTTTCATCTTCAAGCTCTATTAAGATATTCACAATACTATCATCATTTTTTATTATTAAATTTTGAAGTTCTTCTTTACTAACATTATTATCTAAATAATAATTAAGCGCTAACTTATTAATATTATCTAACTTCATTTTCTCATTAGTTAAATATCCCATATCAATTGCAAAACAAGCAATCATTATAAGTAGTGGAAGAATTAAAACAAAAAATACTAAAGACTGTCCTTTATTATTAAGAGTTTTCATAATAAATAACCCTCTCTAATTTAATCGGATAAGGATCCTCTAATACTCTATTTAATCCTGGAGTAATTAAATCAACATAATCTTCTAGGATAACCTTAGTATAATTATTATCTTCCTTCACTAAAGTAATATTAAAATTATTATCTTCTTTTTTATATAATTGTAAAATTTCATCAACACTTTTACCATTTTTAATTAGTTCAATAATAGTATTAGAATCACTTTCTAAGTTATTTTTAGCATTAAAAATAACTGCAAAATCAATAATAATAAATAAAATCATCAGAAAAACAGGTAATATCAAAATAAACTCAATAAGAGCTTGCCCTTTTCTATTCATATAAAATCACCCATGCTTCTCTACTATAAAATATTATAACAAAAAGACTAAAAAAAAACAATATCTCATTTCAAAGATATTATCATTATTTATTCTAAAAGCGTGCTGTTATTAGAAAGAACATTCTTTTCATAAATATAAATATTTCCATCTTTATCAAGAAGTAATAAAAGAATATCTTGATAATTAGAATACCCTCTAATCTTTAATTCATGTAAAAGCCATTTCTCGTCTTTACCAATACTTTTTAAATTATTTTTCATAATATTTCCATCAATTATAATATTTGCAGTAAAGGAAGAAGATCCTTTTAACTTCATATCTTTTAAAGTAACAGGCATATTCTCCTTCTTAGGTAAAAAACTAATATTTCCACTAGTTTCCATGATTGCATAATCAATATCATTCAAATTATAATATCCACTTGATCTAGCTTGTTCTAAGAAATCATTAATATCAAATTTAACCTTTCGAAGACCAGATTCTATTATCTTACCATTTTCCATAACTAAAGTTGGTACTCCTGTAAAAAATCTTCTAAGATGAATGCTATGAATAGTAATAAAGGAAATAAAAGAAGCTAATAATGCATAAATAGTCATAGAAAATAAGCCATCAATTAATGGTTTTTTTATATCAATAGAAATATCTGCAGCAACGCTACCAATAGATATACCAATAATATAGTCAAATAAATTTAACTGAGCAATTTGCTTTTTTCCCATTATTTTAACTAGTATAAATAATACAACAACCGCTACGATACATCTAATAAATATCTCTATAAGTTCTTTATAATCCATACCTTTCACCAATTATATTATTACCAAAATATCTTTTTATATGCAAAGAAAGAAGTTTATTTCTTTCATTAAACTTCTTTCTTTTTTTGTCCTTCATCATACATACGTTTTAAAAGTTTGTTTATTCCTTCAAAAGCTCCTCTCTCTATCTCATGCAATCTTTCAGCCACTTCTTTAGAATATATTTTCGAATTCCTTTTATTTAAATAATAATACGACCTAACTAAATTATCAGTAAGAATATTAAAACCAGCAAAGCCATAATTTCCTTTATGAAAAGGAACATATTCATCTTTAGGTGGAGTTAGGTTATAATTACCTATATATTGAAATTCTTCAGGAACTTGCCTTGGAAAAAGGACATATATTACATATAAATAAGAATTTAAATATCCAAATTCATCCGGATAATATTTAATCTTGCTTCTTTCTTCAATTTGTCTTATACAATCTGGATATTCCATTAAAGGCTTAAATCTCTCTTCCCATGTCCTAGACGTAACTATAACATATTCTAATTTTTCTAATTCTTCTTTTGTCTTAGGAATTTTTTTGTCACTTGTTATTTTGATCCTAAATACCGAAAGATTGCTCTTAGTACCCCAACTATAATCATCAACTTTATTGAAGATAAAATATTCGCCATTATATTGAGGGTAATCTGAACTATTTATTTCTAATATAAAAGTATCACCATTAACCCAATTTTTAGGATGTTTCTTTTCTTTTACTACTTTTTCATCAATCATTACTACTACCTCTTTTACTCTGATTCTTTCTCCTTCTTTTTTTGTTCTGCTTCATACATGCTCTTAAAGAACTTATTCGCCCCTTCAAAAGCTCCCCTTTCTATCTCATGTCTTCTTTTGGCTGCTTCTTCAGAATATATTTTCGAATTTCTTTTATTATATTTATGATATGAACTAACTAATTTATCAGTAAGAATATTAAAAGCAGAAAAATCATAATTTCCTTTGTGAAAAGGAACATATTCATCTTTAGGTGGAGTTAGGTTATAATTACCTATATATTGAAACCCTTCAGGAACTTGCCTTGGAAAAAGGACATATATTACATATAAATAGGAATTTAAATATCCAAATTCATCCGGATAATATTTAATTTTACTTCTTTCTTCGATTTGTCTTTCGCGTTCTGGATATCCCATTAAAGGATTAAATCTATCTTCCCATACCCAAGTGTGAACTATAATATAATCTAATTTTTCTAATTCTTCTTTTGACTTAGGGATTTTTTTGTCATTAGTTATTTTGACCCTAAATACAGAAAGATTGCTCTTAGTACCCCAACTATAGTCATCAACTTTATTAAATATAAGATATTCACCATTATATTGAGGGTATTCTGAACTATTTATTTCTAATATAAAAGTATCTCCATTAATCCAATTTTTAGGATGCTTCTTTTCTTTTACTACTTTTTCATCAATCATTACTACTACCTCTTTTACTCTGATTCTTTCTCCTTCTTTTTTTGCTTTTCCTCATACATACGTTTGAAAAGTTTGTTTATTCCTTCAAAAGCTCCTTTTGCTATTTCATGTCTTCTTTTGGCTGCTTCTTCAGAATATATTTTGGAATTTCTTTTGTTATAACAATGATATGAACTAACTAATTCATCAGTAAGAATATTAAAACCATTAAAATCATAATTTGCTTTATGAAAAGGAACATATTCATCTTTAGGTGGTGTTAGCTTATAATTACCTATATATTGAAACCCTTCAGGAACTTGCCTTGGAAAAAGGACATATATTACATATAAATAGGAATTTAAATATCCAAATTCATCCGGATAATATTTAATTTTACTTCTTTCTTCGATTTGTCTTTCGCGTTCTGGATATCCCATTAAAGGATTAAATCTATCTTCCCATACCCAAGTGTGAACTATAATATAATCTAATTTTTCTAATTCTTCTTTTGACTTAGGGATTTTTTTGTCATTAGTTATTTTGACCCTAAATACAGAAAGATTGCTCTTAGTACCCCAACTATAGTCATCAACTTTATTAAATATAAGATATTCACCATTATATTGAGGGTATTCTGAACTATTTATTTCTAATATAAAAGTATCTCCATTAACCCAATTTTTAGGATGTTTCTTCTCTTTTATTATTTTATCATCATTAATATTATTTATATACATAAATTTCATGCTCCATTCCAGATGATCCCATATATTCATAAAATGAATCTAGGAAAAATTGTCTTCGAGGATTTTTAAGACTAATACCATGAATTTGATTGTTGGCTGGATTGCCTTTTCTAAGTGTGTCATAATAATACCAAATATAAAATTCTTCTGCACCTCTTGCAACCTCATAACTTACTGGACCTTGAAGTACCTCTAATTTCAAATGCATTCTAGCTGGATTATTTCTATGACGCCTCTTAGTTGCCTCTAAATCATTAGTCCTACCAACATACATAGTTATTCCTTTTTCATCTTCACTTTTTCTTTGTGAATAGTCTACCAGCATATAAACATAATGTTTATTTTCTTCTTTAGGTGGAGTTTCTTTTTTAGGTTTAGACTTTGTACCAGTTTCTGCAATTGATTTTACTGCTTTAGCAGTAACGTATGCTAATAAGGCAGTAGCGGCTACTTTTAAAGTTGTTGCTAATAGAGACTTAGCTACTGCTGCCAAACCACCAGCTAAAAGAGATCCTCCTAATGTTGCTGTTATTGCAAATTTACCAGTTGTATCACAATGTTTAATTGGATTATTTTTACAATAAGCATATAAATTATAAGATAAAATATCACTATCTGTTCCTAATATTCCGTCTAAGTTAACAAATCTTCCCCAAACGGGATTGTAATAGCGACTATTTAGATAATATAAATTAGTTTCCTTGTCATAATAGTATCCACGATATCTAAATGGATTAATATTACCAATTTGATTATTAGTAGTATCTGTTATACTTAAAATATTTCCAAAACTATCATATTGGTAAGTAACTACTTCATTATAATTACTATCTAAAATATCAATAATATCTCCTTGAGCATTTTGAATGTAATAATATAAAGTATCATTATACTTAAAACCAAGTAATTCTCCATTACCATCTCTTAAGAAATACAAAATATTACTACCTGTTTTTTCAATTAAAATTTTATCGTTTTCTGTATAATAAGTAGTTTCTACATTATTTAAAGTTTTCTTAGTTCTTATTCCATCAACATCATATTCATAAAGTATTGTATTATTGCTATCTTGATACTTTTGTAATTGATCTCCATTAGTCCAAGTTAATGATACATTATTTCCTATAGTAAGAGGATTTCCTAATCCATCATAAGTAATTTCTTTATCATTAAATTTAGTTAATTGATCTTTATATAAAGAATTGTCATAACAATAATTATCTTTCTTAATAAATTCATCTGTGCCAAGTTTATAATATGTTTTAGAAAGAATATTACCATTTTTATCATATTTATACTTAATAGTTTCATTAGTAGGGTAATTATCTTCTTTAATTAGTTGATCATCTAAATCATAATAGTAATTATTTATTAAAATATTATTATCATATATCTTAGTAATATTACTAGATTTATCATATGTATATGAATATTTATGATTATTATTTTCTATATTTTCTAATAATAAAGAAGTTCTTTTTCCCTTCTTTTTATATTTAAATTTAGTAGTATAATTATTATTTATTTTTTTAGAAGAAATTCTTCCTAAATCATCATATTCATAAGAAACATTATTATTTAAAAATTTATTATTAGTAACTAGATTATCTAAATTATAAGTATATTCATTTATTAATTCTTTTTCTTTAAGTTTATAGTGCTTCTTAGAAACTACGTTATTTTTATCATAAGTATAAAATATATAAAAGTCATTATATCTATATCTATTAGTACGTAGAGCAAAATCATAATCATAAGAGATTAAACTACTTCTTGATTTTATTTGTGCAAGTTTACCAAGATTATTATAAGTATAGTTATAAGTATCATTCATCTTGATAATTTTACTTATTCGATCAAATTCATCATAAGTATGATTAATAGTATGATTATTTCCATATGTATAAGATAATAAATTGCCATTTTTCTCTTCATATTGATTAGAAACTAAAGTAAGATCATTTCCTATTTTTATTTTCTTTCTATTAAGAAATTCATCATATTCAAAGTTATATACTACTCCATCTTTATTAATAGAAGATAATAACTTCTGATTATTATAAGTATATAATGCTGTCTTATTATTTTTAGTTATTTTAGTTATTTGCCTGCTATTATTATAAGTATAGTTAACAAAGTCTCCATTAGGAAAAGTTACTTTTTTAGTTAAACCAGTTGAATCTATATCATATAAAGTCTTATTAAAAAGTGTATCTGTAGTACTAATTAGTCTTTTTCCATCTTCACTATAAGAAGCACTATTATAAATAAATTCAGAATTTCTACTATTTTCAAAATAGAATTGCTGTCTATAATCAGTTAAATCTATATTAGTAAATGAAAGAGCATCATCTATTAAAGTAAGAGCCTTACTATCATCACAAGTTCTAATAGAATAACTATTATTATCATTTTTTTGGATATTAAATAGATTATTCGCATTATTTTTAGATAAAATAATTTGATTATCTTGATATGTAATATACTCATTAGTAATATTAGTTTTTATCTTATAACTAGAAACACCTTTTTCTAAAATAAATTCATCATTACTACAAACATTTTCTGTTAATATTAGTTTGTTATTAACAAAGTCATTTTTTAAATATTTCTTAGTTCCTTTTAATCTAATTTGATAAAGTCCATCATTTAATTCAGGAGAATATCTATTAATAATTTTTCCAGAAGTAACATTTCCGTAAGAATCATAATTATATTCATTAGATATTCCTGTTTTAGAAATTCCACTTAATAATCTATCTGATACTTTATTATCATATTCAAAAGTTAAATTTCCACCTCTAGGATCTGTTAATTTTATAAGTGAATTATTATTATCATATTTAAATTTATCTTCTTCACTATCTGTTTTTTTGTTTAAAGTTAAATTCCCGTTATCATCATACTCATAAATAGTATTTTTAAGATCTTTAAATAAGCAAAGATTAGTAATATAAAGATTATTTGCATTCTGTAAACTTAGAATATTTAAAATGACATCATTATAATCAAACTCGGCAACAAAATTACAAGTAAAATATTGCCAGTTTTCATTATTTGGATGAAATGGTTTACTAATAAATGGTTCAGTACCATAAGTATCACTATTTACATAGTTAAAGTTACCAATTGCAACATTAAAATTTCCAGCAAATGTAGAATTTATTCCTTGGTTTTTATACCAAAAAGATAATTGATAAGTATCTCCTTGTTTTCCATTGATATTAAATGTCTTTTTTAAAGATATTTCAATATTAGGATCAGATTTAATCTTTAATGCTTTTGAAGTAGAATCTAGTGAAATAACTTCAAATCTATCTGGTAAATAAGTTATTTCCGATTGATTAGCTTTTTTAGCAGTAGCTTGATATCCAGTAAGGCCATTAGAAAAATCAGAATTTTCTATTAAATTATAATAATTTGCAACTTCTCCTTCTTCTAACTGAATATCATCAATATATAAATAGCCTGCTTCCTTCATGATAAAACTAATTTTTAAATCACTAAGAGCATCTTCTTCATAATTAAGACTAACCTTGTAGCGATTAAATAATGAATTAGAATAATCTACATTAGTACTTGCCTCTACTATTTCATTTAAAGAATTAGTATAAGATAATTTTATTGTTACTTTCTTTTCATTTATTAAATAACAGCTAAATGTATAAGTATTTCCTTTTTCTAAAGAAATATTTTGATATAATTCTTTATTATCAGTTAAAGATTCTAACTTTAAACTGCGATTACCAGTTTTAGAAAAAGTGTTAGAAAAGCTATAATTAATATTTTCATCTAAAGTAAATAAAAGATCATCTGCTTCAAAAGAAGTATTTGTTAAATAATTCTTTACATACCCAATAGTAGGATCTTCTTTTAGTAATTGATTTTTATTTTGACTAGTACTTCCCCATCCATAATACTTACCATATGCTTTTTTTAAAGAAGAACCTTTCTTTAAAGAAGTAGCGTTTTCAACATTACCATAAGAATTAAAAGTTAAAGTAGTAGTTCGATCTTTATTATCTGTAATCGTTGTAGAATCGAAATTATATTCAAAGCCAATGCTTTCTCCTTCTACATCATCTATTCCATATTCAGTAATCTTAGATACTTTAAAAGGAGAAGAATAATATTCATAAGTATAACTTCTACCATCAGTATCAATAATCTTTTTAATTAAATTATTTTCATTATAAAGAATACTAGTAGTACTATTAGAGCCCGTAATAGAAGTTAACTTATTATTAGAATAATTTAAGATAATATCTTTATCGATATTTTTAATAGTAATCTTATTATTAGCATATACAATATTAATGATATTTCCACTTATATCAGTAACTTTAATAAGTCTTTTATTATCATCATATTCTAAGATAATTTTCTTATTTTCATTATCAATAATTTCTTTTAAAAGCCAAATATTATTACTTTTAATAAAATATAATTTAGAATTATCTTTAGTATTTAAATAATAATTATCTCCTACTTTATTAATAGTTAAATGTAAGTTATCTTCATCTTTATAAATACCATCTATTTCTTTAAAGAAATGACTTGTTCCATCTTCATCAATATATTCAAAATATAAAACATTATCAATAGTAGTTTCTTTTATCATTTGATGAAAATTAAATCTTAATCCAAGTCCATAAGAAAGATCAAAAGAAGTAATAACATCATTCGTATTATAAACCATGTATAGACTTATATTATTAGATGAACCAAGAGTATATCCGACTTGAAATAAAGAAGTTAGATTTCCATTATATTCATTAATATAGACTTTACCATTGTTTAAAGATTGTTCATGGTAAGAAAGATATTCTTCTAGTCCATTTTGATTACGATATTTAATCTCTAAAAATGGAGCAGGATTATCACCAGTAACAACATTATCTTTAGAAAAGAAAGCAGGAAACTCTTCTCCCATATAAACTTCATCATACATTTTAAGCATAACTCCGTAATTAGGAGTACCAGAAGACCATTTCTTTACTAAATTAGTAATATTAAACTCGGTAATGGATGGATCATTTACTTCTCCACTACCTGTCATATAGCTTCTTCCACCATAAAAAGTATCTTCTATTATTGGATCATACTTATCATGCATATTCTCCCAGTTAGCAGTACTTTCATCAAAAGAAGAAGTTAATCTATGAACACTTATTAATCCATGAACTCTTCCTCCAAGAAAATATGGATATTCAACTAAATGAACAATCGCAGATTCTATTTGAGAACCAGTTCCAATTACCGGTAAATTAAATTTTAAAAGAGCTCTATTAACAATATCCTGATTATCAATTCTTTCTACGCCAACTTTTAAAATATCAAAGCTATTTCTATTTACGTTAGTATCTCCAGGATAAATATAAGTATCAAAAACTTCATTATTTTCATTAACCGTAATAGTAGGATCAATTATTACTGGATAACTTCTTTTAGAATCTAAAAGCCAAGATCTATCTAACTTTATCTTTAATTCATAAAAATCCTCTTTTTTTAATAGTTCATAAGATACTCCTAATGATTTATTATTATTTTTATCTATCATATAAGGAGCATCTAAAGAAAAAATATTATTTTCTTCTAAATAAGCATTTATCTTTCCATCTTTAAAAGATAAATCTAAATTAGTTTTTAAATAAAAAGAAATTTCTTCTAAATTATTATTTTTCTTTTTTAAAATAATATTTTCTTTTATTTTATGATTTTGAACTAAGTATTCAATATCTCCATCTTTTAAGGCATTTAGGTATTTTAAAGAAGAAGAAGTCCTCTTTTTTACTACTTTTTTATTTTTTATATTTTTTAAAGAAAAACTTATATAATAATTATCTTTCTTTATCTCGTATAATTCATTAGTATTATTATCACGGTTAAAAATAACTTGATAATTATTTGCCTTATTAATATAAGAATTTCCCTTTAAGATAAGAGTATTATCTATCTCTTCATAACGATCATTCTTTTTAAAATGAATATCTTCATTATAAAGTTTTAAGATAACGCTACCATCTTCTTGTAAGAACTGTTTTTCTCGTCTTTGACGTTTATTTTTGAGTTCTATTTCTTTCATCTTATCACCTCTAATTTAAGGTATTCAGATGCTAACTTGACTTTCGCTAGATAAAATAGAATTTAATTCATTAATTTTCTTTTTTACTTTTGGATAATATAATTTCCAAATAGTAGATGGATCTTTATTTTCTTTATATGCTACAAAATCAACTGCTTTAGTAACATTGAGTTTTCTTACTACTATCTGATAATATAATTCATTTTCTATTCCAGATAGTTCTTTTGTGTGGTTGTCCATCTTTTGTAATAGTTTTTCTAAGTCTTGACTTAATTTTTCTAAAGAAATTTTTTCTTCTTTTATTTTCTTTTCATATAATTCTAAAAGAGATAATCTTAATTTTATTGAATTAAGTTCTTTTTCTGTATTAAGATAATTTTTAATAACATGCATACTTTCTATCTATCACCTCATTTTATTGTATAAAAATTAGTAATATTAGAAAGTGCCTTTATAACAAAAAGAGCAATTTTTTATTAATTGCTCTTTAAGATATTCTTTTAAAAATAAAAACAGTAATATAAGGTGGGAGATTATTATGAGGAGCGCTACTACCAGTATTAGTAGTAGTATAAGCACTATCGTAGCAAGATCCAGCATAGGGAGTTAATGGATTAGTAGCATCTGAAAGATATGCGCCTGCTCCTCCAGATACACCTATTCGGTAACTATCAGGTAATTTTTCATTATGAGAATGAGATGGCATTTCTTCTACTGAAAGAGTATGCTCTTTCTCACCACCTTCTAATAAAGAATTATTAAAATTAGGATCATTTTGATCAACACCTATTAAAGTTTTTCCTTCTCCAAAGTTTACCCAAGTACCACCAAATAAAGTACTAGGATTAGTATTATTTATAGAGAAATAAAGAGAACCAACAGGATATATCAAATTACATATTCCCTCATTATTAATAATTCCTTCATTAGCAATAATGCTATTAACAATCAAATTTCCATTACTATCTAAATTAAATTTATTATTAGTAGAAGTAATACAGGAAACATTCAAATTATTAAGTTCTAAATTAACTAAATCATAAGTAACAGTAAAATAATTATCTTCATCTTTATTATCAAGTGATAAATTATATAATGAATTATAAGTTACATATCTATTATTTAAATCATTATTCTTAGGATAAATTACTTCAATATTAATATTATCATAATTGGTATAAAGATAATTAATTCCTTCAAATAAAGTTATATTTTGGTATTCAAGTGCTTCTTCTTCTGCATTATCTAATATACTATTATTAAGAATTTTTCTTAATATCAGAGAATTATCTATTATTTTAGAGTTATTCATTTCTAATTTTAAATAAAATTCATCACTTACTTCATTATAGTAAGATAATGGACGATCTAACTCAAACACAAATTCTTTTCTCTCATTGCTAGGATTATCATTATCTTCTTTATCTACATAGATAATAAGATTATTGCTATCAGGAATAGTAGTTGTATTATTTAAAGAAAGCTTTAAATAAAGCAGAGAGCCTTTTAAAGAATTAGTTAATGTAATCTTATTTATTCCACTTACCTTGTCATCAGTTATATTCATTTTTTTCACCTTCTTTCTTATACACCCTATAATATGTAAGAATAACTTGATATTCACTAGAAGAAAGCATAAAAAAAGAGCTTATCTTTTCTTAAGCTCTTCTATTAATATTTTATTTGCAACAGGTGGATTAGCTTTTCCTTTAGTCTCTTTCATTACTAAGCCCATTAAAAATTTAATAGGTCTATCTTTTCCATCCTTAAAGTCTGCTATTACGGATTCATTTTGATTAATAAGATTATTAATTAAATCACGTAATACATTTTCATCAGTTATTTCAGTTAATCCTTGTTTTTTTATTATTTCATCAATATTTTCATTAGTTTCTAACATAATAGGTAAGATCTCTTTACATACTTTAGAAGATATTTCTTTCTTACTTACTTTAGTTACTAAGTTCTTAAAATTATCTTCATCCATTTTTACATCGACTAATTTAATATTATTTTTATTTAAATAGCCAAGAATATCTCCAGTTAATAAATTAGACGCTACTGATAAATCAATATCAGTATCTAATAATTTATTGAAATAAGAAGATAATTCCATATTACCAAGAATTATTTTTATATTAGATTCATTAATATTTTTAGAACGATATATATCAAGTAATTGTTCTGGAAGAAGAGGAAGTTCTTCTTTTATTTTCTTAATATAATCATCAGTTAAATGATAAAAAGGAATATCTGGTTCAGGAAAATATCTATATTCATTCCCAGTTTCTTTAGTTCTCATCAAAATAGTAGTCTTAGTAAGTTCATCAAAACGTCTTGTTTCTTCTTTTAAAGTTTTTCCTTCTTCTAATAGAGAAGATTGTCTTTCTATTTCATAGTTAATCGCACTTCCAACTGCACTAATAGAACCAATATTTTTTATTTCTATTTTAGTTCCTAGAGGATCAGAAATGCTTTTTCTTACAGAAACATTCGCTTCACAGCGCATACTTCCCTCTTCCATCTTTACATCAGATACTCCTAAATATAAAAGTATTTCTCTTAATTTAGTTAAATATAAACAAGCTTCTTTATCATTAGTAATATCTGGTTTAGTAACGATTTCTATTAAAGGAACTCCTGCTCTATTAAAATCTAGATAAGTATAATTTTGATCATGAATACTCTTACAAGTATCTTCTTCAATATGAACTCTTTCTATTCCAATTTTTTTCTTAGTACCATCTAAATCTATTTCAATATATCCATCATATCCTATTGGAGTTAAATTTTGAGTAATTTGATACCCTTTAGGTAAATCAGGATAGAAATAATTCTTTCTATCAAAGTGCATCTCTTTATTAATTTTACAGTTAAGAGCAAGTGCTGCTTTTAAAGCAAACTCTATTCCCATTCTATTTAACTTAGGTAAAGTTCCAGGATAACCTAAATCAATTACATTAATATTAGTATTAGCATTTTCTCCATAACCATTAAGAGAAGCAGAAAACATCTTAGAATTAGTCTTAAGTTCACAATGAACTTCCATTCCAATAGTAGGCAAATAATTATTCATAATGATCACCTTCTTTATTAGGAATTAAATCTAAATCAAGCTTCTTTTCTAAGAAAGATGCTAATTTATAAATAGTTTTTTCATCAAAACTATCAGCAATAATCTGAACGCCAACTGGGATATTTTCAATAAATCCCATAGGTAAACTCATTCCAGGAAGTCCTGCCATATTAACAGGAATCGTAAATAAATCATCATAAAAGCTTTTTAGAAGATTATTTTCATCACTTCCAATAGTATGAGGAAGAGAAGTAGTTACAGGGCCAATTACTAAATCGTAAGTCTCAAATACTCTTTTAAAGTTATCTCTTAATTTTTTTCTTAAAGATAATGCTTTTAAATAATACACATTAGCATTCTCTCCACTTAAAACATAACTTCCAATCATTATTCTTCTTTTTACTTCTTTACCAAAGCCTTCACTTCTAGTATTAAAATATAATTCTTCTAAATTTTGATAATTCTTTGTTTGATAGCCATATCTAATTCCATCAAATCTTGCTAAATTAGAACTAGCTTCTCCCAAAGCAATTATTTGATATAAAGTAATAGCATACTCTAAATCATTAATATCTATATATGAAACACTAGCACCATTTTCTTTTAAAATATTAACTACATTATCTAGCTTTTCTTTTATCCTCTTATCAACTACATCACTTATATAAAATTTAGGAATAGCAATTTTCATTCCTTTTATATCTTGGCCAATTAAAGAAGTAAAATCCTCTTTACGATTAGAACAAGTTAAATCATTTTCATCTTCTCCACTAATAGCATTAAGAAGAAGAGCATTCTCATAAACATTCCTAGTCATTGGACCAATTTGATCTAATGAAGAAGAAAACGCTACTAAGCCATAACGACTAACTCTTCCATAAGTAGGCTTAAGTCCTACTATTCCGCAAAATGAAGATGGCTGACGAATACTTCCCCCAGTATCACTTCCAAGAGCAAATGGACAAATACGCATACTAACACTAGAAGCACTTCCAGAAGAAGATCCTCCTGGTGTCTTAGTTAAATTCCACGGATTTAAACATGGCTTATAATAACTAGTCTCTCCTGTAGAACCCATAGCAAACTCATCCATATTAGTCTTACCAATAATAATCATCTTACACGCTTTAATCTTTTTTACAACCGTAGCATCATATATTGGAATAAAATTATCAAGCATCTTAGAAGCACAAGTAGTTCTAAGATTATTAGTTATAATATTATCTTTAATTGCAATTGGAATACCAAATAAAAGATTATCTACTTCTTCACTTTCTAAACGAATAGCTTCTTTAATCGCATCTTCTTCATTTAAAGTAATAAAAGCATTTAATTCTTTATTTTCTTTAATTCTATCAAAACTCTCACGTACTAAGTCAATTGGTTTAATTTTTTTAGTTCTTAATAAATTATTTATTTCCTCTAAAGGAAGGTACAAATACTTAGTCATTTAAAGCCTTCACTACCTTTATAAAATTACCACTAGTACTAGGAGCATTAACTTTAAGCTCTTTTATTGAAATCATCTCTTCGCTCACGTCTTCTCTTGCTATATCCTTATTTTCAGTTGGACTAATAAGAATATCTGTATTTATTTCTTCTAAAGAATTTATTTTATTTACATCATTCCATATTGCATTTAATTCTTTTTTATAAGTTTCTATTTCTTCATCTTTAATAGAAAGATGAGCTAATCTTGCTACATGTAATATATCTTCACTACTAAGCATTATTTGGCCTCCTAATCTTAATTCTCTTTTCTAAGTTATACTTAATTGAAAGTTTATCTCCTTCTGGAAGATTTAAAGATTCTACATATTTAATAAGTTTCTTTATTTCTTCATCATTCTTACGCATTTCTGCTAATTTACTTTTTTGATTTTCCTCAATTTGTTTTTTTCTTTCAATAATTTGATCATTATAAGTATTATTAATATCACGAGCTAGCTTAGTATAACTAACACTTCCATAATTTTCAACCAAAATATTAGCCAAATCTAAAAGAACAAACTGTAAATAAGGATATTTACTTAAAATATATTCATCAGCATTAATATTTAAATTATCATCAAGTAAATTTAATACTTGTCTATCTTTTAAAGAAAGAACAATTACTTCATCATCACCAGAATATTGTTTAATCAAATTAAGATCTTGAATAGTTTTTAATTCTATATTCATATTTTTAACATTCTTAGTAAGTAAAAGATGATAGCAATATTTTTTTGTTCCAAATCCTACTTGATCAGTAAGATAAACTTTATAATAGTCATATTCTCTTCCTTCAAAAGCAGAAAAAACTTTTGCCATATATCTATATAAATCAGTAGAGTATATTCTTGTATTCATCGATAAACTACTCTGAAAATTATTATTTTTCATCTTGATCATCTTCTTTTATAATAATTACTTTATCTTTATTTTTAAGTAAATGAGCGTTAGCATCATCAGTATCTAAATGAAGTTCTGGGACATAGCTATCTTTAGCCTTTACATGAACATTATTTAAAATACCACCTTTTTCTCCAAGCACTTTTACTTTAACTATATCTCCGTTTTTAAGACCATATTCATTATCTACTGGAACGTGTATATGTCTATTAGCAATAATAGCAGCATTCCTTACAACAGCTCCATACGGACCACAAATAGTAATAGAAGTAGCGCCTTCCAAGTCTCCAGAATCCCTAACTGGACAAGTTATTCCTAATTTATAAGAATCTGTTACAGATATTTCTACTTGTGTATATGGTCTAAAAGGACCAAGTACTCTAACTCCTGCAAGAAAAAATTTATCAGTTCTTAAAGAAACTTCATTAAGACAAGCAAATTCTCCTTTTTGAGTTAAATCGTTTCTTTTTTTTAATGCTTCTTCACTTCCAAACAAAGTAATAAAATCTTCACGAGTTAAATGCACATGACGATTAGATATTCCTACATTTATTTCCATGTTAATCACTTCCTTTTTCATATGCTATATTATAACATATTCTTCCCTATTCTTTTTATTTTTTTTAAGAGTTTTTGTATATTTTTTTTAAATTAAGTAAAGAATAATATTGGAGGATGAAAAAATGAAAAAGAAAGAAAATTCAAGTAAGATAAAAGAAAACAAAAAAAATCTTGATTGTAATTGTAATGATTGTCATTGTAATTCTAGTGATGAATTAAATTGTAACAGTCCTGATTGTAAAGATTCATCTAAAGAAGAAAACAATAATGAAAATAATCTAGATTAAAAGAATATTCTAACAAAGAAAGACGCTAATAATGCACTTCCAATGTCACTTAAAAGACCTACTGGAAGTGCATATTTTGTTTTCTTTATTCCTATACTTCCAAAGTATAATCCTAATATATAAATAGTAGTATCCGTACTTCCTTGTAAGATTGAAGCAAGTCTTCCAATATAACTATCAGGTCCATAACTTTTTAAAAGATTATCTAAAATAGTTAAAGATGCTGTTCCTGAAATAGGTCTCATAATCATAAGAGGAAATACTTCTTTAGGAAAAGGAAGTACTTTAAATAAAAAGTTTAAACTTTCTAAAATATCCATAAGTAAATTACTTTTTATTAATATATTAATTGCAAGAAGCATTCCTAATATACAAGGAAAAAGATTAAACGTCATTTTAAGTCCTTCTTTACTTCCTTCTATAAAAAGATCATAGATATCTATTTTCTTATATAAGCCATATATAATAATAAATAATATAATAAAAGGAATAATTATCATATAAATATTCATGCTTTTTTCCTCCATAAATAATAAAATAATCTATCTATTAAAAGTCCTAATAAACAAGATAAAACAGTAACTAAAATAGAAATACTAAGAATCTCTGTTGGATTAGTACTACCATTTAATAATCTTAAAGTAATTACTGTAGTAGGAATTAAAGTTACACTAGAAGTATTTATTACTAAAAAAGTTATCATACTTCTAGATGCTATATCTTGATTATCATTTAATTCTTTTAAAGATTTCATTGCTTTTAATCCAAAAGGAGTTGCAGCATTACCAAGGCCAACCATATTTACAATAATATTAGATGCTATAAAAGAAAGTGCTTCATGATCTTTTGGTATTTCTGGAAATATTACTTTTAAAATAGGCCTTAACTTTCTAGCAAGTGATTCTAATAATCCACTCTTTAAAGCAATATTCATAACTCCAAGCCATAAACACATTAAGGGAAATATATTCTGAAGAAGCTTTAAAGCATCTTTCCCAGTATCTAGAATAACACTATTCATATTATCAGTATTACCAGTTAAAAAGCTATATAATATTCCTAAAATAATAAATATCCCCCATAAATAGTTTACCAAGATTTCACCCACTCTATAACTTTTTCAAAGAAATTTTTCTTAGGTAATTTTTCTTTTTTTTTAACATAAATATTAATCTTTGTAAGTAGCTTATTATCAAGATAAATCTCTGATCTACCAACTATCTCATCGTTTTTATAATATTTCTTTTTCTCTAAAAAAATCTTATTTATAAGTTTATCTGCTTCCTTAGGCTTTAAAGTTAAATAAAGATTATCTTTTATATATAAATCATCATAATAAAGATCATCTACTACTTTAAAGCTTTTCTTACTTAATACAAAATAACTTTGATAATTTTCTTTAGCATAATTATATAACTTCTTATGAGTATCCCAATCATCAGGATCATTTAAAGTAACTACAACTAAGTTCATATTATTAAGATTAGCTGTAGTAACTAAAGTTCTTCTAGCATTTTTAGTAAATCCTGTCTTTCCTCCATTAACATAATCTAAACTTAATAGTTTATTCTTATTATGCCAAATATAAGTTTTATAATTAGTCTTAACAACATATTTTTTAGTACTAACAATCTTACGATATTCTTCATTTTGCATAGCATAACTAGTTAATAAAGCCATATCATAACAAGTAGAATAATTACCTGTTTTTCCATTATCTAAACCACTGCTATTAACAAAAAAAGTATTATTCATACCAAGCTTTTTAGCTTTCTCATTCATCTTATTTACAAACTCTTCCTCGCTACCAGATACATAATTTGCTATCATAATCGCAGCATCATTCCCACTTCTAAGCATAAGTCCATATAATAAATCTTTTAAAGTAATCTCTTCTCCAACTTCAATATAAATCCCAGAACCAGTTGCTTTTAATATTGAATCATCTACTTTAATAATATCATCTAATTTATTACTTTCTAGTGCTACTATGGAAGTCATAATCTTAGTAATAGAAGCAATCAATCTTCTTTCGTGAGGATCTTTAGTAAGTAGTACTCTCTTAGTATCCATATCCATAAGTATATAAGAAGAAGCACTATCTAAAGAAGCTTCTACTTTTAAAGGACTTAATAATAAAAATAAAAAAAATAAAACAAGTATTTTCTTCATATTACCACCTTCTTTAAATAATATGAAAAAAAGCTTGTTTTATTAAAAGTTATTTCTTATTAAACGTATTTTTAGGGTTATTTCATTAATTTAGATACTTCATCTATTACAAATTTCTTAGTATCACTAATAATATTAATAGAAGGAATTTTTTCTATCAAAGATAAAGCTTCTTTCTTACTAAGAATCTTTTTTAAAACGTTATTCTTATTAAGAGGAATCTTAATTATTAAAGAACTATCTAAAATAGGAGATAAACAATAATAATTATCTTCTATTTTCTTAATAAGACAAATATCTCTATAATAAATAATATAATCATTCTCACTAAACATAATTATACCTAAAAAGTAATTCCTTTCTAGTTAATTATATCACCCAAAAAATTTTAATGTAAGTAAAATTTTTACTTAATAAGTAAGTTTTTATTTTCTAACTCACCCATCCTAGAAGTTGGAACAAAACCACTTTCGCTTCTTAAAAGATCATCTATTCTATTAACCAAAGCAGCACAAGTAAGAGAAACAGTATCAGGGCGATTAATAACCATATTAGTATTTGGCTCACCGAGAACTTCCCAATTATTAGAATCAAATTCTTCCTTAGTATATACTTTACCAATACATTCAGTTTCTAAAGTAACTCCTTCTTTAGTCTTAGTTATTACTAAAGCACTCATTCCTCTAACCATTCCCTTTTCAATAGCCATATTTAAAGTAGAAGAAGAAACAGAAACATCTGCAATTATAGGGATACATTTTTGTTCTTGACTTATTACATGAAGATTTAACTTATCACAAAGCCAGCCATTAACATTCCACATATAACTAGGTAAGAACTTTCCTTTTTGAATTAAAGAATTCCTTTCTTCTTCACTTATATTATCAGAAGAAGCAATATCTCTTTCAAATTCTTCCTTAGTAAGACCTGCTCCATGAGCCTTAGCAAGCGCTATTCCATAATCTTCAACATTATAACTACTACTTCCTTTTATTTTAACAACTTTATGACTAGTCCCAACAATAGTAGATATTAAATTACCCCAAGAAGCATCTTGATATCCAGTACCAGTAATAGTACAATCATTCTTCTTAGCAAGCTCATCTATTTCCTTAGTTAAACTAGGAGAAGAATTAAATGGATAAAAAGCTTCTTCACAAGTAGTAATAGCGTTTACTCCATACTTAACACATAATATTAAAATATCTTCTATATCTTTAAGTAAACTCATCGTAGTAACTATACATACATCAGGTTTATTTTCTTTAAAAAATTCTTCTACTTCACTTGCCTCTTTTACACTAATACCCTTTTTATCAGAACCAATAATATCCCCAATATCTAAACCAATTATTTTAGGATTTATATCAAATGCTCCAATAATATGATAACCATTATCAATTAGATAGCGAATAGTAAATACGCTCATCTTTCCACATCCATACTGTACAACTTTAACATTATCTTTCATAAAAAATATCACCCTTTCCTTTATAATTTATAATATAATTATGGGTAAATTACAGAAAAATATAACTTAAACATAAAAAAATTACTATTATCCCCTAATTTACATATTAAAAAAGAAATGATATAATATTTAAATGAAAGGTGATTTGAATGGAAATAATTGAATTAGAAGAAAGGCAATTTAGAAATTATTCATATATTCACAGTAATAGAAATATCTATCAAACTGTAGAAAACGCTAAACGTCTAGAAAGTAAATATAATCAAAAATTATATCTTGGTTTAATTGATGATCAAAATAATTTACTAGCAGCTACTCTATTACTTATAAGTAAATTAAAAGGTAAATACTTATATGGATATTCTCCAAAAGGATTTTTAATTGATTACAACAACGAAGAATTACTTACCACGTTTACAAATAAATTAAAAGAATATCTAAAGGAAAGAAAATTTGTTTTTATAAAACTAGATCCTCTAATTCCATATCAAATTTATAATAAAGAAAAGAAAATTATTTACCAAAACAAAAATATTATGCCTTTTCTAAAGAGACTCGGTTATAATCATTTAGGATTTAATAACTATTTTGAAACTCATAATTCTAGATATTACGTTTATCTAAATACTAATAAAGATTCCTTAGAAGATACTTTTAAAAAAGTAAGTCGTAACGTAAAAAGAAGTATTCAAAATAGTTTAAATATGGGAATAACCATTCATAAAGGAGATATTAATAACCTAGATTTATTTTATAGCTTAATATCCAAAAAAACTAAACTTACTAAAGAAGATATCCAAAGTTATTTCAATATCTATAACAATAATCAAAATAGCTTTGAAGTATATTTTGCTAAAATCGATCCTCAAATATATGTAAATAATTATCGTTACTTAGAAAGAGAAGAATTTAAGAAAAATAATTACTTATATCAAAAGATCGTTGAAAGTAATAATCAAAACAGAAAACTAATTAATAAGAAACTAGTCTCTGATAAAGTACTTCAAAAGTATAAAAAAGAAATAGTAAACGCAACTAATATTTATAGTAAATTTCCTAATGGACTTATCGTTGGTACTTGTGCAATTATCAAGAACAATAAAGAAATAACTTTCTTTATTGACGGATATGAAGAAAAATTACGTGAAGTTCACTCTTCTTACTTTCTAAAATGGGAAATCATAAAAAAATATATGAAAGAAGGATATACTCTATTTAATCTAGGAGAAATAAGCGGCAATATGAACAAAGAAAACAACAAATATTATGGCTTATATTTTTCTAAAATGGGCTTTAACAGCAAAGTAGTAGAATATCCTGGTGAATTTGATCTAATAATAAATTCTCCTTTATATAGTATATTCTATAATATAATGCACTTAAGAAGTAAAATTCAAAAATAAAATTTTTACTTCTTTTTTTATGAACAAAAAAAAGATCTTGAATCAAACCAAGATCTTTTATATTATTATTAATTATTTAATAATTTCTGTAACGTTACCAGCACCAACTGTACGTCCACCTTCACGAATTGAGAACTTAGTTCCGTTTTCAACTGCGATTGGAGCAATTAGTTCAACTGTCATTTCAACGTTATCACCAGGCATAACCATTTCTACACCAGCTGGAAGTTCTACAACACCAGTTACATCAGTAGTTCTGAAGTAGAATTGAGGTCTATAATTACTGAAGAATGGAGTATGACGTCCGCCTTCTTCTTTAGATAATACATAAACTTGTGCCTTAAATTTCTTATGAGGTGTAACAGTACCAGGTTTAGCAAGTACTTGTCCTCTTTCAACTTCTTCACGAGCAATACCACGAAGTAATACTCCGGCATTATCTCCTGCTTCAGCATAGTCTAATTGTTTTCTGAACATTTCAATACCAGTAACAACTGTTTTCTTAGTATCTTTTAAACCAACGATTTCAACTTCATCATTAAGTTTTAA
>CAKPEZ010000006.1 GCA_934149465.1 uncultured Bacilli bacterium | reverse complement strand
CGAATCTGTTCGAACTATTTAGTTTGAACTTGATATATAGAATCAATCGAAAGATTGATTTTTTTGTGTTTTACAAAGAAATCATCCATTGAAATGAATCGAACTTTTATAGTTCGTTTTTTATCTTTATCAAGAAGTGTACTATCTATAAATAATACACTTTTTTTAATGATATTTTTAAATTAATATTGATAAAATGATGACACACATGCTATAATTGAAAAATAGGAGTAAAAGAAGTGTGAAGAAAAAGTATGAAGATTATCTTAATAAAGATCATGATTTTGATAAAAAGACATTACTTGGGATATTTTGTTTAATTATTGTAATTGCTGGAGTTTTTGGCTTTATTTATGAATTTATTTTTTATTATTTTAATGGTGGTATGAAAGAATTTTACTGGCGAGGAGGTAACTTTTTACCGTGGATTAATATATATGCAACAGGTTCAATGATGATATATTATTTAACTTATAAAAAAAGAAAAGAACCACTAAAAGTGTTTCTTATAAGCTTTTTTGCTTGTGGAATACTTGAATATTTATCTGGACTTGGAGTGTATCTTTTTAAAGACGGTGCTAGGTATTGGAACTATAATCAAGAAATATTAAATTTCGGGAATATTGGTGGATTTGTTTGTTTTAGAAGCGCTTTTTTCTTTGGAATTTCTAGTCTTTTATTAATCTATGTTATAGTACCATTTTGCTTTAATTTAGCTAAAAAAATGAATAAAAAGTCATTCATGATAATGAGTATTACTCTTTGTTCAATTATCTTATTTGATGAATTTTATAATTTAATATTTGCTAGACTATTAAAATTGCCACGAGCCTATGATATTTATAAAAAAATAGGATTTAACTACGTTCATTTTAAATAAAAAAGAGATGATCAATATTATGATCGTCTCTTTTAATGATGATGGTGATGATGTAAATTATTATCTAACTTAATATTGCATTCATGCTCTTGACACTTTTCTTTTTTATTTTCTATTTCTATTGTCGTATGAGCAATACCATGTTCTTTTAATTCATTCTTTATTTCTTCTTTTAATAGACTTTGATTCTTACTATCAGTAATTATATGCATAGTAGCGTAATTACTATTACCATCTAGACTCCATAAATGAATATGATGAACATCAATTACCCCAGGAATTTCTTTAACGAGCTCTAGAATTTCAGTTACATCTATATCTTTAGGAACTTTATCTAAGAATAGATCAGTAATATTCTTTAGATTTTTTAGTGCTCCTATCAAGATAAATATTGCAACTCCAAGAGATGCTAAATTATCAAAAAGTGGTAGTTTAGTAAATTTTATTAAAATAGAACTTACTAATACAGTGGCCCACCCTAATACATCTTCTAACATATGAAGGTTAACTGCTTTTTGGTTAAGAGAATTTCCATCTTTAGTAAGAGTAGCTGCTCCTAAATTAATTACAAATCCAATAATAGCAATAATAATCATTCCATCATAATTAATAACTTCTGGCACAAATAGTCTTTTTATAGAACTATATATTACAAAGATACAACCAGATACTAGAATAACAGTAGTGATAAAAGCACCTAGAAGAGAATAACGAATATAACCATATGTATATTCATTATTAGGTTTTTTCTTACTTTTTCTTTCTAGAAAATAAGAAACTCCAATACTAAGAGCATCCCCTAAATCATGAATAGCATCTGATATAATCGCAATACTATTAGTAAAAACTCCTCCAAAAAATTCAAATAAAGAAAAAATTAAATTCAAGATAAAAGCAATTAAAATATTTTTTTCTGTTTTCATAAATCCTCCTATGTAATATTGTTGAAATCTTTAAGATAAGTTAGATGCTTCATCTAAAACATCTAGATTTCCGTTTTTAAATTCATTAGTAATACATGAATATAAGTGATTTTCTAAAATATAATTATCAAGCCTTTTAGTAGCATTAGTTACTGATACTAACTGAATTAATATTTCTCTATACTTCCTACCTGTATTCTTTGTATTTCTCTTTTTTCTTTTATAATTATATACCCCATAAGGGTAATTTGTAAATAATTGGTATATAAAAAAAGAAGCCTTCTAGCTTCCAAGACGATATAAATAATAAGTTACATTTTTATTTTGATATTTTTGAGTAAATTGATCTATTAATAAATAATTGCTTTCTATTTCATTTTTATATTTTCTATATGTAGCAGATTCTTTAGTAACCACATATAATACCTGTTTATTTTTTATATAGTTTATTTGTTCATCTAACATTTTGGGATAATTTTTATAAGAAATATTATTCTTCATAAAATAATAACTATTAGGTAATATTCCGGATACTGTGTAGAATCCGCCATCTAAAAATCCAAAATTTAATAAAGTGGGATTTTTATCTTGCTTTATTATTTCATTAAAACGATATTGAGCATAATTTTCTTTTTTTAATTTAATCATAGTAGTATTATTAGATAGATAGTATGTTCCAATTAAAGATAGACAAATACAAATAATAATAGAATATCTTTTTATTTCAATGTTAATATTAGTTTTTAATAAAGAAATTATTCCAATAATAATAAAAGGGGCAATTATAAGAGAATAATAATGATAATTAGTACCCCCTATATAAATAAAGAAGGCAGTTGTTAATAAGGTAATTACTAAATATAATAACTTTTTTTCTTTATTGATAAATAATAGAGAAAATCCTCCTACTATAAAGAATAAATATGTACTAACACCAAATAAATTTTGAATGATTAAAGATAAAGTAGTTTTTAATTTTAAAATAAATGGCATTTTGTTAGGATATAATTTAATATTTATAAGAAAATATACATCAAAAAAGTCTTTAATAGCGCCATTAACTCCAAAGTAGATAAGCCATGGTAAACACGCAATAATCATTCCAAGTAAAAATATTAAACTTTTTAAAATAACTTCTTGATATTTTTTATCTTTAATCAATCTAATAATAATTATTAGCATAAATCCAAACCAAAAACCCAGTAAAGTATATTTTATTAAAAGAATAATACCTGCTATTAAACCATTTATTAATAAATCTTTTATGCTAATATTTGATGAGTTTTCTTCTTTTAAATATAAAATTAATTTATAAAAAGAATACATTAGAAATGGGAGAGAAAATTCTTCAGCGCTTCCTCCGTGGGTAAAAGCTTTTAAAGAAACAACAAGTAAGCTTAATATAGGAATAATAAAATAAGCATTTTCCTTCTTGGTATATAAAATTAATATTTTATAAGCGTAATATAGAAAAAACGAAAAAGAAATTATTTCTAAAAGGAATACTCCAAAGAAAGATTTATATGATACTAAAGAACCTATTCCATATATGAAATATAATATAGGACCTTTTTGTTCAAATAAGGATTGATATGGAACAATTCCTCTCATCATAGATTTTCCTACTGTAAAAAAAGCATTGGCATCTACCCAGTCATTTATTTGATATAAGATAGAGCATTTACTTGCAATAAAAATAAATAATATAGATATAATTAAGCAATATAAATAAGGATAAAATTTTTTCAAACTAATCACCACAATCTAATTATAACAGTTATTTTCTTTTTAAAAATGAATATTTTGTCATAAATAAAAGTTTTATTTTACTTTACAAAAAAATAGAAGAATTTTTCTTCTATTTTAATAGTTTTCGGCTTTAATTTCAAAATAAGATTGTGGATGAGCACATACTGGGCAGATATTAGGAGCTTTTTTACCTATTACGATATGTCCACAGTTGCGACATTTCCAAATACATTCTCCATCTTTGCTAAATACAAGTTCTTCTTTTACGTTGTCAAGTAATTTTAAATATCTTTCTTCGTGTTCTTTTTCTATTTTTGCTACTTCTTCAAAAAGAAATGCTAGACGATCAAATCCTTCGTCTTTAGCAGTTTTAGCAAAAGAAGCATACATATCAGTCCATTCATAGTTTTCTCCTTCTGCTGCATTTAATAGATTTTCAGCAGTAGCAGGAATTTCTCCTCCGTTTAATTCTTTGAACCACATTTTAGCGTGTTCTTTTTCGTTATTAGCAGTCTCTTCAAAAATTGCTGCAATTTGTTCAAAACCGTCCTTTTTTGCTCTAGAAGCAAAATATGTATATTTATTGCGAGCTTGGCTTTCACCTGCGAACGCAGTTAATAAATTTTTTTCTGTTTGACTTCCTTTAAGTTCCATTTTTATTTCTCCCTTCTTCTGATGTGATTATTATATAATCACTCATACATAAGTATATCATAATATTGATAATTTTTGTAATTGATATTGACAAAATAAATCATTATGATAAAATAACGTAAGTTAAAAAGGAGTGATTATATGAAAAAAACAAAAATTATTTGTAGTATTGGTCCTGCTAGTAGTGATCCTTCTATCATGAAACAAATGGTAGAAAATGGAATGAATGTAGCAAGAATTAACTTTTCACACGCTACTTTAGAAGAACGAAAGGAAGTAGTATCTTCTGTAAAGATTGTACGCAAATTAACTAATAAACAGATTGCTATTTTATATGATACTAAAGGTCCAGAATTTAGAAATGGAATGCTTGAAAACGGAGAGATTACTCTTACATCTGGAAATACTATTAGAGTTGTTAAAGAAAGTATTCTTGGTACTGATAAAGCTTTTAGTGTAAATCATCCTCAAGCACTTGATTCTTTAGAAGTTGGGAATATAATTTTATTAGAAAATGGACTTATGAGTATTAAGGTCATTTCTAAAGAAGTTGATGGAGTTACTTGCAAAATAATTAATGGTGGTATTCTTGGAAATAAGAAAAGTTTAAGTGTTCCTGGTGTTCATCTAGATATTCCATTTATAAGTGAAGAAGATCGTGAGGATATCGAATATGCTTGTAAACACGAAGGAGACTTCTTAGCACTTTCTTTTGTATCTACGAAAGAAGATATTCTAGAAGTAAGAAAGATTTTGAAAGAACAAAATCGTGAAGATTTAAAATTAATTGCTAAGATTGAAAGTACTACTGGGGTTGCTAATATAAAAGAAATAGCAGAAGTATCTGATGGAATTATGGTAGCACGTGGTGATCTTGGAGTAGAAGCACCAATGGAAGAGCTTCCTATTTTACAAAAGAAAATCATTGATACTTGTAGACATGCTGGTAAATTTTGCATAGTAGCAACTGAAATGTTAGAATCTATGAAAAAAAATGCTCGTCCTACTAGAGCAGAAGTATCAGATATTGCTAATGCAGTATTTAATGGTACTGATGCAGTTATGCTTTCTGGAGAAACAACAACAGGTAAATATCCTATTGAAACAGTTAAATATATGGCAAGCATTTGCGAAAAAACAGAAGAATTTCTTGAATATAATATAAATATTAATAATGTTCACAAAGATATTCCTGGAGCTATTGCAACAAGTGTTGTTGAAACAGCTAATCTTTTAAATGCTAAATTAATAGTAACTGCAACAATGAGTGGCGCTACTGCTCGTTTAGTAAGTAATTTACGTCCTCGTTCAGTAATATTAGCATCATGTACTAAGGAAGAGGTAGCGCGTTCTTTAGCGTTAAACTGGGCAGTATATCCTGTATTAACAGAAGAATATAACTCAACTGATGAAATAATTTCAGATTCTATTTCAAAGGCAGAAGCATTTACTCAATTAAATAAGGGCGATTTATTAGTAATAAGTGGTGGTTTTCCTAATAATAAAGAAGAAAAATCTACTAACTTTATGAAAATAGAAGAAATTAAATAATAAAAAAGAATATTTCCGTTTTAAAACGAGAATATTCTTTTTTTAATTTTTGTATTATTATCTTTAGAGTGTTCTTTGATTATCCATTTTGGACAATTATTTATATCAATATAAATATATTTAAAAAATTCTTCATCTTTATTTTTAAGAATCTTTAAATGATCTTTTCTATCATTAAAAGAATAAAACTTACTACTGTTAATGCCTTTTTTTAATATAGTACCATCAGAAAGATACATTTCTAAGTCATGATAATTTATTTTTAGCATAATATTAGAGTTAATACTTGCACCAATAATAGAAAGACTAAAGAAATCTTTATAATCTTCATAAATAGATATTACTTCATTAAGAATATTTTTAATACTAAGTATTAAATGAGGACTAAATTCTTTATCGGCATAATCATTACTAATGGAAATCTTTGGATTATAAATTAACCTATAAGAAGAACTACCATTACTAAGTGCAACTAATAAATTGTTTTTGTCGTATTCATATCCAATAATATACAATTTTATCTTTTTATCATTAATTATGCTTTTAAGTAAAATATTATACTCTTTAATAAGAGAAGTTAATTTATTATAATAAATTCGGTAATATTTAATGATATCACTTACTGATATCGAATTTTTATTATTATTTTTTTGATAATCTATAAATTCAAAAAATGTTTGAAATTTATTATTATAGATATTTTCTTTATATTTTTTTATTGTCATTTATTTGATTTTCCTTTTTATATAATTATTTGTAATATTGATATAAAGTATTAAATAGAATAATCCAAGAAAGTATGCTCCTATTACATCAGTAGGATAGTGTACTCCTAAGTATATTCTGCTTATTCCAACTAATAGTATTAAAATAATGTTTAAAATAGTAATAAGAATTTTACTTATTTTTTTTAGATTACTTTCCCAAGTTAAATAGATAAAATAACCATAGAATATAAGAGCAGTCATGGAATGGCCACTAGGAAAGCTATATCCACTTTCATTTACTATCATTAACTCAAAAGGCCGTTCACGCCTAATAATAGCTTTAAAAGTTTGATTTAATAAAAGAGAAATAACTATATTTAAAATGATGAGAAAGGATGTTTGATATTTTCTTTTTATTAAAGATATTAAAATAAAAATAAGACACATTAGAATAATAAATTCCTTGCTTGCTAAGAATGTAATTATTAAAAAGATTACAGTTGCTTGCGAAGAAGAAAAGTTATAAAAGAAGTTATAAATACTTTGATCAATTACTAAATTATCATATTTTATTACAAAGAATGTAATGATTAGAAACATAGTAATACATAAACTAAGCAAAAATCCTCTAAAGAACTTCTTATAATCTTTTTCTTTCACGTTATCCTCCTATTTTTTTAATAATTTGTTTAAACTATGAAGATTATTGTTATTATAGTAAATTTGATCTTCAAAACGGTTAAGATTAAAGTTAATCCATTTATTCCAAGCATCATCATCAGCGTTTTCAACCAAATTATTAATTAATTCTCTAGATTTACCTCGAAATGGATAAGAACTTCTAGTAATATAAATAGATGGCAAATCTAACTTTAGGTTATAACTATCATTAGTCATATGCCATAACTTTATATGCTGAAACAATCTTGCTAATCTAGAGTTCCCGTCATCAAATAGTTGAAGAGCAGCAATTAATCCATGAATTATAAATGGTTTAATTAGCAGAGTCTCTTCATTTTCATTACTTCTATTATTATAATATGCTAAAACTTCTTCAATTGCAAGTTCTATATCTTTATATGGTAAAGGAAAATACTGAATTATTCTTTTTCCATCTATATATTCACCAACAAATTTGTGATCATTAGAACGAAAATTATAATGATCTTTGCTATTTGAAGAAGCCCCTTCCATTAAAAGAAAGTGAATATATTTAATTCCGTCTTGATAAATAGCGCCGTTTGCTCTTTTAATTATTTCATCACCAATATTATTTTCTTGAGTTTTTAAGTATAATTCCATCAAAAATGAGTTTTCTTTAGTTAATTTATGATTATCTAAGATATCAGCATTTCTAAGTGTTTCTAAATATTTTTTTCTTTCGAAAGAAGATAGATTCATAATTTCTTTAAGATAATCTTTGTATATTTCTAAAATAAAGCGATAATGTTTTAACGTAGCAGGACTTAATTTAATTTGATTAATGTTGTTAAATAAAGAAAAATCTACTGTTTTATAAGAACCGCTTTCTAATAATTTTTGAATTTCATATTCCGCATTACCATATTCTTTAGTATTTGCACTCATAATCTTCTTCCTCCTTAAAGAATATTTTCCATCATATCATATTTTTTTATATAAATCAAATTCCAGATTTAAAATATAAAAAAATGTTACTTATTTTTCTTGCCAAAAATGCTAAAAAACACGAAAATAAAAAACACTCTTATTGTATATTTATTGTTTTTTTATTAAAAAAGTTTAAAAAATAAAAAAAGAAAAAAGCAAGATAATCCCTTTAATTATAAGAATTTTAACTTAAAATTAAGAAAAAACAAAAAGACAAAAAATAAAGAAAAATCTAAAAAACGAGAATTACGTTTTTTTAAAAAAACGTATTGACTGGTTTATTGGATGATGCTACAATGATGATGTATTAAGAAGTAGAAAATTGGAGGTAAATATGACTGATACACTAGAGATACAAGACACACTAAAAGTAGTCAAAAGAAATGGTAAAAAAGCTCAATTTAACGGAACTAAAATAGCAGTTGCAATAAAAAAAGGCTTTGATAGCATTACTAACGAAGATGAAGAAGGTAAATATACTACTAAAGATATCCAAAAAATATATCAGGATGTTATTAGTACTATTGATAAAGAATATGTAGAAGCTAAGAAGGATAAAATTAAAATTGAAGAAATTCAAGATTTAATAGAAAATTCTCTTAAGAAAAAAGGCTATGAAGATGTATATAAATCATTTTCTGAATATCGTGAAAGAAGAGCTCAATCAAGAGAAATGTTCATGGATGATAAAAGAACTCATAAGTTTTTAAAGACTATCGAAGGATTAGGATTAAAGTCAGCTAGTGAAGATGATACTAAAAGAGAAAATGCTAATGTAGATGGTGATACAGCAATGGGAACAATGCTTCAATATGGTAGCACTGTTTCTAAAGAATTTGCTAAAGCTTATCTTATGAAGAAAAAATATTCATCTGCTCATGATGAAGGAGACATTCATATCCATGATATGGACTTTTTACCAATGGGTACTACTACATGCATGCAAATAGACTTGGAAAAATTATTTAAAAATGGTTTTTCTACAGGACATGGTCATTTAAGAGAACCTAATGATATTATGAGTTATTCTGCTTTAGCAGCAATCGCAATCCAATCAGATCAAAATGATCAACATGGAGGACAAAGTATTCCAGCGTTTGATTATTACATGGCTCCTGGAGTATTAAAAACATATAAAAAACAATTAAAACAAACAATAGAAGATTTACTAGATTATAGTGAATTTGGTAAATTTCTAAACATTAATACTATTAGTAAAGAAATTGATAAAATAGATACTATTGATGTTAAGAAAGAAATATTTGAAAAATTTTATAAAGATAGCGAAATGTTAAGACGTTTATTTGAAACATCTATTGAAAAAGCTTATCATAAAACTGATCGTATTACTTATCAAGCAATGGAAGCTTTTGTGCATAATTTAAATACAATGCATTCAAGAGCAGGAGCTCAAGTACCATTTTCTTCTATTAATTTTGGAACAGATACATCTCCAGAAGGTAGAATGGTAATGAGAAATTATCTTAATGCAGTTGATGCTGGATTAGGCCACAGCGAGACTCCTATTTTCCCAATTTCAATTTTTAAAGTTAAAGAGGGAGTTAACTATAATAAAGAAGATCCAAACTATGATTTATTTGAATTATCTTGCCGTGTTTCTGCTAAAAGATTATTCCCTAACTTTTCATTCTTAGATTCACCTTTTAATAAGCAATATATTAAAGAAGGCGATTATCGTACAGAAGTTGGATATATGGGATGTCGTACTAGAGTAATAGGAAATGTAGTTGATCCAGACAAAACAATAACTCCAGGAAGAGGTAATTTATCGTTTACATCAATTAATCTTCCTCGTTTAGGAATAAAACATGGAATAGTAAATGGTGAAAATAAAGAAGCTGATATTGAAGGATTTTATAATGAGTTAGATGAATTAATGGATTTAGTTAAAGATCAATTACTAGAACGTTTTGAAATTCAGTGTAATAAGAGAATTAATAATTTTCCATTCTTATTAGGACAAGGGGTTTGGATAGATTCGGATAAGTTAAAACCAAATGATCGTTTAAGAAAAGTATTAAAACATGGTACTTTGAGTATTGGATTTATTGGACTTGCTGAATGTTTAAAAGCATTAACTGGTAAACATCATGGCGAAAGTGATGAAATTGAAGAAATGGGATACGCTATAATTAAGCATATGCGTGAAAAGTGTGATGAATACAGTCAAAAGTATAATCTTAACTTTACTTTGTTAGCAACCCCTGCTGAAGGCTTATCAGGTAGATTTACTGCAATTGATAGAGCTATTTATGGTAAGATTAAAGGTGTTACAGACCGTGAATATTATACAAATTCATTCCACGTTCCTGTATATTATAATATATCTATTGCAAATAAAATAAAGAAAGAAGCACCATTCCATGCTTTAACTAACGCAGGTCATATTTCTTACATTGAGTTAGATGGAGATCCTTCAAAGAATGTAGAAGCATTTATGAAAGTTGTTCGTTTAATGAAAGAAAATAATATGGGATATGCCGCTATTAACCATCCTGTTGACCGTGATCCTGTTTGCGGGTATGTAGGAGTAATTGGCGATGTTTGTCCTGGATGTGGCCGTCGTGAAGGAGAAGGCATAAGTACTGAAAAGTTACATAATTTAGGAAAGAGAATATAAGAAAAGGAGTATATTTATGGAAAAGACAAATGAAGTAAAAGTAGAAAAAACTGTTGGTGAAGGAGTAGGATTTGAAAGAATCCGTCGTATTACTGGTTATCTAGTTGGTACAGTAGAAAGATTTAACAACGGTAAAAGAGCTGAAGAAAGAGATCGTGTAAAACATACTATGTAAAAGTAAAAAGGTATTCTAAACAAAAAAGAGAATGCCTTTTTTAATACCTTGTCAATAAAATATAAATTTGTTATACTTAAATCGTAAGGTGGGATTTTAATGGAATTACAAGAAATAATTAAAATATATCAAGAATTATTAGAAGAAACCAATAGCGTTTGGAGGTCACTTTGACATAGATGGAAAGAAATTAAAGTTAGATGAATTAACTAAGAAGATGAATGAGCCTAATTTTTGGAATGACCGTAATGAAGCTAATAATCTTATTAATGAGGTTACATCTTTAAAGAAAGAAACTAATGATATTTCATCATTAAAAAAAGATATTCTAGAACGTTTAGAGATAGCTAATATGCTAAAAGATGAGATGGATGAAGAGTTAAAAAAAAGCCTAGAAGAAGATTATCCTCTTATTAAGAAAAGACTTGAAAATATTTCTTTAGAATTACTTCTTAATGGGAAATATGATCATAATGATTGCATTTTAGAGATTCATTCTGGGGCGGGAGGAACAGAAGCTTGTGATTGGGCAATGATGTTATATAGAATGTATCAACGTTATTTAAGCAAAAATAACTATAAATACGAAGAAATAGATATGCAACCAGGAGAAGAAGTAGGAATAAAAAGTGTTACTATACTTGTTCATGGAAATAATGCTTATGGATACTTAAAGGGAGAAAAAGGAATTCATCGTTTAGTAAGAATATCTCCTTTTGATTCAAATAAAAGAAGACATACTTCTTTTGCTTCAGTAGATATAGTTCCTGAGATAAAACAAAATATAGACATTGTTTTAAATGATAATGACTTAAAGATTGATGTATATCATAGTAGTGGAGCAGGAGGCCAGAGTGTTAATACTACTGATAGCGCCGTTCGGATCACGCATATTCCAACTAAAACTGTGGTAACTTGTCAAAACGAAAGAAGTCAAACTCAAAATAAAGAAAAAGCTTTGGAAATATTAAAAAGCAAACTCTACAATATGGAGTTAGAAAAACAAAATAATGCAATTAATGAAATGAAAAGTAATACTAGTATTAACTTTGGATCTGGTAAAAGAAGTTATATAATGTGTCCTTATACGCTAGTAAAAGATAATGATACCCTCTATGAAACAAGTGATATTTATGGAGTATTAGATGGTAACTTAAATGACTTTATTGAAAGGAGTTTAAAAGAAAGTAAAAGTGAGAAATAAATATAATACGTTTTTAAATAAAATAAATAATCAAGATTTAATATATCGCTATATCTTATTATTTATAGGAAGCACAATAGTAGCGTTTTCTTATAATTTATTTTTCTTAAGAAATAATATAGTTGGCTTTGGATTAAGTGGACTTTCTATTGTCGTAAAAGAATTCGGCGTTGATTCAAATTTGTTTATCTTAATATCTTCTATCATCTTACTTATAATAAGTTTTATAATATTGGGTAAAGAACAAACTAAGAATTCAGTTATTGGTTCATTATTATATCCATTAATGATCTACTTAACTAAGCCTCTTTCATTAACAATAGACTTAGAAGATACTTCTTTATTATTATGTGCTATATTTGGAGCAGTTATCTCTGGAATAGGATATGGAATAATCTATAAAACAGGATTTACTACTGGAGGAAGTGATGTTGTTAATCAAATATTAACTAAATACTTAAAAATAAGCACAGGATCAGCAATGCTATTTACTGATGGCCTTATTGTCTTAAGCAGTAAATTAGTCTATACATGGCAAATGGTTATGTATGGGATTATTATTTTATATATAGTAAGTACTATAAGTGATAAAGTAATTATTGGAGTTTCTCAAACTAAGGCATTTTATATAGTAACAGAAAAAGATAAAGAAGTAAAAGAATTTCTAAATAGCTTAGGTGATACAGGTGTTAGCGTTTTTGATATTAGAGGGGGATACACTAACGAAAAAAAGAAAATGCTCTTTAGCGTTATTCCAACAAGAGAATATTATATATTAAAAGAAGGACTTAAAGAAATAGATCCAAATGCTTTCTTCTTAGTAACAGACGGTTATGAAATGTCAAAGTAAAAAAAAGATCTGTCAACTTTAAACAAGAATAAACAAAATAATAAAAATTAATGATATAATAGTTTAATAGTGAAGGTGGTATGAAGTATGGAGCTCATCAGAGTAAAAGATGTTCAAAAGACCTATCGTAATGGTGTAGTCGCTCTTTATGACTTTTCTGTAAATATCCCAAAGGGTGACTTTGTCTTTGTAATAGGAGCTTCTGGATCTGGAAAATCAACATTTATAAAAATGCTTTATCGTGAAGAAAAGCCAGATAAAGGAGAAATATATATTGGTGGAATAAACGTTGCTAAATTAAAAAATAGAAAAGTTTATAAACTACGACGTAAACTAGGAGTAGTATTCCAAGATTTTAAACTATTACCTAAATTAACAGTCTATGAAAATGTTGCATTTGCATTAGAAGTATTAGATATGGATAAAAAAGAAATTCATAATAGAGTTTTAAAAACTTTAGAATTAGTTGGACTTAAACAAAAAGTTCGTCAATATCCTAACCAATTATCTGGTGGAGAACAACAAAGAGTTGCAATTGCAAGAGCAATTGTTAATAATCCTAAACTTCTTATTTGCGATGAACCAACAGGAAACTTAGATCCAGATACATCAATGGAAATAATGAAAGTCTTAGAAGAGATTAATAATATGGGTACTACCATTATTATGGCTACTCATGATCGAAATATTGTTGATAAGATGAAGAAAAGAGTATTACACTTAGAAGAGGGAAGACTATTAAAAGATTATGAGAAAGGAACGTATTATCATGAAGTTGTTTAGAAGAATTGGACGTAATATAAGAGACTCTTTTCGCAGTATCTTTAGAAATTTTAGCCTTTCGATTGCCTCAATATCTTGTATCACAATTACTTTAATAGTTGTCTCTTTATCGATGATATTAACATATAACGTTAATAACTTTGCTGCATCAATAAAAAAAGATGTAACAGTAGTAGTATTCCTTGACAACAATACTACTAGTGAACAAGCTAAAGAAGTAGAAAATAACATAAAAAGAATTGGGAATATTGCTTCAATAACATTTAAATCTAAACAAGATTCTGCTAAAGAAGCTATGGAAGAAAATTCTATCTTTGAATCTATTATGGCTAACTGGGATAGCGATACTAACCCATTATTAGATAGTTATCTAATCAAAGTCAATGATATAGATGAACTTAAAAGCACTGCTACTAAAATAAAAAAACTAGAACATGTTTATTCGGTAAGTTATGGAGAAGACATGGTTGATCAATTAATTACTGTCTTTAAAGTAATTCAAAAAGTATCTGTTATAATGGTTGGAGCACTAATTCTAGTAACTGCATTCTTAATTACAAATACTATTAAATTAACTATTTTTTCTCGTAAAACTGAAATAGAAATAATGCGTTTAGTAGGTGCTAGTAACTCAGCAATTAAAGTACCATTTATAATAGAAGGATTACTTCTTGGTGTACTAGGATCAATTATTCCAATAGGTTTAAGTATTTATGGATATACAGCATTATATAATTTCTTTGAAGGAAGATTATTTGGTTCAGCTTTAGCTAAACTAGTAGAACCGACTCCATTTGTCTATTACTTATCCTTAGTGTTAGTTTTAATTGGTATGTTAGTTGGTATGGTAGGAAGTGCAAGAGCATCTCGTAAATATTTAAAAATATAATATCTAAAGCTATTAACTCTGTTGTTGTTAATAGCTTTTTTAAAGAATTTATCTTGTGATATAACTTAAAATTTGTTATACTAACTATAAAGTAAAGGAGATTAAAATGGATAAATTAATAGCGATAGAAAAAGAAGAAAAGTATTTTTTTAATAATTTTGAAGACTTAGTAAAAAAATTTTTGTGTCCTAAATATTATGAGTCTTCACCAAGTGAACAAAGAGAAAAATTAGAAAGAAAAACTTATATGAATGCTTTAGTAAAGGGATGTAAAATAATAGATATTAGACATTCTAAAGAAAGTATAACTAACTTATTAAAAGAAAACATCTTTATTTTGTATGATGATATGACTTATATATTATCTCTCGTTAAAAATAATAGTATTACTCTTTTAGAAAGAATTGATACTAATATTATTCCTGTTAATATAGATAAATCTAAAATAGAAGAAAATTATCTTATTATTAATAATTTTATTGATGATATTATTAAAGATTATCTTTTAAAAAAAGGATATAATGAATAAAAAATAAGTATAATAAAAAAGAAAGAAGACGTGATAAAATGACCAAATATAAAACTATGGACGCTAATGAAGCAGTATCAATTAGTGCATATAATTTTAGTGAAGTATGCGGAATATATCCAATTACTCCAGCTTCACCTATGGCTGAAAACATAGATGTTCTTGCTAATAGCGGTAAGCTTAATTACTTTGATAAAATACCTGAAGTTATTGAAATGCAATCAGAAGCAGGAGCAGTCGCAGTAGTTCATGGTTCTCTTCAAGCAGGAAGTCTTGGAACAACCTTTACTGCAAGCCAAGGATTACTTCTAATGATTCCAACGCTATACAAATTAGCAGGAGAAATGCTTCCTGCTGTTATTCATGTAGCATCCCGTGCTTTATCAACTCACGCTCTAAGTATATTTGGAGATCATCAAGATATATATGCAGTTAGAATGACTGGAGTATGCATGTTATCATCTTCTTCTCCATTAGAAGCTTATCACTTAAGTAATATAGCGCATTTATCTGCAATTAAGGCATCTCTTCCGTTTGTTCACTTTTTTGATGGCTTTAGAACTTCTCACGAAATTAATAAAATAAAACTTCTAGATGATAAAGAAATATATTCTCTATTAGATAAAGAAGCTTTAAATAAATTTAGAGAAAGAGCCCTTAATCCAAGTAAGCCTATTATAAGAGGAACTGCTGAAAATGATGATATCTATTTTCAGCATATGGAAAGTAGAAATACTTCTTACTTAGATACTGCAAAAATAGTAAACGATTATATGGAAAAATTTAATAAAATAGAAGGTACTAACTATGCTCCATTTAACTACTATGGTCATAAGAAAGCTACTAGCATTATAGTAGCAATGGGCTCTATATGTGAGACTATCAAAGAGACTATAGATTATCTAAATAATCATAATTATAAAGTAGGACTTGTTATAGTTCATTTATATAGACCTTTTTCTAAAGGATATCTTACTAAAGTATTACCTAAGACAGTTAAAAATATTGCTGTATTAGATCGTACTAAAGAACCAGGAAGTGAAGGAGAACCATTATATTTAGATATAGTAAGTTCTTTAAAAGACTATAAAATAAAAATAATAGGAGGAAGATATGGGCTTTCTTCTAAGAATACTACACCATCTCAAATAAAAGCGGTTTATGATTTCCTTGTATCTAAAAATTCTTTTTCTGGATTTACAATAGGAATAGAAGATGATGTTACTAATTTAAGCCTTAAAACAGATAAAAATTTTCGCCTAAATACGCTTGCTAAAGAAATTCTTATTTATGGATATGGCAGTGATGGAATGGTTTCTACTTCTAAAGATATTCTTAAGATAATAGGAGATAATACTGATAATTATGTTCAAGGATATTTTCAGTATGATTCTAAGAAGTCAGGTGGTGTTACTAGAAGTCATCTTCGTCTTTCTAATAAAGAAATAAGAAGTACTTATTATGTAGATAATCCTTCATTACTAGTAGTATCTAAAGATAATTATATGTATAAATATGATATCTTAGATAAACTTAAAGATAATGGAATATTCTTATTAAATACCTCTTTATCTAAAGAAGATTTAATAAGAAGTCTTCCTAACAAAGTAAAATATTTACTTGCTAAGAAAAACGCTAAATTCTACTATATAGATGCTTATAAAATAGTAAATGAATTAGGTCTAAAGAATAAAATTAGTACTTGTATGGAGATATGTATTTTAAAAATATTAGATCTTCTTGATATTAATAAAACTATTGAAATAATGAAAAAACAAAATGAAAAGAGATTCCTATCTAAAGGAGAAAAGATAATTAATATCAATAATAGCGTTGTTGATAACTCTTTAAAATATTTAAAAGAAATAGAAGTAGATAGTTCTTGGAGCTTACTTAAATATAAAGATATAGCAGTTAAGAAGAATTTTAATGATATAATAAATTCTCTTGAAGGAGACTCTTTAAAAGTAAGTGAATTCTTAGATAAAAAAGATGGTAGCTATGAAGCAGGAACTTCTAAATATGAAAAAAGAGGAATTGCCGAAAATGTTCCTGTTTGGATTAAAGAAAACTGTATAGAGTGCAATCAATGTTCTTTTGTATGCCCACATGCTGTTATAAGGCCTTTCTTAACTTTAGATAAAGAAAATTCTATTAAAGCAATAGGACCTAAGATGCCTAATGATTATCAATATAAAATAGCTATCTCTTACAAAGATTGTACTGGATGCGGAGTATGCGTAAGTACTTGTCCTGGTAAGAATAAAGAAAAAGCTTTAAGAATGGAAAGATATGATATAGAAAAACATAAGGAAGAAGAGTTTACTTATTTACTTGAAAATAATTTAAATAATAGTTATACGTCTGTCCCTTTAAATGTAAAAAATTCTCAATTTATTATGCCTAAATTTGAATTTTCAGGAGCATGTGCTGGATGCGGAGAAACTGCTTATTTAAAGAATTTAACTGAAGTATGTTCTAGTGAACTAATAATTGCGAATGCAACAGGATGTTCTTCTATTTATGGGGCAAGCGCTCCTAATATGCCATATAATCTTCCTTGGGCTAGTTCTTTGTTTGAAGATAATGCTGAATATGGCTTTGGAATATTAAAAGGTTCTATGAAAAAAAGAGAAGAAACTTTAAAAACAATAAAAGAATTATCTTCTAAAGTAGATGAACCTACAAAAGAACTATTAAATATCTTACAAAATAATTTTAATGATATAAAAGTATGTAAAGAAATATCTAAGAAACTAGATTATCAAAAATATAAAGAATTAGAAAAAATTAAAGATGATCTTGTACCTAAGACTATTTTTATAGTTGGAGGAGATGGATTTGCTTATGATATAGGATATGGTGGAATAGATCACGTTCTATCTAGAAACGAAAATATTAATATATTAGTTCTAGATACAGAAGTATATTCTAATACAGGAGGACAATCTTCTAAATCATCTAACATTGGTTCAGTAGCGTCTTTTACTGCCAAAGGAAAAAGAAATTATAAAAAAGATTTAGCAAGAATGGCTCTAGCATATCCTCATGTTTACGTTGCAACTACTAATATAGGATATAATAAAGAACAATACATAAAAGTATTAAAAGAAGCAGTAAACTATAATGGACCATCACTTATTATTGCTTATGCTCCTTGTATTGAACATGGAATTACAAATGGAATGGAGCATAGCTTAGAAAATGCTTATCTTGCTACTAAATGTGGTTACTTTATTACGTTTAGATATAACCCTGAAACAGAAGAATTTAACCTAGATAGCAAAGATGTTGACTTTGATTTATATGATGAATTCTTAAATACTGCAAATAGATATAAACGCTTAAAAACCATAGATGAAAATCTTGCTAAAGAATTACTAGATGATAATAAAAGATGGGCTGTAAAACGCTATGAATTTTATCAGAAGTTAGAAAAGTAACTTTACTTTTAAAAAAACTTATAATATAATTTAAATATAAATAGAAATGGGGCTAAAAAATGGAAACATTTGGAAAAAAAGAACTTTATTCTTTAGTAATAATTGTTCTTGGAATATTTATAGTAGGAATATATTCTAGTTATGCTTTACCACTTAATGATGCAACTTCAGCAGATGAAGTACCAGCATATTCTCTAGAAACAAATAATCTAGGAACATATAAGATTGCTGCTAATACTATGAAAAATTATGATGTCCTAATCAAAAATAATTCAACTGGTTCTATAAAATATCAACTATATTATCAGATTATAACTCCAAGTTCTATACCTAGTGGTCTTACAGTAAGTAAATCTTCTTATTCAGTTAATGATAGTGCTGGTTTAATAAGCAAAAACTCAAGTAAGGTTATAACTATTACAATTAATAACAATAGCGCATCAGAAGTTACTTTAAAAATTGGAGTAGCACCAGGATTTACTAATTCAGAAATTACTTTATCTAGTGGGCAAAATGCTATATCATAATGTCAAATGCGTAAATAATGCTATTCTTTTTATCAAAAAAGAGTAGCTTTTTTCTAATATTACTAGAAAATACCTAAATTATGATATAATTATTATGATGAGGTAGTAGGTGAAACATTATGAATATATATGGAATAACTTTAGAAAAATTAGAAGAGTATTTTATAAAACAAGGAGATAAAAAATTTAGAGCAACCCAAATATATGAATGGCTTTATAAAAAACGTGTATCTTCATTTGATGAAATGAATAATCTTAAATATGAATTAAGAGAGAAATTAAAAAAAGATTTTTCTTTTGATCAAATAAAAATCTTAAAAGTTCAAGAAGATGAACTAGTAAAAAAGTTTCTCTTCGAATTAACAGATCGCCATAAAATAGAAAGCGTTCTTATGTATCATGACTATGGAATTAGCTTATGTATATCTTCGCAAGTAGGGTGTAATATGGGATGCACCTTTTGCGAAAGTGGAAGATTAAAAAAAGTAAGAAACTTAGAAACATATGAAATGGTAGAACAAGTATTACTTATTGAAAAATATATTCAAAAAAGAATTAGTCATATTGTTATTATGGGAATAGGAGAACCTTTTGACAACTACTCTAATGTTATAGATTTCCTAAAGATTGTTAATTCTAATAAAGGAATAGATATAGGAGCTAGACATATTACAGTATCTACATGCGGAATAGTTCCTAAAATAGAAGAATTTATGCAAGAAGATTTCCAAGTAAATTTAGCAATTTCTCTTCATGCTCCTAATGATGAACTAAGAAGTAAAATAATGAAAATAAATAACGTGTATCCTTTGACTAAACTAATTCCTACTATTAAAAAGTATATAGAAAAAACAGGAAGAAGAATAACTTTTGAATATATCTTATTAAAAGGAATAAATGATCAAGAAAAAGATGCTCTTGAATTAGTAAAACTAGTAAAAGGAATCAACTGTTACATAAACTTAATTCCATACAATGAAACGGAAAATATTATTTATAAAAGAAGTTCTAAAAATGATATAATGAAATTCTATGATATTCTAAAAAAGAATAATATTAATGTAACTTTAAGAAAAGAATTTGGCTCTAAAGTAGATGCAGCTTGTGGTCAATTAAGAGCAAATTACGAAAAAAACGGAGATGATGTAATATGAAAACTTTTTGTTTAACAGATCCAGGAAAGGTTCGTAGCCATAACGAAGATGCTGTTATTATTGAAAAAAATGATAATGATGAATATTTACTTGCTGTTGCAGATGGTATGGGAGGTCATAAAGCTGGAGAAGTTGCCTCTTCCCTTGCTATAGAACATCTAAAAAAATCTTTCCTAGCTAAAGACACACTAGGTGATAAAAACAGCGCTATTACATGGTTAAGATCTATTGTTACTGAGATAAACAATGCTATATTTGAATATACTAAAGAGAATGTAGATAGTAAAGGTATGGGAACTACCTTAGTAGTAGCGCTTAGAACTAATGACTATATACTATTTGGAAATATCGGAGATAGTTCGGGATATGTAGTAAAAAACGGAGAGCTTCATAAAATAACTAAAGATCATACTCTCGTTAATCTTTTAGTTTCAACAGGAGAACTTACCCCAGAAGAAGCAAAATATCATCCAAGAAAAAATGTATTAATGCGTGCTCTTGGTGCTAATGATCCAATAGAAATAGATATTTTTGATGTAGATACTACCGTAAAAGGAATATTCTTATGCAGTGATGGATTAACTAACATGTTAACAGAAGGACAAATAGAAAAAATTATTAATAGTGATCTATCTATTGAAGAAATGCTAGTAAAACTAATTAGAAAAAGTAACAGTCGTGGAGGTACAGACAATATATCAATAGCTTATTTGATTAAAGAAAGTGGTGATTTATAATGCTATCTAAAGGACAAAAAATAAACGATCGCTATGAGATCGTCAAACTAATTGGTGAAGGTGGAATGGCTAATGTTTATCTAGCAATAGATACAATATTAAATCGTAAAGTAGCAATAAAAGTTCTAAGAGGAGACTTGGCAGGAGACGAAAAATTTATAAGACGCTTCCAAAGAGAGGCAATGTCAGCATCTAATTTAAGTCACCCTAACATAGTTGAAGTATATGATGTTGGTGAAGAAGATGGTAACCATTATATCGTCATGGAATATATTGAAGGAAAAACTTTAAAACAACTTATTCAAAAAAGAGGAGCCCTAACAGTTCCAGAGGTAATTGATATTATGACTCAGTTAACTGATGGAATAGCTCACGCCCATGATGCTTATATAATTCACCGTGATATAAAACCTCAGAACATTTTAATACTAGATAATGGGCTTGTAAAAATAACTGACTTTGGTATTGCAGTTGCAATAAATGCAACTCAGTTAACCCAAACAAACTCTGTTATGGGAAGTGTTCACTATTTACCACCAGAACAAGCATCTGGAAAAGGCGCTACTATCAAAAGTGATATTTATTCATTAGGAATTGTAATGTATGAACTATTAACAGGAAGTGTTCCATTTAAAGGGGATAACGCTGTTGAAATAGCACTTAAACATATGAAAGAAAAAATTCCTTCTCTAAGAAAGCAAAATCCTTTAATCCCTCAAAGTATTGAAAATATAGTTTTAAAGGCAACTGCTAAAAACCCTAAAAATAGATATGATAATGTAAGAGAAATGTATCAAGATTTATCTACTGCCTTAGAAAGAGAAAATGAAAAAAAATATGTTTTTCCGTATCCAGAAACTGATATGGATGATACTAAAACTATGAAGAACTTAAAAAACTCAGTAAAAGAAGCTCAAGCTAAAGAGAAAAATAATGAAGAAACAGAAGAACTTGCTAAACAAGTAGAAACAGAGGAATTAAAAGAAAAGAAAAGTAACAAACTTTTAATTGGTTTAGCAATTACTCTTATTTCACTAATATCTATATTCGCAGTCATCTTCTTAATTATTCCAAGCGCAACTAAAGTAGAAGAAATAAAAATACCTGATGTTTCTACTCTTAGCGTAGTAGATGCAGAAGAAGAACTACAAAAACTAGGATTTGAAGTATCTTTAGAAACAAAAAAAGAAGCAAGTGAAAAAATAGAAGAAGGATTAGTAATAGGGACAGAACCAATAATAGGAAGAAAAGTAAAAAAAGGAACTACTATTACTCTTATCGTTTCTTCTGGAAATAAGTATTATGAAATGGAAGATTTCAGTACTAGTGAAGATAAAAACTACGTAGAAATAAAAACAATTTTGGAAGAAGTTCATAAATTAAAAGTTACTATTGAAAAGAAAGACGTTGAAGATAAAGAAAAATATAAAGATAAAACAGATATTATTATTGGTCAAAGTCCTGCTAAGGGAACTAAACTAATAGAAGGTGATAGCGTTACTTTATATATTCCAAATATTGTAGAAGGATATCCTGATATGGTTAAAGAAGAATGGACTGTTGATGACGCTAAACTATTTGAAGAAGAATATGGAATTATCTTAGATATTACCTATGTTGAAACAAAAGACCATAAACCAGGAACTGTAATAGAACAAAAAAGACAACCAGGATCTGTAATAATAAAAGGCGCTACTTTAAAAATATCAGTTGCAATCGAACCAAAAGAAAATTCTACTGAAGAAAGAACTGATATTGATGAGAATTTGCTTCCTTAAGGAGGAAAAATGGAAGGACTAATAATAAAAAATATTAGTAATGATTATACTGTACTTGCTAATAATAATTATTATAATTGCAAAGCAAGAGGAAGATTTAGAAAAGATAACATAATCCCACTAGTAGGAGATCATGTTGTCTTTGATGAAAAAGAAAAATATATTAAAGAAATAAAAACTAGAAAAAATATGCTAATAAGACCAAGTGTTGCTAATATAGACCAAGCATTAATCGTAACTAGTGTTAAAGAACCAGAACTAAGTACTGTTCTTTTAGATAAAATGTTAACTATTATTTCTTATAATAATATAAAGCCTATTATTTGTTTTACAAAAACTGATCTACTTAATGAAAAAGAAATCTTAGAATTTACTAAATTAAAAGATTATTATGAAAGTATTGGCTATCAAACAGTTATTAATATTGAAAAAGAAACTATTCTTAAGCTATTCAAAAATAAAGTAACTGTGTTTACTGGTCAAAGTGGTGCTGGTAAATCAACTTTATTAAATAACTTAGATAAAAATCTTACTTTAAAAACTGGCGAAATATCTAAAGTATTAGGAAGAGGAAAACATACTACAAGACATACTGAACTTTTTCAAGTAGCATCTGGTTTTGTAGTAGATACTCCTGGTTTTTCTTCTTTAGATTTTAATGAAATGACTAAGATGGATATTAGAGATAATATGAATGAAATGTTTGATAATTTGGAATACTGTAAATACCGAGATTGTATGCATTTAAACGAAGATGGATGCATGGTAAAAGAAAAGGTAAACCAAGGAATACTCTTAAAATCAAGATATGATAATTATAAAAATTTTATAAGTAAAGGGATGTAATATTTATGAAAATATCTACTTCAATATTAAATACAAAAGACAAATATAATTCAGTAATACAACTGAATAATACTAATACTAATTATATTCACTTAGATATAATGGACGGAATATTTGTCTCTAATAAAGAATTTACTATTGAAGAAATTAATAAAATATCTCTAATTACTAAGAAGCCATTAGATGTACATCTAATGGTATCAGATCCACTTAAGTATATAAATAATATTAAAAATTTCTCTAACATAAATAATATAACTTTTCATATAGAGATAAATCAAGATATTTCAAAAATAATATCTACAATTAAAAAGTTAAATATAAAATGTGGAATTGCTATTAATCCAAGTACTCAAATAGATAAGATTATTCCTTACCTAAAAAACATAGATATTGTCTTAATAATGAGTGTTAACCCTGGATATGGTGGTCAAGAATTTATAGATATAACCAGTAAAATAAAAGAAATATCTAAATATAACAAACAAAATTCTTTTATAATTGAAGTAGATGGAGGCATTAATAATCTAAATATTAAGCGAATAAAAGAAGCAGGCGCTACAACAGTTGTAGTAGGAAGCTTTATTACTAATGGTAATTATGAAGAACGTATAAAAATATTAAAACAGTCACTTTGAACTGAACCCCCAAAGTTGGACAATTTATAAATAGTTTCTAATTAGAGGATTGTAACCTGTAATTTACGGGTGACAATCCTTTTTATTTTTTTGATTAGAAACATTTTTTGTAAATTAACATAAAATATATTTTCATTTTTTGACATATATGCTATACTTATAAGGTAGAAAAACTAAAAGGAAGTGATTAACATGAGTAAAAAAGTAATTATATCAAACGACATTATCTCTAATAGCATGTTAACTTTCTGTGAACCGGGGGGGGGGGTATATATTACTAAATAATAAAAAAACAAATTTAACTTTAAAATATAATTCTAAGTATTTATATTATTTTTTTGCTATGTCAGAAAGTAATATAAATATTTAGAATTTTTTTGCGTTAAAAAGGATCAATCTATGAATTGGAGGATTATCATTATGAACAAATATCTTATAACCATTATTGTTCCATTTATTGAATTAGAATATGATGTCTATATTCCAAGCAACAAAAAAATCGGAACTATTAAAAAGAATATTTTAGAATCTATTAGTGAATTCTCAAATAAGACGTTTAATAAACAAATTGATCAAGTAAGAATGATTGATAGAGACAACGGTAATGAATTTGATGATAATGTATATGTAAAAAATTCAGGAATAAAAAATGGATCCAAAATAATAATTATTTGAAAGGAGGTGCTAACATGAACGATTTAAGAATTAATTACCCAGAGACTATTTCTGTAGGAAATCAAGTTACAGAAAAAGGTGGAGAATTCCAAGAACTTTTAAATAAAATTAAAAGTGCTAACGACGAATTAAAGTCTTATTGGGAAGGAAGCGATGCTTCAAAATATTCAAGTGCTGTTGAACAACAAGCTGAATATATGCAACAATTAAGCGATACTATAAAAGAAATAGGTGTATTCTTAGTAAAAGTTGGACAAGCTTATCAAGAAGCTTGCGAAAACAACGCTAATGCAATTAAAGGATAGGAGGATAAAATATGGATTTTTCAAGATTATCATATAGTCAAATACAATCTATAGCAGAACAACTAAATAGTTCATCTATTCAAATGGAGAATTTATTATCTGAAATAAAAACTTTATTTGGAAAAATCGGAACAGATGATGTATGGAACGGAACAGCCGCTTCTACAACTAAAGAAAGATTTGACGAATTAAGTGCAAAATTTCCAGAATTTTCTCAGGCAATAAATGATTGCTATAAATATTTAATGTCTGTACTTGAAAATTATAAATCAGTTGATACAATGGTTACTGGAAAATAAAATGAGCTCAATTAGGGCTCTTGACAAATAGATAATAGTTTAATCTATTATCTATTTGTGAAGAAATGGAGTGATATTTTGAATATTGTTATTAATGGTAGTGATGTCTCTAATTATGGTAGACAATTACTTGATTTTTGTGACGAATTAGAAGAGCAAAACAAAAAAATAGACACTTTAATTAACGAGATTAACTTGATATGGGATGGATTGGATGCATTAGAATATATCAAAAAAATGAGAGATGAATGTTGTGTTTTTCTAGGAAAGACACAAAAAGCAACAGTTGATTTTGGAAACTATTTGGCAAAAATACCTGATGTTTATTCTACTTTAGATGAAGTTTTTTCCAGTAAAAATATAGAAGTGTGAGTGATTTTTATGTATATTTCTTATAAAGATGTAGAAAATCAATGCAATGAATTACATGCATCTGCTAAAAGAATAAAAGAAATAATTGAAAGTGTTGAAAATATAAAAAATAATTTATCTTCTAGTTGGCAAGGCATTGCTTCTGAATATTATATAAAAAATTTGGATGATTTAATCTTTTATTATACTTATTTACTTAGGGAATTAGAGTCTAGTATAGTATTTATGGCAGAATGTGCAGAAGGGTATCAAAGTATTGATCAACAGGTTATAAACGAAATATGCTCAAATTTAAATATTTCAGAGTCATTTTTGCCAGAATATTCGAAAGAAACAATATGGGGTAAGTAATAATGTTTGATAATGTTGATGTTTCAAGCTTGAACAATGCCTTGAATCAATGCAAAAATGCTATAGACCACAAAAGAGTAGATGAGTTAATAAATGATATCTCTAATCCTTCTGTTTGGAAAAGCCAATCTCAGAGCAAATTAAATGATGCATTAACGAAATTATGCAATTATAGGTACAAAGAATTAGAAGACAAAATAGATAGTTATTTTAGTATAGTTTCATATATTGCTGAATATCAAGAGATGGAAAAAGAAAATAAGAGACTAAAATCTCAACTAAAAGAATTGTATACTAGACTATATTATGATGAGACTTACACAGAACTAATTACACAGAGTGATGGAACACTTAAAGAAGAAGAACGAACAAGAAGAGTAATTGATTCTACGGTTGATCATCAAATAAAAATTTCTCATCAGAAAATAGCCGAAAATAAAATAAAAATGGCAGAATTAATAATTAAAATAGAGAATTCTATTTAAGGAGGAATAAAAAATGAAATATGAAAAATTTTTACCAATAGGAACAGTTGTTATGCTAAAGGGTGGAAAAAAAAGAGCAATGATTACTGGCTTTTGCTCTATTCCTAGCGAAGATAAAACAAAAATGTATGATTATTCTGGATGTATATATCCTGAAGGATTTATCTCTTCTTCACAGACATTACTATTTAATCACGATCAAATAGATGAGGTATTCTATTTGGGATTAATAGATGATGAAGAGAAAAAATTTAAAGAGAAATTAAATGAAGCATTAAAACTAATTAATAAATAAGTTTGGAAGCTAATTTATAAAGGAGTGAGCTTATGGAAGAATCTTATATAATAAATATCTCACTATTAAAAACGTACAATAATGATTTTAAAAATGAAAATGATAAGTTTAAGAACAAAACTTACTCTACTTTTTTATCTAGCTACTTAAAATCATGTTCTAATCTATACGTTAGTAGAATGGCAACCGAGTTATCAAAAAAGTATGAACAAATAGATAAAGCATATGAAAAAATTGATAAGTGGTGGACTAAATACAATGAAAATACGGAAGGAATGGAAAATCGTTTAGCTAACTCTCATTCATCAAATGTGTCGATTACGGAATCTAGTATTTTAAGTAGTATATTAAGACTACCTGTAATAGAAAGAAACTACGAGATGTGGAATGGAATAAATGGTATGAATGACATCTCAGTAAATGTTTCAGCTTTTTCTAACAACGTTTTTGCTATAATGATTGATCTTGGTGATGTTGCACACCGTGTGGCAGCTACACAAACCACGGTTTTCTTTTCTTTAATAGAAGGAATACTTCAATTAGTTGAAGCGTTAATTGATTTTGTTTTAATTGTAGCGATTATATCTTCCTTAAAAGAAATAGCTATAAATAGCTTAATTGCAAATGCCATTTGTGCACTTATTAGTCTTATTAGTGATCAAGAATATGTATATATACCTGGTACAATAGTTATGTTGATAGGATTAAAAGAAATGGTTGGTGCAAAAGTAGTTACAGGTATGTTTGATTCTCTATATGAAAAAACTGGCCTTGGTGAAAATTTAAAAAATGATTCTTATGGCTATGAAACTGTACGTTCAGTTTCAAATGGTGTAGGATATATTGCTGGAATAATCGCCTTAACTGTATTGACAGCTGGAATTGCTGGAGGAGCTGCTGCTGCAGGAAGTGCAGCTGCAGGAGGCACCGCAGCAGCAACAGGAACAGCTGCAGCAACAGGAACAACTGTAGTAGCAACTGAAACTGCTGCTACGGTAACAAGCACAGCAACCGCAGTCACTGCTACTACAGCTGGTACTGCAGCTGCTACATCAGCAACTGGTGCAACCGTATCTATGAGTACTACATATATTTCTACTATTATTTCTGGACTTGCTGGAATTGGCAAAGGTACACAAGATGCTTGGGCAGACGGTGCTAGTATATTAGAAGGACTTGGAGCTGGAGTATTAAATGGTTTGTGGGAAGCAGCCCAAGTATATGTAGGTGCTACAATTGGCAATTTCAATTTGGTTGGCTCCAATGGAATTATAAAAAAGGCTTTAGCTGATGGACTCGGCACAAAGGCGATTAATTCAATGGCAAGAATAGTATTAGATGGTGCAGACGGTGGAGCTGAAGCTTTTGTTCAACCATTTATATCTTCAATATATAAAGATGGATATTATGATGAAGATGGTAAATATCAAAAATTTACAAGCGATCAGAACATTTTTGAACGTTATGCAAAACTATTTGATGAGAATGGCGGATGGAACAATGTTGCTGCACAGACAGCAGTCGGAGGTTTTTCATCTGCTTTAGGAGAGCTTTTCGATTTTGCTTTTAAACGTGGTTTTTCTAAAGAAAGTGATAAATTGGTGGATATTGATGAATCAAATTCCTCAGAAATCAATCAATCAAATATTTTGAAAAAAGATTATGAGCTAGGAAAAAATAAAGCCGATTTACAGAATTCAAACGAAATTTCAAATGATAAATTCTGGAAGAAGATTCAAGCTGAAATAGAAGAAGGAGAAAAAACTGATAAATTCTGGAAGAAGATTCAAGCTGAAATAGAAGAATCTATAAAAGAAGGAGAAAAAACTGATAAATTTTGGAAGGATGTTCAACAAGAAGTAGCTAAAAAAGAAAAAAATATAGATAAACTTATAAAAGACATGAAGAATGAAGATATAACAGAGAAAGTTAAAATTTCATCATTGAGTGATTTTCTTGAACGCGAAAAAGATTCAGCAGTTGTTAAAAAAGTACTATCCGAAATAGATGAAATTCATCTAGCTGGGGTATTAGCGGATGATACAATAGATTCAATTAAATATAGAAAAATAATAAGTAATTTGCCGATAGAAAAAATTGGTAAACTTAATTATCTAATTAGGGGATTCGATTCTCAAATTATAGACTTATCAGAGTCTCAATATGGTTGTGGCAAGTTGTATGCAGATACCTTACTATCTATAGCTTATGATGATAGAATTTACAAGGCGTTTGAACAAAATCTTTATGATGATGAAATTAAAATTTATGCTAGCAAACGTCAAATTGCAACAGGAATGAAAAAAATCCTTGATTTATATGATGAACATGGATATAAATTTAGTGATCCAGAGATTGAAAAACGTATTAGAAAAATAGTAAGTGAATATTATAAACCTATACCGCAATCTGTAATAGATAGTATAAACAGAATTTATAATCATGATACAAAAATTTTAATTGACGAAGTAGGAACATTTGTTGATCTGGAGAAAATTAAAAAAGCCCCAGAAATTGTTCATTTTATACCTACAGATGAATTTTTAGCAAGTGGGTTTGAAATTTCATATGGGGGATTATTTCTTCCAGATCAAAAACTTATTCTTATTAATATGAACTACATTGATAGATCATCATTTTCAGTGCATGAGATGCTACATTTTCTATCAACTAATAAAGCAGGTGGTGTGAAAATATACGATTCATCTCAAGGAAAGTATAAATATAAAGGAATTAATGAATCAATTACTGAGTTTATAACTCAATTAACAATGGGGAAAGAATATATTCCTGGTAGCTGTGCATACGAACCGGCAATAGTTAGACTTAAGGCGATGTTAAATTTGAATATAGATGGATTTGACATAGATACTATAAAGAAAGCCTATTTTAATAATGATATTTCTTTAATTAAAAAGCCTTTAGAAAAAGCAACTAATAATTCGGAATTTGTTGACTTTCTATTAGATTATTGTTTTAATGAAGGTACATTAAAAGGAAAATTAGATGCATTAGATATTGCACTTGGGGATTTTATAACCTTAATTAAGCAGAATGGAGGTAATTAATATATGAATAATAAGAAGATTATATCTTGGCTATATGATAATAGCATAAACTTTGTATTATTAGGAATAGATGAAAAATATAAAGAGGAACTTAAAGATTCTTATTTAGAGTATTTAAATAGAATTTATTCAAATTATAAATTGCCTAATAAAAATTCCGATGATATTTTAAATGGCTTATTAAAATTAGAAGAATTAAAATGGAAAAATTCTGTTCAAAGTGTTAAATTATCATCTTTATTAACAGATTCAGCTTTTGAAAATATTCAATATATACTAAATGTTAGTGAGGAATATGCTAATAAAAGGATAGATCCTAACAATGTAGAAGGTAATTTAACACCAGTAATTGGTGAAGAACAAGCAAAAAGAAATATTGAAATGCTAAACTTTCATTTAAAAAGTGTTAGAGAATTTAATAAAGAATTTGCTAGACAACTTGTTTCTAGAGCAATTATTAACTATAAATATGCTTGTGGACTTAGTGATATGAATAATAATAAAATAATTCAATAATAGAGGTGATATTTCATGAGAGTTTTAGTAATAGAACCATTAAAAAATCGTAGCGTAGTTTTACCTGAAGTTGTAGAAGGAAGTTATTGGATTGAAGGAACAGATGAAAATGGAATAGAACGAAATCTAATATCGATAGAACCTGATAATGGAAGGTGGAAATTAATAAGCAATGATGAAGTTTATTGCGTGATGAATAATGCTAAAACTCAGTATATATATCTAGAAGAAGAAAAATTTTACTTAGTAAAAAATGAAATAAGTAAAAAAGATTTTTTATTGTATTGTAGTCCTACTTTAGAAGAGTACAATTGCTATAGTATAGAGAAACTTTTAGAAAAAGGAATAACAATTGGAAGTAGTACGAATTCAATAATCTCTTACAACTATTTAAAAGAAAATGAAGCAGTAATAAAATATCAAAATGGAAAAATTTATATACTAGATAATGATTCTAAAAATGGGATATATGTCAATGATGTTAGAGTAATAAAAAGCAGAGAATTAAAAATAGGGGATGTAATTTTCATTTGTGGTATGAGAATTATTTTATCAAATGATGAAAACAAAAATCATTGTATTTATGTGAATAACATTACTTTAAAGAATATAAAAGTTGCCCTTTCCTTGATTAGTGCTGTTTTGCCTAAAAATAATGGTTATACTGAAAGTGAACAAGAATTAGAACTTTCTATATATGATGAAAAAGAATATTTCCATAGAACTCCTAGATTCTTTCAAAAAATAGTACCTTTGGTGTTACAGATAGATCCTCCGCCTGCTAAAGTAGAAGAACAAAATAGTCCAGTAATATTAACAATAGGCCCTATGTTAACGATGTCTATGACATCAATGGTAATGGGATACACTGCGATAAATAATGTCAAAAATGGTAATTATACTTGGAATGAAGCTACTCCTTCTTTAGTAATATGTGGTGCAATGCTTGCAAGTGTAATTATTTGGCCACTAATTACTAAATGGTATGAAAAAAGATCTAGAAAGAAAAACGAAAAATTAAGACAAACTAAGTATAGTGAATACATAGAAGAAAAAAGAAAAGCAATAGTATCTGCCAAAAATGAACAAACTTCTATACTAAATAATAATAGCATGAAAATTTCTGAGCTTGTTGAAACGATTAATAAGAGATACACTAGATTATGGCAAAGAAGAATAGAAGATGATGATTTTTTAGAACTTAATCTTGGTTATGGAAACTATCCTATGCAAATAGATATAAAGTATCCTGATGACCATTTTTCAATGGTAGAAGATAATCTAAAAGAAATGGTATCAAAATTAGGAAAAGAACCTAAATTATTATTAAATGTTCCTGTTAATTTTTCACTAAGAAAAAATTTTATTAGTGGAATAATTGGAAATAAGGAAATAAATGAATATATTAGAAGATTGTTAATACAAATACTAGCATTACATAGTTATGATGATTTAAAGATAGTAATATTAACAGATGAAGAAAAAAGGTATCAATGGGATTATTTTAGAAATATTCCTCATTGTTTTACTGATGATAAAAGTTTAAGATTTTTTGCCACTAATAATGATGAATATAAAGAAGTTTGCTATTATTTGGATAGAATATTTGATTATAGAAATGAAAAAAAATCCTCTTTAAATAAAAATCAAATTTTAAGTCCATCATTTCTTATAATAACTGATAGTTTTAAAAAGATTAGAAATTTTGAAATTATAAAAGAAGTACTTGAAACAAAAGAGAATTTAGGATTCAGTTTAGTAATATTAGATAGTAAAATAACTAATTTACCGGATCAATGTGATAATTTTATTACGGTTAAAGGCGATAGTGGTGAATTAAGAAATAATCAAAATATTAATGAAATAGTTAAATTTTCAATAGATTATACTTTTCCAATAGATTATGAAGAATGCTCTAAATCTTTGGCAAATATTCCAATAGAAATAAAAAACAATGATGAAAATTCTCTAGTCAATAAGATTGGCTTTTTAGAAATGTATGATGTTGGTAAAGTGGAACAATTAAATGCTTTAACAAGATGGCAAAAAAATAATCCTATTTTAAATTTGCAAGTTCCTGTTGGCGTTGGACAAAATGGAGAAAAAATTAATATTGATCTTCATGAAAAGTATCATGGACCACATGGCTTAATAGCAGGTATGACAGGAAGCGGAAAATCAGAATTTATTATTACTTATATTCTTTCTATGGCAATTAATTATCATCCTTATGAAGTTCAATTTATTTTGATTGATTATAAAGGTGGCGGACTAGCTGGTGTATTTGAAAATAATAATATAAAGGTTAAACTACCACATCTAGTTGGAAAAATTACTAACTTAGATATAAATGAAATAAAAAGAAGCCTTGCTTCAATAGAATCGGAGTTAAAAAGAAGACAATCGCTTTTTAATACGGCAAGAGAAATATCTGGAGATAGTACAATAGATATTTATAAGTATCAACAAATGTATAGAAATGGAACCGTTAGCGAACCAATATCTCACTTGTTTATTATATGTGATGAATTTGCTGAGCTAAAAAATCAACAACCTGAATTTATGGAACAGTTAATTTCAACAGCACGTATAGGTCGTTCTCTTGGAGTTCACTTAATTTTAGCAACTCAAAAACCTAGTGGTGTAGTTGATCCGCAAATATGGAGTAATACAAGATTTAGAATATGTATGCGAGTACAAGATAAATCTGATTCTAATGAAGTAATCAAATGTCCAGATGCAGCATATTTAAAACAAACAGGTAGATTTTTCTTTCAAGTAGGGTTCAATGAAATATTCTTATTAGGACAATCTGCTTATGCTGGAGGTAAGTATATTCCAACTGAAAAGGTTGTTAAAACTTTAGATACAACAATAGATTTTATTAATGATATAGGCTATCCAATAAAAAAAATAGAAACAAAAATCAAAAAGGATGTTGTAATTCAAGATCTTGGGGAAGAATCTATTAATATTGTTAAATATTTAGATAATTTGGCTAAATTGCAAAATATAAAATGTAAGCCACTTTGGTTAGAAAAAATTCCAGGAGATATTAAAGTAGAGGACTTAGCTTTAAAATATAACTACCAAAAAGAAGATTGTGATATTAATCCAATTGTTGGTGAATATGATATTCCAACAAATCAACAGCAGCAGATACTTACAATTCCATTTACAAAAGAAGGAAATGTTTTAGTATATGGTGCAACAGGTAGTGGAAAAGAGAATTTTATAACTACTTTATTATATTCTTCTAGCTTGTACTATTCACCAAATGAATTAAATTATTATATTGTAGATTTTGGCTCTGGGTCATTAAAGATGTTCAAAGATTATCCTATTGTAGGAGATATATTAACTTCAGATGATGATGAAAAAATAAATAATTTATATAAAATGCTAACAAGTACAATTGAAGAAAGAAAAAAACTTTTTTCTGAATACAATGGGGAATATTATACCTATTGTAAAAATAGTGGAAAAATCATCCAAAGTATAATTGTAATAATAAATAATTTTGAATCATATCAAGAGACCTATCCTGATTTTGATGATTTATTAATTGGTTTATCAAGAGAATGCAATAAATATGGTATTTATTTTTTACTAACAGTTAATACGCCAAATGGCTTGAGATTTAAGTTAAAACAAAATTTTGCTTTAACTTATGTATTGCAACAAAATAATGATGATGATTATGCGACAATTTTAGGAAATGTTCATAAAACTTATCCTGCAAAAATATTTGGACGTGGTATATTTAAGGATAAAGATGTGTATGAATTCCAAACTGCCTTAGTAAGTGAAAAAGACAATATTATGACATTTATTAAAGAAAAATCTATTATATTTAAAAATAAATATAATAATAAAGCAAAAAGAATACCAATTTTGCCTAGTAGTGTTGGTTATGAAGAAGTTAGTGAAGAGTTTGGAAAAGGTGACGAACTAATTATTGGAATTGATAAATATAGCTTAGATATTTGCAAATTCAACTTTAATAAAAATTATGTAACATTAATATCTATGTTTGATCTATTAAATTGTAGTAATTTTTTAAACCCTTTTATAAATCAAATAATTGCCATTAACACTTCAAAATTAATAGTGATTAACACTGAAGATTGTTATATTGAAGATAAATATAAAAAATATTATAACTATGTAGATCAACAATTTAATGAAATATTTAATAGTTTAAATAATTTTTTAAAAGAACAAAAAGAAAAATATATAAAAAGTGATTATGATAAATCAATTTTCGATGGAAAAAGAAAAATTTACTGTATTATTATTGGTATAGAAAATTTTAAAAATCGTCTTAGTGATTCTAATAAGTCAATTTTTGCCGATCTATTTAATAATGGTAAAGATTTAGGAATAGTTAATTTTATTATTGTTGATAGTATTGATAAGATAAAAAAAGTAGAAATGGATTCGTGGTATAAAAATTGCGTTAATAGTAATTTTGGTATTTGGTTAGGTAATGGAATTAACGATCAATTTACTTTAAAAACTACTCAAAAAATAGATGAAATGAAAGAAGAAATTCCAAATAATTTTTGCTTCGTTGTTACAAGAGGAAAAGTTCAGTATGTAAAATATTTGGAAAAGCTTGAATTAAAAGTATCTGATAAAAATGATTAATATAAAAATGTTAAAACAGTCCATTTAGACTGTTTTTTTAAAGCATATATAAATTACCATCTGGTTCATTATTAATAGATATTCCACTAGGATTTTCTAATCTTGAAATACGATATTCTAACCTCTTTAAGTTTTGCTCAATTATATTTATTCGATTATTAATATTATCACCATAATAATTCATTTGATTAGGTATCTGATTAGGTATTTGATTAGGCATTAAAGTACCAGGCATATTTGGATTCATATTAGGGATCATTCCTTGATTCATAAGTGCTCCATTAGGAAGAGTTCCACCATATCCCCCATAAAAAGTATCTCTATTATCGCACATATCTTCACCGTCCTTATATTCATTTTAGTATATGTGTCTATTTTCTTTTTGTTACTTATATGCTATTATATTACTAAAAGAGGTGTAAAAATGCGTTTAAAACATGTAAAAGGAGCAGATCTTACTATTAAAGAAGGCAAATATTATTTAGATAATCCTAAAGAATATAAAGGATTATGGTCTAAATATTTTAAAAATAATAATCCTATTAATATAGAAATAGGAATGGGAAAAGGAAAATTTTTAATAGAACTTGCTCAAAATAATCCTAATATAAATTATATTGGTATTGAGAAATATGATAGCGTTCTTGTTAGAGCAGTTCAAACATCTAATGAACTAGAACTTAATAATTTAGTATTATTAAGATATGATGCTCAAAATATAACTGATTTATTTGATCATGAAATATCTTTATTATATCTAAATTTTTCTGATCCTTGGCCTAAAGATAGACACGCAAAAAGAAGATTAACAAGTCCTGTTTTCTTAGAGAAATATAACTATATATTTAAAGATTATCCTCATATAAAACAAAAAACTGATAATCTTAATTTATTTAATTATTCTCTAGAAACTTTAGAAAATTTTGGATATACTATTTTGTATAAGAGTAATGATCTTCATAAAGAAAATATATCTAACGTAATGACTGAATATGAAGAAAAATTTAGTAGTAAAGGAATAAAAATTAACTATTTAGAAGCAGAAAAAAAGTCTTAAGTAAATATAATAACTTAAGGCTTTTTTTAATCTATATAACCATATAAACGTAATTTAGAATTTATCTTTTCCTCTGAAACATTTCCATTAATCCTATTAGCGGCAATCTTTTCTTCCCCTTCTTCAATAAAAATAGTTGTAGGAGTACCATTTACATAAGCAACCTTAGAAGAAAACTCTTGATTTTCACTTTTACTTAATTTATCTATCTCAATATAAAAAACTACAAATTTATTTTTTTTAGCAATCTTTTCAATCTTAGGTAAAAAAGCTTCGCAATAAGGACAATTTGTCTTACTAACTACTAATATAAAATCTTCTTTATTATCTATCTTTTGAGTAACCTCACTAAAACTTAGCTCTTTTATTCCAAATTTGTTATTTGATAATAAAATTATTACAAGTATAATAGATAATACTAATACTATTCCAAGGATAAGAATAACTTTCTTATTTTTCATAAAACCACCATTAATTATCATAACATTATTTTATTAAAAAAGCAAAAAAAACTTTTATTTTTTTTTTATTAATGATATACTTAATATGATAATAGGCTAGGAGGAAACTATGAAGAAATATTTGATTTTATCTATTCTCATTTTCTTTGCGTTTATTCCCCATCTATTTGCAGATTGCTCAAGAACTGAAGAAAATCGTTTAAAAATGCTTGCTAGTCAAGTAAAAATAACTTATGAATATAATGATTCTTATTATGATGATTATGGCGATATAGTAAAAGAGATGTTTATAATTTCTATCACTGGTCTTACAGATGAAATATATGCTTTAATAGATGAAACATCAAGTTATTTTATGTATGATCCAAATAATCAAACAGTAAGCATGGATGGATTTACTTCTGGTACTAAGACTATTAAGATATATAGTAAAAATCCAGAATGTTCTACTGAATTAAGAAAGATTTATCTTACATTACCTAAATATAATTATTATGCAGATGATCCATTATGTGTAGGAATAGATACTACTAAATTTGCTTTATGTGATAAGTGGTATCAATTTGATATTAATTATGATACTTTTTTAAAAAGATTAGAAGCATATAAAAATAGCTTAAATAATAAAGATGAACCTATCATAGATCCTTCTAAAGATAATACTGAAACTCCTATTATTACTTTCTTAAAAAAATATATAGTTTATATTGTATCAGCTTTAATAATTGGAATAACAATAATTGTAGTTGCAATTAAAAAGAAAAGGAGTGATCCTTTTGAATAAGAAGTATTTAATAGTGCTTTTTCTAGTTATTTTCTTTATTCCATTAAAAGTAAATGCTGCTAGAGGAGATATTGTTTATAATATCGATAAAATGACTGTTACTAGTAGTGGAGTTACCTTTAGTGGGTGGGCTTTTGTTCACGACGTTGATAATAATAGTCCATCTATTACAATAACTGCAACTAATGGAGTAAGTCATACTGCTAAAGGAAGTGGCTATAATTTCTATAATTTCATGTGTAATAGAGATAGTAATAATAATTGCCGTGCTAATGCTAGCTATCAGTATAGAAATATTGCTTTTAATATAACATTTACAGCAGAAGAACTTGCTACTAATGAAGATATTCGCTTTGATATATCTGTAAGTAGCGAGGGATATTCTCCATCAACTAGATTAATGGTTTTTGATGGAAATATAACTTCTAATTCTAATATAAATGTCTCAGGACAAGCTACTCAAGCTAAAATAATTGCATCTAACGCTCGTATTCAAAAGCCAAGCGGTGGAAAATACTATGAGCACTTCTATTGGAGTAATAATACAACATATAAAGTTAGTTCTTATACTCGTAGTTCTAGTGGAAGACCAGGAATGTATATCTTAAAATATAGCTCTTCTGGAACTAATTATTGCGTAGTAACAAGTGGAAGATTTAGTGTATCACCAGGAAATGATTGTCAAAATGGAGCATACGCTTCTTGGGTTCAAATACTAGATGATAATGGTTCTATGAATGGAATCACAGTAAACTACGGAGATAATAAATGTTTAGATCCTAAATATGCAGCTAGTCATCCTGACGAATGCGAACAAGGTGGAAACGGATGTGGCGCAGCCCAAGTTAAAAACTTATCCCTTACTTGTAGCGATGGAAAATTTGATAACTGTACTACCGAAAGCTATTCGGTAACAATAAAAGCAGATGATGTCCCAACTAATCTTTCTACTAAATGCCCTCATCAATTATCTGGAGCAGTTACTGCCAGTATAAGAAGAACTGAAACGGCAGAAATGAAGTTTCATCTAGAATATGAACCTAACCCATTACTAACAGGAACGGGATTCACTTATAGAGCTCTTTACACTAATGAAACTTACTATGAATATGACAAGGAACCTGAATGCCCAGAACTATATTATAGTGAAGAATATGAAATACAAAGATGTCAAAGAGATGATTTAGGACCATCCTGCACCGATAAAAATGGCGTTTCTTGGATTAGTTATGATTCTGGATGTAGGACAGTAAAGTTAACATCTAATAAATGTAAAAATAAAACTGATGCGAAGAAAATAATCGAAAAAGAAATAGCGTCCCATTATAATGGAATAGATGCAAGTAGTGATGTAACTTTTGCAGATGGAGGTACATCTGGAAAAATTAATTGCTCTTCTCCAAGCCCAAGTACATGGAGTGAAGGTGAAAAATTAACAGCAACTTGTTCATATGAATTAGATAATGCTAATATCAATAGAGCAACTGCGGAAATAGTTTATGGTGATTATTCTAATATGGATAAGTATGATGAAACATATATAAATGAAGGGAAAAAATACTTTATTCCAATAGACACACCAACTGGAGAATTTCAAGTATCAGCTATATTTCAAAATTTAGCTGTTCAAGGAATGAACAAAAAGAATGCTTGGAGTATAGTTTACGAATGTGGAGTTAACTGTATAAATAAGTATAATTGTGATAAAGAAGGTAACTGCCCAGGTCCAGATCCTGATAAACCTAATAATGGGAAAGATACTGATATATTTGGATTTTATTATAGGCCTATTACTTTAAATGAACCTTTTCCTAACCGAAAAGCAGGAGAGAATTGGTTTACTTGGATAAAAAGTGTTCCTAATCAAGAAAGACTAATTAATACTTATAACACAGATCCAGAATATGTAGTAGTACTTACTAATCAGACAATTTCTGAAATAAGATCTTATAACAAACAAGCAGGAACATATTTAGATAAAAGTATTAACTATGATGGAACAAGTAATTTCTTAAAACAATACTCTAATATTGTAACAGAAAAAACAACTGAAAAAATATATGAACTAGGAAGGGGGCCACTAGGATAAAATGAAATGGTCATTTGCAACCGTTTGGGTAGTTATCTTAGGACTCGTTGGGTTTATGGTCCTTTTACTATTTCAAAATCTAACTACATCAAACGAACAAGATTATTATGAATTAAAAGAAGTAGCATCTGCTGCAATGATAGATTCAGTTGATATTGCTTATTACCGAAGAACAGGCGAAATAAAAATAATAGAGCAAAAATTTGTCGAAAACTTTACACGTCGTTTTGCAGAGACAAGTTCTTATAATTCAAATGGATATACTTTAGAATTTTATGATATAATAGAAGTACCAGCTAAGATAAGTGTTAGAATAATTGACAGCACTAATACTTATGTAATAAAAGGAGACCCTGTTTCTTTTAATATAGTAAATCAATTAGATGCTATTTTAGAAACAAGATACTAAGAATATTAAGGAGGAAAGTAAGATGAAAAACAAAAACTGGCAGATAGGATTAAAAAGATTTTTTGCAAACAAGAATACAGTTACTATTATTGGAGTATTATTATGTCTTTTGATATTATATTTTGCTTATAATCAAAGATTAAATGCTGCTGTTAAACCTGTCCAAGTTCCATATGCTAAAGTAACTATTCAGCCAAGAACTGAGATAACAAGTGATATGATTGGTTACATGGAACTTCCTCAAAGTTATTTAAAAGGAAATTATATAACCAGTGCAAGCTTTATAATTGGAAAATATTCTAATTATAATACTATAATTCCTGCTGGAAGTGTTTTTTATAAAGATGCTCTTGTAAATGCTTCTGAACTTCCAGATTCTGCTTTTGGTCAAATTCAAAGCGGATATACAGTGTTTAATTTGCCGGTTACAATGAATACTACTTATGGTAACTCAATATTCCCAGGAAATTATATTAATATTTATTTTAAAGCCATTGATGATGATGGTAAAATATTATTTGGAAAACTTATAAGTAATATAGAAATACTTGATGTAAAAGATAGTTCTGGAAGACATGTGTTTGAAAATACTGACGAAGCTAGAGTACCTAGTTCATTAATCTTTGCAGTACCAGAAGATGTTCACTTACTATTAAGAAAAGCTTTATATCTAACTTCTGTATCAGCAGAGTTAATCCCTGTTCCAAATACAGAAGTACTTACTGAAAAAGATACAGTCTCAGTAAATAGTGAGCATATAAAAGAATTTATTTTAAGTAAGACTACTCTTATTACTGAAGATATGTTACCTAATGTATCTGGAACTACTACTGAATAAGAGGTGTAAAAATGGATAATATATTTAATAAAATAGATTTTGGACCTTTAAAACCATTTCTAGAAAATGATGATATTACAGATATATCCTATAGTAATAATGGACAAGTTTGGATAAAAAGCTTATCCAAAGGAGTAGAAAGAGTAGAAAACACGGGAATAGATAATTCTGTAATGGAAAAAATTGCTTTTCAGTGTTCTAATGCTATGGGTAAATCTTTTAATATGGCTAATCCTTTCCTAGATGCAGAATCAGCTGAACTTCGTATGAACTTTGTACACGATTCAGTAGCAAGAAATGGAATAGCAGTTTTAATACGTAAAACCCCAGCTAAAATAAGGCTTCAAAGAGATAAAATAATAGCAGAAGACTATATTAGATTAGATATTCATAATTTTATTTTAAAATGCGTTGAAGGACATTGCAACATTATTGTAAGTGGTGAAACTGGTAGTGGTAAAACAGAATTTATTAAATACCTAGCAGCGCATACTAAAGAAAATGAAAAAATAATTACAATAGAAGACACATTAGAACTTCACTTAGATAAAATTTTCCCTCACCGTGATATTATTGCAATGAAAACTAATAATATAGCATCTTATTCTGATGTATTAGTAACTTGCATGCGACAAAATCCTAGATGGATTTTACTTTCCGAAATAAGAAGTGCCGAAGCAGTAATGGCGGTTAGAAACTCAATTTCATCAGGGCATAATATTTTATCAACTATCCATGCTGATAAAGCTGAATCTATACCAAACCGTATGTATAGTCTATTAGAAACAAATATAGATATTGAACAGTTCTTAAGAAGTATCCATAGGTACGTTCAATTAGGAGTTCATATTAAGGCATATTACAGTAAAAAATATGGAAGGTTCCATCGTGAAGTATCTGAAGTAGTAGAGTTCTACGTAGATAAAGAGACTAATAAACCAGAAACACACACAATATATAAAAAGACTCCAGACGGAAAAGTTACTATCAATAATCCAAGTCCTTATCTCCTTGATTACTTAGAAAGTCAAGGAATAATAATGGCTCCTGATATATTAGTTCAAGAAATATTAAAACCAGCAAATAATTAAAAAGAAGGTGAAACAATGGAATTTGTTATTGTTGCAGTCCTTCTAATCTTTGTTATCTTATATAGAATTAATAAAGGGGAAGGAGTATATAAATTTATCTCTCACCAAGCTCGAAATTTATATGATAAATATGCTCCATACTCTTTTAAAGTAGTAAGAGAAAAAGTCAAAGAATTAGGACTAGAATTTACTCCAAGACAATATGGAATTCAAGTACTTGTTTTTTCCATAATCGCTGGAGTAGTATCTTATATGTATTTTTATAACATATTTATAACAATTATTTATATCATTGCAGCGATTTCAATAATTCCATATTTAACTTATCTTCGTTGCAAAAGAATATACAGTGAATTTATCTTTGAGCAAATTCAAATATATACAACTAATACAATAATGGAATTTGCAACTACTGAAGCTTTTGTAAAATCATTAGAAGGAGTAGTATCATCAGGAGTATTAGAAGAACCAGTATTAAGTGATGTCAAAGAAATGATTCGCCTATCTTATGAAGAAGGAGATATTAATCATTCAATTGAATTTATGAATGAAAAATATCCATATTATATTGTAAAAAATATGCATCAGCTATTCTTACAAGTTACTAAAGAGGGTGCTAAAGATACAGCAGAAACTTTTGAAAACATGCTATCTGATATCGATTTATTAGTAGAAAATGTTTATAGAGATAGAATGGATCGTCAAACTTTTCATAGACAATTCATTCAATATGGAATAATTCTTTATTTCCTTATTATGTTAACTCAGTTATTACTAGGAGTAGATACATATATATCAATGCTTAAACTTTGGTATGTAAAATTACTTATTCATGCAATTATTATTATAAATAGTTATTTTCTTTTAAGCGGAGAAAAATATTATAACGAGAATGTAGGTGCTGAATAATGGAGATGCTACTAGTTGGAATAATATTGATGTTTATTTTAGAATACAACAATAAAATAAGTGCTAATAAATTTATTCAAGAGAATGAACAATATTTTCGCTTTTTAAAAGAATCAGATTATGAATTTTTAGTAAGAGCAAAGTATGGAGATAAAGTAGATCCAAGCGTTCTTTTTATGAAAAGAATTAGATTAGCAGGTATCGTAATAATTGCCTTAATCTTCATATTTCTATCTAACTTAAGCTTTCTAAATGTAATTGCTGCTTTTGTAGTAGGATATATAGTATTTAAATCTGAATATTCTAGTTTAAAAAAATATTACAAAGCTCATCTACATGAAATAGATCTATTATTACCATATTATTTGAAAAGCTTAGAGATATTAGTTCACCATTATACTGTACCAGTTGCAATCGCTAAATCAATAGATGATGCTCCAGATATATTTAAAAGTGGATTAAGAGATCTTACAGCTAAAATAAATGCGGGGGATTCATCAATAGATCCATATATGGAGTTTGCTCAAGAATATCCTGTACGTGATTCAATGAGAATGATGCGACTATTGTATAGATTAGGTCTTGGTAGCCAAGAAAAGAAATATATTCAACTACTAGCCTTTTCTAAAACAGTATCTAACTTACAAGCAAAATCTAGAGAACAAAAATATAAAGAGCGTTTAACTAAAATGGAGAATAAAACACTAACAATGCTAGTATGCACTGGTGCTGGTACAATGATTTTATTATTGATTTCAATTTTTATGCTAATGAGAGTATAGAATTTGAATATAGATGAATTTTAAAGAAAGGAGGAATAACCGATGAAAGAAGCAACAGGTGAATTAAACATGACAGTTATCACAGTAATAGCAATCGCTGCTATTGGAGCAATCCTTTGGGCTTTATGGCCATCTATTCAACAAAGTATTGAAAATGCATGGGGTGCTGGAACAAAAAGTTGTCCAGAAGGTCAATATTGGGATCCAACAACAAAAGCATGTAAATAAAAAAGAGGTGAAAATTTATGCGTGATGCCTTTGGTGGAGCTTTTATGATAAAAATAATCCTAATATTCTTAGGATTATATATCGTGTTTATGGCACTTGCTTTAAATTACGCAAAAGCTTTTAGAGTAAAAAACCAAATTATTAATTATATAGAGCAGTATGAAGGATATGAAAAAGCAGAAGGCGCTATTAAAGAATATATTAGTCAAGTATCTTATTATGTTCCGATAACAGCACTTTCAGCTTCTAGTACCACTGAAAGAGCATGTTATGATATTGGTTATTGTATCACGCCTAAATTTACAAGTGATGACTCTGGAAATAGAACATACTATCTTGTTGAAACCTATATTAGATTAGAATTTCCTTTCTTTAATCTAAATATAACGATCCCTATTCGTGGGGAAACAAGAGTTGTAACAAATGTATAGAAAGGAAGAAAAAGTATGAATGTAATAATTTCTAATAAATATAAAGAAATGCTTGATACCTTGGAAATAGATGTCATAAAAACAATGACTGGAGAATTTGATGTTGATGATATAATTGCAACCTTTGATAATTTCTTTTACCAACGAATGATCCTTGATATAACAGCGATCAAAAACTATCATGATCTAAAAAATATTCAAAAATTATCAGTAAATTTAGATGTTTCTAAGATAATCTTGTTACTAGATGATGATGAAGAAACTTCATCTCCTTTATATCTATCAAGATTAATTAGTATGGGAATATATAATTTTACTAAAAATAAAGAAGGAATATTATACCTTTTAGAGCATCCAAATAGTTACCGAGATGTTGCACATATTCATCAGCTTGAAAATTTAACTGAAGAAGTAAATGAAAGAGTAATAACTAAAAGTTTAAGAATTATTGGCTTTAAAAATGTAACTGAACACGCTGGTTCTACTTCTTTAATTTATATGTTAAAAAAGACTTTACAAGAGTATTATAACGTAGTAGCAATTGAAGTAGACAAAAATGATTTTACTTATTTTAATGAGGAAAATATGTATTCAGTAACATCTCCGGAACTTCCAAAACTATTAATTAAATACCAAAATTCTGATGTTATTTTACTTGATTTAAATGAAAGTGATAATACTGATATCTGTAATGATGTAATATATCTTTTAGAGCCATCAATAATTAAATTAAATCGTCTTTTAAAAGCTAATAGGCATGTATTTGAAAAATTAAAAAATAAGAAAATTATTTTAAATAAAAGCTTACTAACATCTAAAGATGTTTTAGACTTTGAATACGAAACAAAATCTAGTATTTTTTATAATATGCCACCACTAAATGAAAGAAGAGATAATAAAAATTATATTGCCCCTTTCTTAGCAAAATTAGGCTTAGTAAGGCAAATTACTGAAGAAAGTCATACTGATAGTAAGAATAAATTATTTGGACTATTTAAGTTTTAATAGTCTTTTTTTATTAATAGAGCTAATTTGACAAAAAGCTATTATTTATGATAAAATTAATGACGAAGAGGTGATTAGATGGAACAAGAAACTAAAAAGTATGAAAACGTTTCTGCTAGTGAACGTAAGAAATATGCTGAAGAATTAAAGAAAATTATCGCCAAAATTAGAGAAGATCAGATAAAGAAAGAATCGCCTTTATATGGTGATGAGCCTTATATAGAAGAAACCAAAAAAAGAAGATAAAAAAAGAAGAAAAGGGGCAAATAAGTATGTACCGAGATAAAATAGTTTTAACTGCTCGTGATATTTTAGAAAAAGAATTTAAAATAGACGCTACTGGTTACCGACTTCAAGAAGTAGATAAATTTCTAGATATAATAATTAAGGATTACAACGAGTATAATAATATTATAAAAGATCTTGAAAAAGAAAAGCAGATCTTAGCAGAAGAAAATGTTTCTTTAAAACAAGAAATACGTAATTTAAAAATTAGCTTAGATGCTTTAAAACATAGTGAAAAAGAAATCACTAACGTCGATTTATTAAGAAGAATATCACAATTAGAAAAAATAGTATTAGGTAAAGATGAAAATTAATATATTATAGGTAAACGCTGTATATTTAGTATATAGAGGAAAGTCCACGCTCGCACTATCTGTGATGATAGTAGTGTTTGTGCTTAGGGAAAAAATAACCTAAGGAAGTAAAACTTACGGCTTTTTGTTACTCTAAGGGAAACTATGAATAACAAAGTGTAAAAGTGCCACAGTGACGAATTTAAATAGAAATGTTTAAAGTGAAACGTTGGTAAACCCCGCAAGCGAGAAACCCAAATTTGGTAGGGGAATTATTCTAAAGGAAGAAGAACTAAAGAATAAATAAATTTTAAAATTTATAGATAAATGTTTACCACCTATTATAGGTACAGAACGTGGCTTATTTAATATATTTTTTTACCTAAAAAAGAGGTGTTTATTAATTTATGCAAGAAATAGGGCTGAAATTAAAAGAAAAACGTATCGAAAATGGAGTATCCATTGAAGAAGCAGCTGAAGATTTAAAATTAAGACCTAGTCAAATTATGAATATTGAAGAAGGAAATATCAAAGAATTTAAAGATGTTTTTTATCTAAAATATTTTATTAAGGATTATGCTAATTACTTAGGATTAAATGGTGATAGCTTAGTTGATGAGTTTAATGAATTTATGTTTGATTATACTTCTAAAATACCACTTGAAGTAATAGAAGAAGCTAAGAAAGAAAAACAAAAGGAACCTAAAAAAATAGCTTCCCCTTATACTAAGAAATGCAAAGAGAAAATAACAATTCCGCCATACCTTATATATATTACAATAGGAATAGTAGTTGTAATATTAGGATATGTATTAATAACAAGCTTTAAAGGTGATAACATTACAAAAGATAATGTTTCATATATAGAAAAGAGGTAGTCTATGAACTTAGCAAATAAACTTACAATGTCTAGAATTTATATGGCCGTAGTAATAATTTTATTATTATTATTTCCTTTTGAACAACTAGGAATAAATTTGCCTACTTTCTTAGTAAATGGCCGTATTGAAATAGAATTAACTTCAATAATTGCTGGAATTTTATTTATAGTAGCATCTATTACCGATTTCTTTGATGGAAGAGTAGCAAGAAAATATAATTATGTTACTGACTTTGGTAAAATGATTGATGCTATATCTGATAAAGTTTTGACTAATTCAGTTTTAATAATACTAGCATGTAATCACAAAGTAGCACCAATAATTTGCGTTATTATTGTAATTAGAGATATTGTTGTTGACTCTTTAAAAATGCTTGTTGGTAACAAAGGAAAAGCAGTTGCTGCAATTGGAATTGCTAAATGGAAAACTGCTACTTTGATGTTTGGTCTAATATTTGCTCTATTTGAAAATATGCCATTTATCTTATTTGATATTAAAATATCAGATTATTTACTAATAATAGCGGCAGTTTTATCAATAGTATCTGCTTTAGAATATTATAAAATGGCAAAAGTTTATCTTAAAGAAAAATAAAAGAACAAATGTTCGTATTTTGCTTGACAAAGTACGACTTTTTTTTTATACTTAATGTGTACTGTAAGAAAAGGAGAATGACATGAATAAGAATATTGATAAAGATAAAGCTTTAGCACAAGTTTTAGCTGATATAGAAAAGCAATTTGGTAAAGGTTCAATTATGAAACTTGGAGAACAAACACATAATAAAATAGCTGTTTGTCCAAGTGGTTCACTAACTTTAGATATAGCGCTTGGAGTAGGAGGATATCCAAAGGGAAGAATTATTGAAATATATGGTCCAGAATCTTCTGGTAAAACAACATTTGCTTTGCATGCTATTGCCGAAATACAAAAAGAAGGCGGAAGAGCAGCATTTATTGATGCTGAGCACTCTTTAGATCCAGATTATGCTAGAAAACTTGGAGTAAATATTAATGAATTATTATTATCGCAACCTGATACTGGTGAGCAGGCATTAGAAATATGTGATGCATTAGTAAAAAGTGAAGCAGTTAATATTGTAGTAATAGATTCAGTAGCGGCACTTGTTCCTCAAGCTGAAATAGATGGCGAAATGGGAGATTCCCATGTTGGTCTCCAAGCAAGACTTATGTCTCAAGCTCTTCGTAAATTATCAGGATCAATAAATAAAACAAATACAATAGTCATTTTTATTAATCAGCTTCGTGAAAAAGTTGGAGTTATGTTTGGAAATCCTGAAACTACTCCTGGAGGAAAGGCGTTAAAATATTATGCATCAGTTCGTTTAGATATAAGAAGAGGCGAACAAATAAAACAAGGTACTGATATAATTGGTAATAAAACAAATATAAAAGTAGTAAAAAATAAGGTTGCACCACCATTTAAGACTGCTACTGTTGAAATTATGTATGGCCAAGGAGTTAGTAAAGAAGGCGAATTAGTTGATTTAGCAAGTGAAGTTGGAATTATCGATAAAAGTGGTGCTTGGTATTCTTATATGGGTGAAAAAATAGGCCAAGGTAAGGAAAATGTAAAACTTTTATTTAAAGATAATCCTGAATTAATGAAAGAGATAGAAAAAAAGGTGCGTGAGCACTATGGTTTACTTGAAGAAGATAAAGTAAAAACAAAGAAAAATACTGAAAAAGAGGGAAAATAGGTCGTCAAAATCCCTCTTTTTTTCTCATTGACATCAATTAAGAGAATTGCTATAATTAAATTAGGATGTTTATATTTTTTAATTAATAAAAGTATTAGATATAGATTATGATAAAAGTATTTTTATCCTAAAATATAAAGAATGGAGGTGTATTTATGAAGGATCCACTTTTCTCCATTTTAATGGTAATTCTTGGAATAGTTCTTGGATTAATTATTATTTTAGTTTTTAGATATATCAAAAATAAAAATGATAATAAAAAAGCTGCTTCTATTTTAGAAAAAGCTCAAAAAGAAGCAGATAAAATTGTTCGTGAATCGATGTTTGAAGCTAAAGAAGAAGCTCATAAACTAAAAATAGAAACTGATCGTGAAATTAAAGAGAAGAAAAATGAACTAAAAGAGTCAGAAGATCGCTTACTTCAAAGGGAAAACAATATTGATAGAAGAGATGTTGCTCTTCAAAATCGTGAATTTATGCTTGAAGAAAAAGAGAATAATTTAGTAAATAAGCAAAAAGAACTTCAAGAATCTCAAGAAAAAATGGAAGAATTAAAAAAAGAACAGCTAAAAGAATTAGAAAAAATTAGTCATTATTCTGCAAAAGAAGCTCATGATGAAATAATGAAATTTGTAGAAGCAAAAATGACAATAGAGATTGCTTCATATATTAAAGAAAGAGAAAGCGAAGCTAAATTAGAATTAGATAATAAAGCAAAAGAAATGCTTGTTATGGCAATGCAAAAGTATGCTGCTGATGTTACTAATGAACAAACCGTTTCAGTTATTAGTTTACCTAATGATGAAATGAAGGGACGTATTATTGGAAGAGAAGGAAGAAACGTACGTACTATTGAGGCTGTTACTGGAGTAGATCTTATAATTGATGATACTCCAGAAGCTATAGTTATTTCTTCGTTTGATCCTTTAAGAAGAGAAATTGCTAGATTAACTTTAGAAAATTTAATTAAGGATGGAAGAATTCATCCAGCTAGAATTGAAGAACTTTACGATAAAATGCTTCAAGAAGTAAAACAGAAAATAAAAGATTATGGTAAAGAAGCTATTTATAGTCTTGGTATATCTAAGATAGATGCCGAACTAATTGAAATTATTGGTCGCTTACATTTTAGAACAAGCTATAGTCAAAATGCTTTACAACATTCTATAGAAGTTGCTAATATTGCTGGTTTACTTGCTGCTGAACTTGGCGATAATGTAGCATTAGCAAAAAGAGCAGGTCTTCTTCATGATATAGGAAAAGCAATTGACTTTGAAATGCAAGGAAGCCATGTTGAAATTGGTGTAGAACTTGCTAAGAAATATAATGAAGATCCTGTTGTAATTAATACAATAGCATCTCATCATGGGGATGAAGAGCCAAAAAGCTTAATCGCAGTCTTGGTGGCAATTGCTGATACAATATCAGCATCTAGACCAGGTGCTCGCAATGATAGCACCGAAAATTATTTTCAGCGTCTAGAACAATTAGAAGAAATTGGTAACAAGATAAAAGGTGTTGAAAAATCTTATGCTGTTCAAGCTGGACGTGAATTAAGAGTAGTTGTTAAACCAGAAGAAGTATCTGATTTAGAATCATATCAAATAGCTCGTGAAATAAAAGAAAAGATTGAAGAACAATTACAATACCCTGGTACTATTAAAGTAACTGTTATAAGAGAAACAAGAGCAACCGAAGAAGCAAAATAAATGCTTCTTTTTTCACAAAATATGATATAATTACAATAGGGAGGTTTCCATGGGAATTTTTGATAAAATAAAACAAGTATTTAATAAGAAAGAAGCTGTAGAAAAATATGATCAAGGCTTAAAAAAAACACGTGGTGAATTTGTTTCTAAACTAAATAATCTATCTAAAAAATATAAGTTTATTAATGAAGACTATTTTGAAGAATTAGAAGAAATTTTGATTATGGCAGATATTGGCGTTGATACAGTAGTTAAATTTGTTGAACGTCTCCGTAAAAGAGTAAAAAATGAACAAATTACTGATAGTGAAATTCTTAAAGAAATAATAGTTGATGAATTATTAATTATGTACGTTGAAGGTGAAATCTTAGATAATAATATAAAGTTTAATCCAGATGGTCCAACAGTTTTATTATTTATTGGTGTAAATGGTGTAGGAAAGACGACAAGCATTGCTAAGATTGCTCATAAATTAGCAAACGAAGGACATAAAGTTCTTTTGATTGCTGCTGATACCTTTAGAGCAGGTGCTGTAGAGCAGTTAAAAGAATGGGGGGATAAACTGTCTCTTCCAGTTGTTACTAAAGATACAACTGATCCATCAAGTGTTATTTTTGATGGATTAGATATTGCCTTAAAAGAAAAATATGATGTGGTACTTATAGATACAGCAGGAAGACTACAAAATAAATCTAATTTAATGGGAGAACTTGCTAAAATAAATAAAATAATCAAGTCTAAAATAGAATCTGCTCCATCAGAGACATTGCTTGTAATAGATGCTACTACTGGTCAAAATGGAATATCTCAGGCTAAAGCATTTAAAGAAATAACTGATATAACAGGAATAGTTTTAACTAAGTTAGATGGAACTGCTAAGGGTGGAATAGTTCTTGCGATTAAAGAAGAAGTAAATATTCCAGTAAAGTATGTTGGCTTAGGAGAAAAGCCTGATGATATTGAAAATTTTGATATTGAAAAGTATATATATGGATTATTTAAAGATTTAGTATAAAAAGGAGAAATAAAAATGGGTAAAGGAAAAATAGTTAAAGAAAACAAAGAAATGATTGAAACAGATAAAATAGTTAAAGTATTAGCGATTGTTTTTAGTATAGTTGCGTGGATACTTCTTATACTAGTATGTATAGATAGTAAATTTACTCCAGCATCTACTAGTATGACTGCTGCTGCATTATTTTTAATCGCATATTACTACCGAAATAATAAAAAAGCAAAACCTGTTATTGTTGGATTAGGCATTATGATAATTTTACTACTAGTATATACTCTATATTATACGATTAGTCATTTAATATAATGGAAAAACGTGATTATTTAATAATTCTTTATGATTATTATGGAGAATTATTAACACCTATTCAACAAAAATATTTTGAAGATTATTATTTCAATAACTATACCTTAGGAGAAATAAGTGAAAATGAATCTATTTCTCGAAATGCTGTTCATAATACATTAAAAACTATTGAAACTAAGTTATATTCTTATGAAGAAAAATTAAATTTATGTTCTAAGAAAAAAGAATTATTAGAATTATTAGATAAAATAGATAATCCTTTAATAGCAGATAAAATAAAAAAATTATACTAAGGGAGTGAATTTATGCATGAAGAATTAGTAAATTTAGAAAATATTATTGTTTTAGAAGATGAGAAGTTACCAGTTGATCCTTATAAAGGAAAAGGCTTTTTTAAGGAAAAAGTTCACTTTAAAGATGGTGGTTTTGCTGATTCTATTTTTCTAGGATCAATAGTTGCAACTACGGGATTATGGTTTATTTTATATTTATTAACAAGAAAGTAGGGGATAATAATGAATGAAGAAAGAATACTAGATAGATATGCAGATAATTTAACAGAAGCTGAATATATTACTAACCCAGCTATTGCTAGGGAAAAAGAATTAAAAGAGTTAATGTTAGTTTTGCTTACACCAGAAAAATCTGCTTGTTTAGTTGGTAAACCTGGTATTGGTAAAACTGCTATTGTAGAAGGATTAGCATATTTAATTCAAAGAAAAGAAGTACCAGATGCTTTACAGGGATATAGAATTTATAGGATTAATACTACTGCTTTAATAGGTAATACTAATGGAGAAAACCGTGTTTTAAAGTTAGTTCAAGAATTAAAAAAAGAAGAAAAAATCATTCTTTTTATTGATGAAATTCATACATTAATTGGCAATGATGCTCAAGGAGCGTTAGACCTTGCTAACATGTTTAAAGAAGGATTAAGTCGTGGTACTATTAAAATGATAGGAGCAACTACAACATATGAATATGAAAAATATATTTTAAGAGATAAAGCTTTTACTAGAAGATTTGAAAAAATAGAAATAGAAGAACCTACTCAAGAAATGTGTGTTCAAATCCTTTTAAAGACTATTCCTAAACTAGAAAAACAAACAGGAGTATCTTTAAATTATAGTGATTTCATTAAAGAAAAAATCATGAAATTTATTGTTAACATGACTAGTGAATATAAAAGAGTATATGAAATATCTTCTAGATATCCAGATATATGTTTAGTTATATTAAGACAAGCCTTTTCAAATGCTTTATATGAAAATTCTAAAGAAGTAAAATTTAAAAATATTTATGAAGCGATTCGTGATACTAAAGCTGTATATCCAGATGTTATAAAAAAAGAATTAGTTGTTTTTAAAGAAGAATTTAAGGAAATTTTAGCAGAAGAAGGCGTAATAATTTAAAAAAAATTAAAGAGAAGAAGATTTCCCTTTAATTTTTTTTCTTTATAATAATTTTTTCTAACAAACAAATAGATAAATACATTAGATAAGAAACTATTGCTAAAATAATTATTCCAGATATTACTAAATTTAAATTAAATACTTGAGAGCCATACATTATTAAGTAGCCAATTCCCTCTTTTGATACTAGAAATTCTCCCATAATAACGCCAATTAATGACATACTAATATTAATTTTTAATGAACTGATGATAGTTTGATAATTACTAGGAAGAATTAATAATCTTAATATTTGAGATTTACTTGCATTAAAAGATTTTAATAAATTAATTTTAATTATGTCGGTACTAATAAATCCGTTATATACTGTGATAACAGTAACAATAACCGAAATAAGAAGAGCCATTGTAATGATGGAGTTTATTCCTGCTCCTGCCCAAATAATTATAATAGGACCAAGTGCTACTTTAGGAAGACTATTTAAAATGGTTAGATATGGATCTATTACTTTAGAGATAAATTTATTCCACCATAAAATAATTGCAATTATACTTCCTATAATAGAGCCCATTAGAAAGCTTACTAGAGTTTCGTAAATTGTAATTCCAACGTGATGATAAAGATTATTAGTATTATGAAGATTTATTATTGTTTTTAAAACTAATTTAGGACTAGAGAAGATAAAAGTATTAATAATTTTTTTATCTGCTAATAACTGCCAAATAATGATAGCTAGAATTAAGATCAATACTTGTGAAAAATATATCCAAAATAGATAGATTTTTCTTTTTTTTAAATATTCTTTATGCTCATTACTATACATGAAAATCAATTTCCTTCCATATTTTTTCATAGTAATCAGTAAATTCTTTACATTTCCTATTATTAATAGGAGTACTTTTATTTGAAAGATTAATCTTAAAAATAGTTTTAACTTTAGCAGGTCTATTTGTTAAAACAATAATGCGATCAGCCATACTAATAGCTTCCGCTAAATCATGGGTAACCATAATTACTGTTTTTTGTTCTTTTTTTATTATTTTATAAACATCATCCGATACGGCTAATCTAGTTTGATAATCTAATGCAGAGAAAGGTTCATCTAAAAGAAGAATATCAGGATTAGTTGCAAGAGTTCTAATAAGGGCGACTCTTTGAATGTTGTATAGACACTTTTTTCTTCTTTTTATATTAATTTACAATTTTTCTTTAGTTTAACTTTATTTTTAACAGAGTTATTTGTTTTCTATTTGCTT
>CAKPEZ010000005.1 GCA_934149465.1 uncultured Bacilli bacterium | reverse complement strand
ACTTGGAGTACATGCTCCTTCTTGTTGACTTGCTATTATACCTAGGGTAAATAAGAAGTGCTTTCCTCCCATAGTAAGAGGATTATCCATATTACCATCAATCCAAACATATACTTTGTAAGTTGATTCTGTTGTTGTAACTAGCTGACTAGTTGCAATCGTGATAACATCTCCTTGTTTAGAATTTTCAAAGCTACCTTTTCCTACTTGCGTAGTACCATTATAGATACTATACTTAAAGCTTGGCTCTTGTAATTCTGTTGGAAGATTTGTTAGAGTTAAAGTAAAATCTGCACATATTGGAACATCTCCATTATTTCCTTTTTGTTTTACTGTAAACTCTTCTACTATTCCATTTTCTTTACTTGATACTGGGATTACATCCCCTTTAATATCAGTATTAGTTGCAATAATATCTAAGCCATTGATAGTAAATGTTACGTTAGTGTTATTAGTACTAGTCCATCCCCACCAAGCAAAAGATACTCCAATAGATAAGATTACTAAAGCTATTCCTCCTACTAGGAGGTAAATATTTTTCTTTCCCATTTTTTAATTTTTCCTTTCTAAATACAAAAAAAATCTATACTAAAAAACGTATTAGATTACTCTAACGTTTTATTTGTATATATTTTTATATTGTATTATTTACGTAGTAAGAAGAATTATTTTATGCATTATTCATAGAAATATCACTTCTTCCTTCTTATCTTACTCTCTACTTAATTTTAGCATATCAGCTTAAAATAATCAATATTTTTTGAAGAAAATAACAAACCGTGAAATTTCATTTGAAATTCCGTTTTTAAATAAAAAACTGCAAAATTAAGAAAATTAAATCCTTTTAGTTGTATTAAATCATTACATTTTTAATTGACAGTGAGTATTTTAACATCCTTATTATTTAAACCCACTAATAAATAATGATCTTTCACTTAATACCTCATCTTACGATTATTATTTACTCTATAATAGCGTATGAAAAAAAGATGACAAATTATCATCTCATCTTCACACTAAATTTTATTTTTTTTAGTAATTTAAATAAATATATACCAGTAATTAAATCTATAGATATCTTTTATTTGACATACTCTACTAGGAGTAAATATTTTATGAAATTCATCACTAGTAGCATATATAATACATAGTAATAATAGATAATAAGTAAGATTTTCTAGAACTATTTTTAGTAAAATTATATTATTTATATTAAAGATACTAGCTATTATATTAACTATAAAATTAGATTGATTAGCTGATTCTTTGGCATTAAAAGGATGTCATGATGAAGATTATGAACATCCAGAAAATCACTAATATTATAAGATAATTATTTCTTCATATGTATCATACTTTATTTTTTTATGCTATATACTGGTTTATTATTAAAGATATTTTTTGTTCAGCTTTAGTAGTAGCGGTTACTTTAACATCAGTCGATATTTTGCTAATAGCACCAGTTGACTCTACGGGACTGTCAATGATATATCCACCAGTTACAGATGTAGCCGTTTTATTTTTGTAATCATTATATTTGTAACTATATGATGGCTTTACAGCAGCTTCTATATTCCAACTAACATTTTGATTAGCATCTACAGTGAAGCCTGAAGATTTACCATTGGTTTTATCATCTTGAGTATAAGTTTTGCCTTCATGAGTTAAGGCTAAATCTTTTTCATAATAAATGGTAGCAGTAGCACTTTTTCCACTAGGAGTTTTGGCAATTACTGTAATTGTAGCACCATTAGAACAATTTCTAGGATTAGAAACAACGTTAATAGCACCGGTATTTTCATTAATAGTCATACAGTTAGTATCGCTTAATGAAAAAGTAGCTTTTCCACTAGAATTTTCAACTGTTGCGGTAGCGGTAGCTGTTTTAATACCATTAACATGAAGAGTATCTCGGCTTAATGATAAAGATATTTTTTCTTCTTTTTTAGGTTCTTGTTTAGGTTCTGGTAGTTTTTCCCACTTAGCATATAAAGTAGTGTCTTCTTCTAGAAGAACATTATTATGGATTGGAGTTTCATTTATATCATACCATCCTTTAAAAATATAACCAGCATACGTAGGATCTTGGGGAAGGATAAGTTCAGTGCCTTTATTAATAGTAATAGAGTCAACAGCACTTCCACCTTTAGAGTCAAAAGTAATAGTAATTGTTTCAACTTTTCCTTCATAAATCGCTTTTAGTTTGATAGCCTTATTAATTTTAGTATTAAAGTCAAATGGTTTATCTGCTAAGACATCTTCTTTTTCTTTAATACCAACTACTTCATACCAAGCAATAAATGATTCTCCTAAATCTTTTTGATCTTTGACATCTTTTTCGTTAATGGTTTGGAGATATTTGACTTTAATGATTTCTTCTTTGGTACCATTATTCAAATCAAAAGTGACATCAAACTTTCGATTGAAAAACCATAGTAAGAAAATAATTATAGCAATTAATATAATGCCAGATATAATAGCGATAATTTTTTTCTTGTTTTTGTCTATTTTAGACATATATTATTCCTCCTTTAGTTTATTATACTATAATAATTATAAAAATCCAAATATATTTATATTAAAAAAGTACAATACTAAAAAAAGCAAGTTTACTTGTTTTTTAATTACTTCTAAATAAATCTCTATTATATATTTTATGTTTTACGTATTCTAATTCTTCATCAAAACGATTTGCTATGATTACATCATAAGTATTTTAAAATTATTTCCTATTTTGTACCAGTAAAATTTACACGATTTTTACTTTCACAACACTTTCTACTTTTTTTATTTTTGGGGTAAGCAATTATATAAATAAGTAAATACTGGATAATCTTCTGCCTTTAGAGTTTGCAATGTATTTTTATAATATGAACCACGTTTCTTGGACACAAGAAGTGATGTTTTTATATGACTAAATAAGTTATGAAGATAAAATAAAAGAAGCTATTTAGCTTCTACGATTAACTTAATTGCCGTACGTTCGTCCCCATCAATTACAATATCTGTAAAAGCTGGAATACAAACCAAATTTTTACCAGATGGAGCCACAAACCCTCTTGCAATTGCTATTGCTTTAATAGCTTGATTTAAAGCTCCTGCTCCAATAGCTTGTATTTCAACACTTCCCTTTTCTCTAAATACATTAGATAAAGCTCCTGCAACGCTACTTGGATTAGACTTTGAACTTACCTTTAACATTTCCATATATTGTAAATCATTCCTTTCTTTTATTAAACTATATGAAGTTTAATAAAAAAAAGAACTTACTTACGTAAAATTCTCTTCTTAGGAATAAACTTAGATTCTTTTCTTCTAATATTAAAAGTTCTTTCTTCTATATAATTATATTTTCTCTTTTCTTCTTTACTTTTTTCCAAAGAATAAGCTCTTTCTAAGATCTTTTCTATTCTTAAATAATTATATCTTTGAAGAACTAAGCAAGATCCATTTATATAAGTACCTAAAATACTAGCAAACATTCCAATAACTAAAGAAATAATCTCACTACTAAGTACTCCCTTAAAACAAAGTGCTATCGATATAATAATTCCTCCTAATGAAAAGATAAAACCAACTAAATGAATCATACTATTATAAGTAATTTCTTTTTTAAAATTCTTAACCCCTTCTAAGGAAAGATCTATATTATAATTACTAGGTGATTTAAGTACTTCTTCTACTTCTTTAGAATTATTATAAATAGCATTAAACAAGATTCTTCTTCCATTAATTGTAAATTCTTTAAACTTCTTAATACCAAGTTTTTCATAGATCTTAAGTTCTTCTTTCCTTTTAATCATATATCCCCCTAAAACTTAAGACCTATTATAGCACAAAATATTATATACAAACTCTTAAAATTTTCTTAACAAATTAATAAGTCTTACATTTTTATAAATTATTTCCCTACCTATTTTTTCATGCTCTAACAAACCAGCAGAAACTAATTGATTTAAATACGTAGTAGCAGTCTGCCTTGTTACATCACATCTATCTTCAATATAATTAATTCTTGTATATACTTCAAAAAATAATGAATCAAGTAATTCATCAGAATATATCTTAGGTAACTTTATCATAAATTCTTTCTTGTAAGATTCCATTTCATTTTGGATTTGTTTGATTAATTCTATTGTATTCTCAGATGTTTCTTCTATTCCTTTCAAAATATATATTATCCAAGATTCATAATCATTATTCTCTCTAAATTCATTAAATAATTTATAATAATCACTTTTATTTTTATTTATATAATTGCTTAAATAAAGAATCGGACTATCTAACAAACCACTTAGTACTAAATATAAGACATTTAATATTCTTCCTGTTCTACCATTTCCATCATAAAACGGATGAATACTCTCAAATTGATAATGAATTAAGGCCATTTTTATTAAAGGATCAATTCCATCATCAAAATTATTAATATAATCTTCCAAATTTTTAAGTAAATTTCTTATTTCGTTTTCCGATTGAGGTGGCGTATAAATAATTTCTCCAGTAGCACTATTTACTAAATTAGTTCCAGGATTTTTTCTTATACCTATTTTATCAGGTTCAATCATTGATTGAAGTTCTACTAATACATTAGTTGATATAAAACCTTTCTTTTTAATTATTTGATAACCGTACCAAATAGCACTTCTATAATCAACAACCTCTTTAGCTGCTTTTTCTTTAAAGCCACTTTCGGTTAATACTTTATAAATACTATCATGAGTAGTTACAATATTTTCTATTGCACTACTATCTTTAGCCTCATTAATAATAATCGCATTAATTAATATATGCTGATTAGGAATTGAATTAGCAAATCCTTTTAACTCTGCAAGCGATCTAGAAGCTTTATTTAATGCCTCAAGTATTTTTGAAGTTTTTAAATCATAATCATCAAATGGTAATAACTGCATATTATCAGCTCCCTCATATATAATATTACACTTATTTTTTAACATATGCAAGAAATATGTTAAATTTTTTTCGTTTTTTTAACATATCAGTTCTTCTTAATTAAGATTTTTTTAATTTCTTTATCAATATTCTTATATATAAGATAATCTCTTTTATCAAGTAAAAGATAATCTATAACTTCTCCTAAAGGCATATCTAACTTCTTAGCTAATAAAACCAAATCTATATTATTACCCTTTATCTCTTTCATAAGATCACTTACTATATTCTTATATAATTTATCTAATCTCTTTAGATTATCTTTTCTTTCCATGTCCTTCTCCATATAAAGCTTCTTCTATTTTTTCTCCTTCTCTAAGCATAATCTCTTTAACAATAGGATTATCTAAATTTTTAAGTTCATTTAATACTAAAGCATTCCTATTTTCAAGAATTTCTTTAATATCTCTAGTCATCATATCATCTTTCTTCATATAAGCTCCTACTATTAAAATAAGATTATCACTTAATACCCTATATATAAGTCTTAACTTAAAATCTTTAATCTCCCATAATCCACTTAATTTATTATTTCCTATTAAAGGACGCATATTAACAGAACTATTAGTTTGATACCCATATTTTAATTTATTATATAACTCTGTTAACTTAGGTATATATTCTCTAGGTATAGCTTTAAGATCTTTCTCAAAATAACTTACTCCATCATCAGCAGTCTTTAAAAAAATAATATCTTTAACACTAGGTATTTCCTCTTTCTTAGGATTTAACACTTCATCAAGAAAAGTAATGTGTTTATCATTTTTATTAAGCTCTTCTTCTAAATAATGATACTCTTCCATATCAAGAGCATCATCTTGCATCATCTTCCAAATCATTTCTCTATCAGAACATAACTGTGTTAACATTGCCATAATAAACTCTCGGTAATTACTTAAATTAGAATTAGGAAGCATCTTATACATCTCTTCCTTACTAGAAGTATCTACAAATATATTAACGTACTCTTTTAAATACTTATCATCAAAACTCATACTACCACCATATTCTTATTATATCTTATTTTTCTTTCTATCTTATTATTATCCTCATTTTTTCTAAAATTTGTCATCCCTAACGTAAAAAAAAAGACCTATTAAAAGATCCCTTTCTAAAATTATTAAGGTATTAATTTATATAATCAAGACTTTTCTTTAATTATACTTTTTAAATAATTTAAAGTGTTTATAGACAAAGGTTTTACCCCTTCTAAAGGATAAGATATTCCAAGCTTTTTATATTTAGCTACTCCTAAATCATGATAAGGAAGTAATTCTATTCTTTCTATATATTTATATTTACTAAGATATTCTTTTAAACCATAGATATATTCTTTATTATCGTTTATTCCCGGTATTATTACTTGTCTTATCCAAAGAGGTTTCTTTAATTCTTGACATACTTTCATAAATCTATTAAATTCATCAATAGGTTTTCCTGTTATTTTAAGATAATCTATATCAGTATAAGCTTTTATGTCAAGAATTACTAAATCAACATATTTAAGTATTTCTTCATAATTACCTATTCCAGATCCAGCAGTATCTAAAGCTGTATGAATACCAAGTTTTTTTACTTCTTTTAAAAGTTCTATTATAAATTTATCTTGTAATAAAGGTTCTCCGCCACTTAAAGTAATTCCTCCATCTTGATAATAAGTAAGATTTCTTTTTAACTTAGAAATAATTTCTTCTGTTGTTATCTTATTACCCTTTGCCATAATCCATGTTTCAGGATTATGACAAAAAATACATCTTAAATTACAACCAGTAAAAAATACTACCATCCTTATACCAGGACCATCTACAAAACCAGCAGGCTCTATAGAATCTATATAACCAAAATTAGACTCTTTCATGAAAAGTACGACTAATTACTTCTAATTGTTGCTTTCTACTTAATCTATTAAATCTAACTGCATATCCAGATACTCTAATAGTTAAATTAGGATAATTCTCTGGATGCTCCATAGCATCTATTAAAGTTTCTCTATTTAAAACATTTACATTTAAATGCTGTGCTCCTCTTTTAAAGTATCCATCCAAAATATTAACTAAATTTAATACTTGATCATCATAATTATTTCCAAGAGCATTTGGTACTATTGAGAAAGTATTAGATATTCCATCTTCACAAGTATCTTTATATGGAATTTTAGCAACTGAATTTAAAGAAGCAAGTGCTCCACTTGAATCTCTTCCATGCATAGGATTTGCTCCTGGTGCAAAAGGCATTCCTGCTTTTCTACCATCTGGAGTAGATCCCGTCTTAGTTCCATATACTACGTTAGAAGTAATAGTCAAAATAGACAAAGTATGTTTAGCATTTTTATATAAAGGATATTTGCATAATTTATCATAGAATTTCTTAGCAATCATAACTCCAAGTTCATCTACTCGATCATCATCATTACCATATTTAGGATAATCTCCTTCAATAATAAAATCAGTAGTAATACCATCATCATCACGTACTGGCTTTACTTTAGCATATTTAATAGCAGACAAAGAATCTACTACTACCGAAAATCCTGCTATTCCAAAAGCCATAAGTTTTTCTGGATCAGTATCATGAAGAGCCATCTGACTAGCTTCATAAGCATATTTATCATGCATATAATGAATAATATTCATCGCATCAGTATAAGTTTTAGCAACCTTATCAAGCATTTTATCATATAAAGTAATTATCTTATCATAATCTAAAACCTCATCTGTTAATTTATCAAATCCAGATACAACAAGTTCTTTCTTAACTTCATCATATCCACCATTAATAACATATAATAAAGCTTTTGCTAAATTACAACGCGCTCCAAAAAATTGCATTTGCTTACCTACAGTCATTGCTGATACACAGCACGCTATTGCATAATCAGATCCATGAATAGGACGCATCTCATCATCATTTTCATATTGAATAGAATCAGTCTTAATAGACATAGAAGATGCATACTTCTTAAAGTTTTCTGGTAACTTATCAGACCATAAAACTGTCATATTAGGTTCTGGAGCAGATCCTAAATTAGTTAAAGTATGTAAATAACGATAACTATTCTTAGTAACAAGAGACTTCTTCTCATCAAGCATACCACCAATAGATTCAGTTACCCAAGTAGGATCTCCTGCAAATAATTCATTATACTCAGGAGTTCTAAGATGTCTTACTAATCTAAGCTTAATAATAAACTGATCAATAAGTTCTTGAGCTTCTTTTTCAGTAATAAATCCTTCTTCTAAATCTCTTTCTATATATATATCTAAAAATGTAGAAGTTCTTCCTAAACTCATAGCAGCCCCATTATTTTCTTTTACTGAAGCTAAATAACCAAAATAAAGCCACTGTACTGCTTCAAAAGCATTATGAGCAGGAATACTAATATCATATCCATAACTAAAAGCCATCTTCTTAATATCATCAAGTGCTCTTATCTGCATATTAACTTCTTCTCTTAAACGAATATGATACTCATCTAAAATAACATCTTCTAACTTAAGTAAATCTTCTTTCTTCTTTCTTATTAAATAGTCTATTCCATATAAAGCAATTCTCCTATAATCACCAATAATTCTTCCTCTACCATAAGCATCTGGAAGTCCAGTAAGAAGACCTACATGCCTAGCTTTCTTTATATCAGTAGTATAAGCATCATATACCCCGTCATTATGAGTCTTACGATAAATAAATTTATCTCTAACTTCATTACTTAAAGTATATCCATAAGCTTCTAAAGAACTATTAACCATTCTAAGTCCACCAAAAGGATTAACCATTCTCTTTAAAGGAGCATCTGTTTGAAGTCCAAAAATAACTTCATTTTCTTTATCTATATAACCAGGTTTAAAATTATTAATTCCAGAAACAGTCTTAGTATCAACATCTAATACACCCTTCGCAAGTTCTTCTTTAAGTAACTCTTCACATTTCTTCCATACCTTCTTAGTACGAGGAGTTACCCCCTCTAAAAAAGATTCATCTTCTAAATATTCATGATAATTATGATAGATAAAATCTGCTACATCAACACTATCTTGCCATTTATTAAAGATAAAACCTCTCCACGCTTGTTCATTCATACAAACTTCCCTCCAAATTTTAAGTACTTTTTTATTATAACAAAAAAAGAAAGTAAAGTCATTACTTTACCTTCTTACTTGACGTTATTTTTTTACTAAGTTATATAATCTTTTTACTTCTTTTACTGTAAGAGTTCTATATTCTCCAGAAGCAAGTCCCTCTAAAGTAAGATTAGCATATCTTTCTCTTTTTAACTTAGATACTCTATATCCTACTTGTTCAAACATTCTCTTTACCTGATGATTTCTTCCTTCATGAATAATAATTTCGACAATACTACTATTATTCTTTTTACTATAAGATTTTAATTTAACTCTAGCTGGATAAGTTTTTACTCCATCAATTACTACTCCACTTCTTAAAAGTTTAATTGCATAACCAGAAATAATTCCCTCTATCTTAGCAATATATACTTTATCTATCTCATTTTTAGGATGCATTAATAAATTAGCAAGCTCTCCATCATTAGTTAATAAAAGAGCACCTGTAGTATCATAATCTAATCTTCCAACTGGATATATTCTAATAGGAGTATCTATTAAATCAACAACAGTCTTTCTTCCTTTATCATCAGAAGAAGTAGTAACTACCCCTCTAGGTTTATTAAGTAAATAATAAACATAATTTACTTCTTTAGAAATAGTAACTCCCTCTACTACAATAGTATCCTCCTTAGAAACTTTAGTTCCTAAAGAAGTTATAACATTCCCATTAACTAAGACTTTCCCTTTGCTAATTAACTCTTCTGCTTTTCTTCTAGAACAATATCCATAATTAGCAATCACTTTCTGTAATCTTTCCATTTTTTCTCACACCTTTTATATAATTATACCAAAAATATAATAAAGTGTATTATATAATCTTCTTTAACTCCTGTCAATAAAGTCATCTACTTTAATATTAAAAGTGCTAGGTCCATATAAAATATTTCCATCTATATCATATCTAGAAGCATGACAAGGACAATCCCAAGTCTTATCTGTATAATTAAATATTAAGCTACACCCCATATGAGGGCAAGTATTATTTACTACATGTCTATTTCCTTTCTTATCTATATAAATTCCATATACTTTATTATTCTTACTTATTACTAAGACATTCTCTTTATAAAAAGAATGATTTTTATTTAACTTACTCAAAGTATAACTTTTCATAGAAGATAATCCATATACCAAGATATTCTTTATCTTATCCATACTAATCTTTCTCTTAGGATTAAATAACTCTATATAAGGATTTTCTTTTTCTAAAATAAGATCACTAATAATTTTCCCACCAAGAACGCTATTGGTCATTCCCCAAGTATTAAATCCTGTCATAATATAAAAGTTCTTCTCTTTATCATTAACTCTTCCTATTAAAGGAATTCTATCATAAGTAAGAATATCATGATTAGTCCAATAATACTTAATATCATCATTAAAAAGATTCTTATATTTTCTTAAAACATCTTGATAATAAGAAGCGCTATTAACTAAATCATTTACCATATGAGATCCACTTCCTAAAAGAAAATAACTTTTCTTATCAAGATGATATCTAAAAGAATAAAACTCTTTTTGATAAGAAATTCCTTCTATCTTCTTATACTTATTTACAATTCCAGATACTACGTAACTTCTCTCAACACTAGTCTTAAAAGGAATAAATCCTGGTTTTATAAAGAAAGGATAATGGGACGCTACTACTAAATAAGTACAATCTATATAACTATCATTAACTTTTACATAATAACGATCTTCTTTCTTCTCTATCAAACTAGCAAGACTATCTTCATAAATAATAACCCCATTATTAAGAAGAATCTTCTTTAAAGAAAGCATATACTTAACAGGATGAAAAACATAAGAAAAATTAGTCTTTATATTATATAAACTATCTATCTTAATAGGAAGCATATTCTTCTCTTTATACTTTATATCATGATCTAAATAAAAAGATTCTTCCTTCTTAAAATCTTTAAGTCTATCTATTTCATTAGTAAATACATAAGCAGAAGCACTATCTAAATTACAATCTATATTATTTTTATTAATAATTCCCTTAATCAAACGAATAGCATCTTTTTGAGATTCTAAATATTTATACGCTATATCATCATTATAATTTTCTTTTATCTTATGATAATTTAATTGTTGCATATAAGTAAGTTTCCCAGTAGTATAAGCACTTATCCCCTTACCACAAGTATTCTTATCAACAAGTATAATCTTATATCCCTTATTCATAAGAAAATATGCAGTATTAAGGCCAGCCATTCCCCCACCAATAATCAAAATATCACAAGATTCATTCTTTTCGATAGGCTTATTCTTATTAAAACGCATCCCTCTAAGCCACAAGCTTTTATTTTCCATATAATATATTTCACCAATTATAGTATTATCCAAGTTAAAAAAAGTTATAACTTTTTATTAAGCTATAACTTATTTAACTATTAATTTATATGGATTTGCACTTGTACCAGTTGTTGTATCATCTATATTGATTTTAGGATCTAAATGAAGAACAGGAGAAACCCCTGAAGGATTATATACATTACGGTAACAATTATTATTATACATACATTCAGAAGAAGAAGCAAAATATACATATTCCGAATAACTAGTATGTCTATTTAGAAACCAATAATAAGTAGAACCAGAAGAAGCAGAACCAGAATACATATATCTCATCCAGTTAGCACTACATCTTGAAATATCATAACTATATATAGCAGGAGTACAACTACTAAAGTCAGCAGCATATCCATAATCACTTGCATATGGAAGTGCTACATATCCTTCCCAAGTTTTTCCACTTCTTTCTGAATCATAGGCAGCGTTAGAATAAAGACTAAGTGAAGAAAAACTACCCAAATAATATATGCTTTTTGATATTAAATTTCTTGTTTTATCATTTTTTAAACCTATTTTTGTAAAATTACAACTTGTTGTCGCATTACTTTGGCCATTATAACAAGTACCAGATTGTCCATCATAATATAAACTATTATTTACTTTTATTGATGTTCCTCTCCTATTTAAATCAGTATTATCTGAATATCCTGGATTTAAAAGCTTCATTAAGTCAGCTGTTCTATCATAATATTCCGTAGGAACCCACTGATTATACCCATAACCAGAATTTGTTGAACTTGCTGATGTATCCCAAGAATATGATCCTATCGAACTCGATCTAACTATTTTTATTTTTCCATCAAACACTCCAATAATACGCCATACTTCACAAGTAGAAGATGTTTGGTTAGAATAATCATCACAGTTAAAATAAATATAGTTATTTGGATTTGCTCCATAATATCTAATATTACCCGCCGTATCTTGCATTAATGATTCACTTGGAGCATAGTAATAATTAACATTATTATTTACTACTGGAGTAGTACTTTTATTATTGTTATATTTATCAGATAAAATACTTGCTAATGTTGTAGTAATTATTGTAACTTCACTATTTAATTCTTTTCTAGGACTTACTATACTATCAGTAGTAAATCCTACTTTTACTATAATATCTGAATCACTATTATTAATAAAACCAAGCATTACTATTTTACTAGAAGAAGCATCTAATACCCCGTTAGTAGGATTTTCTGTATTAGATGTATATCCTGCTTCTAAAGAAGCTTCATCTCCTGATACTAATTCATAATATAAATTATAATTAATACTACTAGAAGAAGTATTAGAAATACTTACGCTTATTTCTTTTCTTTCTTTTGCCTTAATAGTAAGTATTTCTACTTCATTAGTAGCATATCCATAAGAAAAACCAACACTCATATTTACCGCCGTATTAGTAGTAATTTCCTCGCTTGTAAATAAAGCATAAGTACTATATAAAGAAATTACTATTAATCCTACTACTATTACTAGTATTAAGTATATATCTTTTATCTTAATCTTTTTCATTCTTAATCCCTCTTCTTTATTATCTTACTATAAAGATTATATCAAACTTCTTATAATAAAACAAGAAGTAAATTGGTTGTATTATAAATAGTGTTGGTGAATATTGATATGAACCCCGTTTCTTGGACATAAGAAAAACGGAATTCAGTTCATTTTAACATTGACATTTTTATAAATTTTTATTTTAACATTTATAAATAGGTGCTTTAAGCACCTAGAGCAAGAGCGGAGCGAAAGGAAAAGCCAGTGCTGGCAACACCTCTGAACCCGTCCGCAAAGAAGACACCCGCCTCAGAACCATCGAAAACTTCACCGCCACGATAGAACCAAGGGTTCTCGGCATAAATGAAATCCATATAGTCAGAATACCAACCTCTTGTCTCACTAGTCGCATCCCCTAAGATTCTTCTTGCATAAGCAGATGAACCATATGAAGTTGTTCCAAAAGCATATAGGTCATAATACTTAGAAGTAGGCATCGTTGATGCGTCAAAACCACTTAACCCATAAGCTGGTGTACTATCTGTTTTACTAGTTTTCATTACTCCCATTACATATTCATAGGCACCTCCTGCCATATCATATATTCCGTAAATATTTCCGGTTGTTGAAGATTTTACTCCAGCTGTGCTTGTATAAGATGTACAGGTAGTTGTTTTACTAGTTAAGTCAGTTTCACTTGCTGGACCACATCCTGTTTTATAATCGCTATCAAAATAAGCATTGTTACCTATATCTGTTAAACCTAAGCCATATTTACTTTGTTTTAAGTAGGCAACTGCTCCCCATTCGGTGTTTTTCATCATATGGGCATCTACTTTAGATACACCATTTGCTGTTAAATAAGTAGTTCCACTTGTAAACTTTTGAGACGTTGCAAAATGGGTTGAAACATCTTGATATACCAAGCTATTTAATCCAGATTTTATTGTTGGATTATCTGCTGTTCCACTTGTTTCAAACTTGCCTACCCAGATTCCATCTAGTTCAGTAGTACCAAAAGTAAAGGCTGGATGAGTTAGATATTCTCCGTTGCTTGATCCTGCTGATTTTGCAGTATTTTTACTTTCAAACTGAACATCTATTAAAATAGGAGCCATTTCTTCTGAATTAACATTAAATAATTGATATTTATATCTAGGTATCCAAACATAGTATGCTAAAACATCTGATTCAGTTATAGTTGTTCCTTCATCAGCATTCATATAGTTATCTCTACTAGAAGCATTTACCATTACTGCATTTGCCCACTTTTTATTTACATAATCATACCAATCATTATTAGAGTTAGTAGAATCTGCTTTTACCCAATTAGTTCCATCCCATTTAATTGGAATCATTCCTTCTGCTAACAAAGGAGCATTGGCCCCAGTAGCTAAAATAACTTCGTTATTTAATTCTTTTCTAGGACTTACTATACTATCAGTAGTAAATCCTACTTTTACTATAATATCTGAATTACTATTATTAATAAAACCAAGCATTACTATTTTACTAGAAGAAGCATCTAATACCCCGTTAGTAGGATTTTCTGTATTAGATGTATATCCTGCTTCTAAAGAAGCTTCATCTCCTGATACTAATTCATAATATAAATTATAATTAATACTACTAGAAGAAGTATTAGAAATACTTACGCTTATTTCTTTTCTTTCTTTTGCCTTAATAGTAAGTATTTCTACTTCATTAGTAGCATATCCATAAGAAAAACCAACACTCATATTTACCGCCGTATTAGTAGTAATTTCCTCGCTTGTAAATAAAGCATAAGTACTATATAAAGAAATTACTATTAATCCTAATACTATTACTAGTATTAAGTATATATCTTTTATCTTAATCTTTTTCATTATTAATCTCTCTTCTTTATTATCTTACTGTGAAAATTATATCAAAGTTCTTATAATAAAACAAGAAGTAAATCAAATAAATTTACTTCTTGTTTTTAAAAATAAAGTTAACTAAATATTCAAAAATATTATAAATAAATAAGCTTACTACCATTAGTATTAATACTAAAAAAGCCATATCTTTAGTATATATACTTAATGAAAATAAATCTCTAAATACAAACATTCCTAAAGAAAATATAAAAGTCATACTAACAAGTAAAGTACTTCTTAATAAATTAAGTGGTTTAGATATCTTATATATTAAGATAAATCCTATAAATGCAATTAAAGTTACACATATAGTAGAAGATTCTATAACTTCTAAACTATAACTATCTTTTAAAATAGTCATAATAAGCATATCAAGTACTACCGTAATAGCAGGCGCTATTATTCTTTTTACTATATTAAGAATAAAATCATTATCTACCTTTTTATCATTAGGTTCCATTGCTAAAACAAAAGAAGGAACTCCAATAGTAACAAAGCTTAATAAAGAAATATGAATAGGAACAAAAGGATAATTTGTATTAAGAAAGATAAATAAAATAGTTAGAAGAGCAGAATATAACGTTTTAGAAAGAAATAGCGTTGCTGATCTTCCAAGATTATTTATTGATCTTCTTCCTTCTTTTACAATATCAATAATACTTGAAAAAGAAGAAGATAAAAGAACAAGAGAAGAAACATTTCTAACTGCATCTGTCCCACTTGCAAGCGCTATACTACAGTTAGCTTCTTTTAAAGCAAGAACATCATTAATACCATCACCTGCATAAGCAATAACATGTCCTTCTTTTTTTAACGCTTTAATAATTATCTTTTTTCCAGATGGAGTTACTCTTCCAAAAACATTATAATTACTAGCAATATTAAAAAGTTCTTCTTCACTTACCTTAGATGTATCTAATACTTTAACATCTTTTACTCCAACTTCCCTAGCAATCTTTTCAATAGTAAAAACATTATCTCCACTAATAATTCTTACATTAACATCATTATCATAAAAATACTTAATAGTATCTTTAGCAGAATCTCTAATCTCATCTTTAAGTAAAATAAGTGCTAATGGTCTAATATTCTTAGGAATATCTCCCTTTTTAAAGTTATCCTTAGTATGAGCAAATAATAACACTCTATAATCTTTATACTTAGTTAAATCTATATCTTTAACTAAAACATCAGGTGCTCCTAATAAATAAGTATCATCTTTAAAACTAACAGAAGAATATTTATACTTAGAAGAAAAAGGTATCTTATTAGTACAAGGACATTCTATATTCTTTTCATACTTTTTCTTTAAAGCCATCATTGTACTATTATCATTATCTAAATTAACAAGTACTTTATTTAAAAGTTCTAATGAATCATCTTTATCTAATTTTACTAAATCTACTACTTCCATATTCCCTGTCGTAATAGTACCAGTTTTATCAAAGCAAATATTATCAACTCTAGCAAGCATCTCTGTACAATATAAATCTTGAACTAACACACTTTTCTTAGCAAGTCTAACTGCTGATAGCATTAATACTGTACTAGTAAGTAAAACTAATCCAGTTGGAATCATACTAATAACTCCAGCAACGCTATTAATTATAGAAGTATTAAGAGAAGTTCCTATCTTAATTTGATTATAAAATAAAAGTAATCCTAAAGGAACTATAAATACTGAAATATATTTAATAATTTTATTTAAGAAATTCATTAAAAAAGATTCCGAAGCTTTAATATGTTTAGCTTCTTCAGTAACTTTAAACATATAATTAGAATTACCTACATGTTCTACTCTAGCAATTACTTTATCACTAACAAGAAAACTACCAGAATATAAAAGATCTCCGCACTTTTTATGAGTACTATCTTCTTCTCCTGTTAAAATAGCTTCATTAACATCACATTCTCCAGATACAATAATTGCATCAGTAGGAACGCTTTTTCCAGAAGATAAAACCATTAAATCATCAAGTACTAATTCATACTCTTCAATAATTTTTTCTTTTCCATCTCTAATAACAGTAACTCTTCCTAAAGAAAGAAGAGACAATTTATCTAAGATCTTCTTACTTTTTATCTCACTAACTAGGCTAATTAAAGTATTACATACAATAACTCCAAGAAAAAGCATATTCTTATAAGAATTAGCAAGAAACACTAATATTCCAAGAAAAAAATTTAATATATTAAAATACGTAAATATATTCTTTAAGATAATACTCTTAATACTTCTTGTCGTATTAGAATAAACATGATTAACTAAATCAAGAGAAATTCTTTCATTAACTTCACTCGTACTAAGTCCTTCTTTTATATCTTTATAGTAACGCTTCATTATTTACCTCTTTTCACTTTTTATTATAGCACTTTTTAAATTATCTTCAAATTAAATTTTAATTTATTATTTTACAAAAAAAGCAATTTTTATTTTACATTTTAGGAAAAAATCATTTTACAAAAAAAGACAAAATTTCTTATTGTCTTTCTCTAACCAATTATAATATTTATTATTATTCCACTTACTACACTTATAATATATAAAATTCCAAGTATTAAGAAATTCTCTTTTCTATTCTTATTATTTCTAAATAATACTGCAAGTGCTACTCCACTATTAGCAAATAATCCTGCTAACGCAGATCCCAAACTAATCACATTATCAAGAAATAACTCAGTAATAATAACCGAAGACGCACAACTAGGAATAAGCCCTATAACCCCTAAAATAAATGGAGTTAAAAAAGAAAAATTTCTTAAAAACAAAGATACTTTATCCATACTAACAAAAGAAGTTAATACATTAAAAAGAAAAGTTACTCCCAAAATAAAGATATAAGTATTAAAAGTATGCTTAATACTAGAAGTAAATATATTACTTCCACAATGACAATCTTCTCTTTCACAAAGTTCACTATCAAAATTATTATTCTTCTTTCTAAAAAGAAAATCTATCAAAAATCCAAAAAACATTCCAACAAGTATTTTCAAAATAACAAGAAGAAGAATAATCTTTATACTAACACTCTTAGATAAAAGTACTACTAACATTTCATCAGAAGTAGATAAATATATTGAAATAAGTGTTCCTAAAGAAATAACTCTTGAAACATATAAATTAGAAGACGCTACCGAAAATCCACATTGAGGAAGTACCCCTAAAATACTTCCCCATAATGGTCCAAGTTTCCCAGCTCTTTCCATTAACTTAGTATTACTTTTTAAAGATTTATGCTCTAAATACTCCATAAGTAAATAAGTTATTAATAAAAAAGGTAATAATTTTAAAGAATCTAAAAAAGTATCTAACAATATATCAAGCATAACTATTTCTCTAAAGCATCCATAATCTTAGGTATTATTTGTTTCTTCCTAGATAAATATCCCTCTAAGAAAATTCCTTGATAAACATCATCCCCAAAACTATTTTTTACTAAAATACTAGCGCTATCATTATAGAAAATATAAGATCCCCCATTAATTATATCAGTTACTGCAAATAAGAATAATCCATAATTACGTTTTTCTGCTTCTTTATTTAAAAGATCTATATACTCATCCTTTTCTTCCATAATATCATCAATACTTAAAGTATTTATCTGACCTACTCCAATTACTAAACCATTTACATTAAATTCTTTAAAATCTTTATAAATAACATCTTCTTTATTCTTAACGTTTTTATAATCAGAAGAAGCTTTAAACATCTTCATCGCAAAATCATTATAATCTAAATGAATCTCATCTGCTAATTTTTTGGCTACATAATAATCTAGTTCAGTAGTGGTTGGAGACTTAAATAAAAGAGTATCTGATAATATACCAGAAAGTAATAGTCCTTTAATATCATCTTTTATATCTTCTCCATATTCAGTATATAATATATAAATAATCGTACAAGTACTACCAACTGCCATATTTCTAAAATTAATAGGAGCCTTAGTATTAATATTACCTATCTTATGATGATCTACTACTTCTAATATATCAGCTTCTTCTATTCCTTCAACGCTTTGTTCCATCTCATTATGATCAACTAAAATAACTTGTTTCTTCTTAACATCATTAACATTCGCAATTCTAAGCATTCCAAGACAATTATTATTCTTATCAATAACAGGATAATGTGTATGTTTTAATTTATTAGCTAAATCCATAAAATCACTAATATACATATTATCAAGAACAGTAACAGACTCTTTCTCATTAATTAAAGTTCCAACATAATTACATAAGCTAACTCTCTTAATAACTTCTAAACTCTTTAAGTTAGTCCTAATAATATTGATTTTCTTATTCCTAGCCTCTTCTAAATGTTCTTCTTTAATTAAAGCATGTCCAACTAAAATAATAAGCTTAACTCCCTTTTTAATCGCATACTCAATAACACTATGACGATCTCCAACAATAAGAATATCATCAGAATTTAAATCAATACTCTCAATAAAAGTAGTACTCTTAAAAGTAACAGACATAAGCTTACCAATAATTTCCTCATCAAATTTAAGAAGTGATTCTCCTTCTAAAGAAGATACTATATTATCATAAGAAGTATTAATATTTTCAATAGTACCACCAATTAAATCACGAGCCATATCTTTAAGACTAACAATTCCTAAGAATTTTCTATTTTCTACTACTGGAATTGCACTTACTCCATGCTCAACAATCGTCTCATAAGCCTTATATATAGAAGCATGTCTATCTAAAAGAAAATCTTTATTATAACGAATATCCTTAATCTGAAGACGAACATCATTTAAATACTTAGGCTCATTAACTTTAAAATAATTAAGAACAAACTTAGTCTCCTCATTAATCTTACTTAAAATAACAGGAACACAGTTTTGCCCTATTCTTTGCTTTAACTCTGCTAATGCAATAGATGCACAAACACTATCAGTATCTGGATTCCTATGTCCAAAAATATAAATCTTACTCATTTTTATACCTCCACAAATAACGTTATGATTATACCATATTTCTTATCTTTTAGGATAATTTTCTTCTAAAAATGGTGAAAAATTATCATTTACTAAGCTATATGCTGCTGTTAAATCATCTTTATTTAACTCAAGTAACTTTAAAGCCGTTTCCATCTGAGCATTAGTAACCTTCTGACCGTTATAATAATACTTAGGTCCTTCTAAAATAACCCTATTCATACTATGTTCATACAAAACATATCCAAATAAATTAATCAAAATATCTTTAGGACCAAGCATAATATTTTTTAAAGCAGGCTTTACCTCTCTTAATTTATCATATTCCTTCTTTAAATTCTTATTATAAACAACATCTGCATATATTAAAGCAAACTCATCATGCATTCCTCCTAATGAACTACGTTCACACACCTTAATAAAATAGCCATCTGGATCAATAAATCCATCATAATTAGAAGGCAAAGTCTCATCTTTATATTTAGTTAATGTAATAGATATATCATCATCCATCTTTTCCTTCTTCCTTTCTAATAATAATTCTTTTTTTAGATTATATCACCCTTTTAATAATTTGAAAAGATCTATAAAAAGAAATAGCGTTTCCTCTTCCACTATTTCTTCTTATCAATATTCTTTAGATTATTAAGTACTACTCTTACCTTATCAGGAATAGGTAAATTCATTTTTATCCAGTTTTCTAAAATAGATATTCCCTCATTAGAAACAAAGAAATATATAATTATAATTCTAATTGAACCATTACGACATATCATTTTATCTAAAAAAGTACCAAGCGCTACCATAATTAAATAACCAATTTTCTTAATTATTCCCTTAATTCCAATTTTAGAACTTAATTTCTTTTCATAGATAGCTTTACATATTCCACTAAAATAATCAAGTACTATAAAAAGTAATAAAGTTTCTAAAGCAATATCCATTCCTCCTAGATAATAAATTATTCCCGTAATAAAAGTACCACTTAAAAAATTTACTACAAAAGTCTTCATAATCACGCTTCTTTCTAAATCTACAGAAGCATTAAAGATTTTATCCCAAAGTTACACTATATATATTAGCCTATCTTTACAATATTTAAATATGCATTAGTTCCAGATGCTGGTGAAATATTTGTTATAACAGTAGATTTTATTTGTAATCCTATCTCATCACCATTATTAAATGTATTAATAGTACTTCCAACAAAGTCGACATTCTCATCTTGAGTTACATTTTTAGATATAGTTGTACTTCCAATTGGATTAGCATTTTGTTTTACTTCTACAGATAAATCTGTATCAGCACTACTGCTTCCAGAGAAAAAATAATCTACTTTATAAGTTCCATCAGTCGTAATAGTCAAAGTATTTTGAGTAGCAGTTGTTATCCCACTAGTTGGACCATTACTTCCAAGAGATATATTTTGCGGAATATTTGCTTCTAGGGCTATTGTATCAACTGATGTATTATATTTTCTCCCAAAATCAATTTTTTCACTTGCTCCAGCAGGGCCTGTTGGTCCTGCTGGACCAGTAGGACCTATATTCCCTTGAGGACCGGCAGGACCTGCAATACCTTGAGCTCCCGCAGGACCTATTAATCCTCTTGGCCCAGTCGGACCTGTTGCCCCAGTCGCACCACTAGGCCCTGTTGGGCCAGCTGGAATAGTAAAAGTCAAAACAGCATTATCTAAACTTCCAGCATTAACTACTGAAGCCATTGTGCCAGGGGCACCAGTTACAGTATTACCCACTCTAATAGTAGCAGGTCCTTGGGGACCTCTTGGGCCTGTTGGTCCCATAACTCCGCCTCTTTCTTGGCACTTTCTTCCTTCTTCTAAAATACGTCTAATATTATAAGAATAATCTTCATTCATTAAAACTCCTCCTTTCACTTATATTCTATTGGCATTCTAATAAAATGAATATTACTATTAACTAGAAAAATATCTTAAAAAAATAACTAGATAACTAATGAAGTAAAATCATAAAAATAAGAACTACTTCTAATTAAAATCAAAAGTAGCTCTTTTATCACGACCAAAATTTGAGATGTTATTTTAAATTTCTCTTTCTTTTATTTTCTTCTCTTATTTTTTTTACTTCTTCATTATGAATTACATTTTTAATCTTTGCATACAATGGGGAAAAATAATATGATAAATCGTTAAAATCATCATATTTAACTTCTAAATCGATAACAATTTTTTCAAGTTCTTCTAATTTACTGTATGTAGGAATTTGCTCACTAATTTTTTTAAGCTCATTATATAAATATTGAATTTTTTGTTCATCTTTACCATAATCCTTTTTTTCTATAAATTTTATTAGAAGATTTAATATTTGCTTTAGTTCTTCATTTTTCATCAATTTTTTCTCCTTTCTTGGATCATGTTATATACAAAAAATTATTGGTTTACAAATTATAAAAAATATTTTTTCCTGCCGAATTTTCAAAGGTTGTAAATTCGTGACCTTTAAATTTCTCATTATTTAATTTTTCCCATAAACCTAAATTTGTATTGGTATCTTTGGTTCCTCTGAATTTACATATCTTGCCAAATTAGTTAGAGATATAAATTCTTTATTATCCATAGTTATTACTTTAATTTTAGTATTATTGACCTCTAATTCTGATTTTATTATTTCTTGTTTCATTAAAACCTCCTGACATAATTTTAACTTTATTCTTAATTTTTTCTATAAATATTTTATCACATTTTAGGTTATATTAAAACTCGAACTTTTTTATTAGTTCGAGTATCAATCAATCTGGTGCCACCTGTAAGAATCGAACTTACAATTTATCCTTACCATGGATACGTTATACCACTTAACTAAGGCGGCAAACAAAATTAATTTAGGACAAAATTAATTTTATAATTACACAAAGTGCAATAAAAACACGGTAAAATGCAAATATTGAAAAATCATGATTTTTAATATAACTAAGTAAGAACTTAATACATAAAATTCCAACTACTGCACTAGTTACTATACCAATAATTATCTCTTTAGTAAATACTAAATCACTAATATTAACAATAAATGCTCCAAATATAATAGGAGTTGATAATAAGAAAGTAAATTTAGATACTGCCTCTCTAGATACTCCAATAAGTCTTCCTGCTAATATAGTAGTACCACTTCTAGAAAATCCAGGAATAACTGCTAGCGCTTGAGATAACCCAATAACAAAAGTTTGTTTTAAAGTTAAATCTTTATATTCAGTAGGATTTGGATAATGCTTACTAGCCCATTTATCACCAAAATAAATTAAAAGTCCCACAATAGCAAGACAAAGCGCTATTAATAGCATATTACTTCTAAAATACTCTGCTATTATATCTTCAAATAAAATACCAATTAAAGCACCGGGAATAGTCGCAAGTACTAAATACCAAAACATCTTATTCTCAAAAGAATCTTTTTTCTTAAATAATTTATTAAAAACCCCAGTTGCTAAAGATAACCAATCTTTAAAAAAGACAACTAATACAGCAATTAAAGTACCAAAATGTAAAGCTACATCTAAAGTTAATTTCTCTTTTCCAGCTAAGTTTAAAGAAAAATTAAAAAGATATGGAATAATAATTAAATGAGCAGAAGATGAGATTGGAAGAAATTCTCCTATTCCTTGTATTATTCCAAGTAATATATATTCTAATAAATAATTCATATAAGTATCCTCTTTTCTTAACTTACATTATAGCATATTAAGTTATTTTTTCTTTATACTTTATTATGTCTTGACATTTAACTTTACAAAAAAAGACTTAAAGTATTTTTCTATTTAAGTCTTTTACATTCTATCTACTTCATCAATTGCTAAAATACCTAAAATATTATGAACTACATTATAAACAAGTTTAGTTAAAGCAATATAGCTTTCCTTCTTTAAAATATCTTCTTCATTTAAAATATTATTATCATTATAAAACTTATTATAAAGACAAACTAATTGATATAGATATTCTGTTATATAGTTTAGGGAAGATTCTTTATAAGATAAATATAAATACTTAGGTAATAAAACTAGTTTATTTAAAATATCTTTTAAATCATCATTATAAATATCACTTATTACATAGTCTTTATCTATAGTTTTCTTAAGAAGAGACTTCATTCTTACTACTGAATATAAAATATAAATACCAGTTTTTCCTACTAATGAACTAAACTTTACAGGATCAAATACATAATCAGTCTTTCTATAAGGAAGAAGATCTGCATATTTTAAAGTAGCAATTGCTAAAGTATCAGCAATTTTATTTCTCTCTTCTAATGGAATATCTTCTTTTATTTTAGGATAAATCTCTTTTCTTATCATCTCTATTAACATAGATAATTCCATTACCCCACCATCTCTAGTTTTAAAAGGCTTTCCATCTTTACCATTAATAGTACCAAATCCAAAATGCTTAAGACTAACATTACCTGGAACTAAACCTGATTTATAAGCACCTCTAAATACTTGAGTAAAATATAAAGATTGTCTTTCATCAACAACATACCATATTTCATCAGGATTATACTTATTAATTCTTTTATATAAAGTAGCCAAATCTCTAGTAGCGTATATGCTAGAGCCATTACTTTTAATAACCATTAAAGGAGGAACTTCTAAAGTATCACTTTTTTCTTTAACATCCATTATTAAAGCACCATCTGATTCATATAAGTTTTTCTTCATTATTTCCATTACGTTAGGAACATAATTTAAAGATTCTAGTTCTCCATCCCAAATCTCAAAATGACAATTAAGTTTATCATAAACTTTTCTTATTTCTTTACTTGATACTTCTAACATCTGTTTCCATAATTCTAAGTATGGCTTATAGCCTTTTTCTACCAAAGAAGATATTTCTCTTACCTTTTCCATAATAACAGGATCTTCCTTAGCTTTCTTACTAGCAAGTGGATACATTCTACCAAGATCTTGAGCAGTTAATCCTATATTAGGATATTCTTTAGAATAATTTTCATCAAAAAAAGGAAGAGAAGGATGTTCTTCATGAAGTTCATATATTAACATACCAGATTGTCTTCCTAGATCTCCTAAATGAACATCCCCCAATACATCATTACCATATAATTTAGCAAGTCTTTTTAAAGCTTCTCCAATATTAGCGCTTCTCATATGTCCAACATGTAAACTCTTAGCAGCGTTCGCACCACCATAATCAACAATAATCTTCTTCTTAGCAGTTTTATCAACAAAAATATTAAAATCTTTAATACCAGAATTACTCCACTTAATAAGAAGATCATCATTAAATTTAAAATTAATAAAACCAGGTCCTTCTATTCTAATATCTTTTAAACGATTATCTATCTTACTTACAATCTTACTAGCAATCTCTCTTGGATTTTGATGATATTTCTTCGCTAAAGCCATTGCTAAATCAAGCTGAAAATCTCCAAACTTTTTCACATTAGATTCTATTATAACTGCACGATCTTCATAACCAAGTTCTTTTAATATATTACTTAAATAATCTTCTGTTTCTTTTATAAGACTCATAATTACACCTTCTTACTTAAAAATGTTATCTTAAATTACTTATTTTGTCAATTGTCTATGTGTAGTAAACTCTAATATTTTCTCTTTATGAGGAATGCTACTAGACATAATATTAGATAATAGATAATTCCTATTAAATGAAACATACTTTTTATCTATATCAAAAAAGCCATCTTTTCTTTCCTTTAAAACATAATAAACTGCCATATCTAAAGGATCAATTCTATCAAAGCCAAGACCAACTGCTCTTAAAGTATGAATATCTAAATTACCCAAAGTATCATTCATTTCAAAATGAACATGCCCTTCAAAGATACTATCATAATTATCTAAAGTTTTTCCCTCAAATAAAGGCCTTTCTTTAGCATCTAGATAGCCTTTATAAAAAGGCTTATCTAACAAAGCATAAGAAACAACTACCTTCTTAGAAGAAGGACTATTAGTATATAGAAACTGAATAGGAGAAAGCATAGCATTATGCATTCTTTGATAATAATTAACATTATGTTCTAAAGAAAAGTCCCATCTTATATCATTACCAAAATGACAAAGCGCTACTTTTTTATTTCCAATATTTAAATCTATTGAAGTAGGATATAAATTTAATCTTTTTATTTGAGAAGTACTTAATCTATCATGAGTCCACTCTTCATTTTCTATTCTATCTTTATTTAAATAAGGAAAAGGCTTAGTACCTAGTATTTGATAAAACTCTCCATTACCAAGAACTGACTTAACTTCATATTCATCAAGTAAATCAAGAACTTCACTAGGATTAGGCCCACTACCAATATTATCTCCTAAAGAATAAATCTCTCTAATACCATTTTTTCTAATATCTTCTAAAATAGCTAAAGTAGGCTCATATAATGCATGACTATCAGTAAATATAGCAACTTCTCTACCAGTATAAATATTATTTTCTTTACAAGTTTTAGCATAAGAAGATACATCACTTAAAATATTCTCTAACTCTTTCATATCTGAAATTTCTCCTTCCAAATCATTAATATCAAAAATTTTCTTAGGATTATCAATAGCAATTCCAACCTTCTGAGTAACAATAAAAGGAAGATTATACTTCTTATGATATAAAAGTTCCTCATTACTAGGAATCCTTCCTCCAGGAAGAATAATTCCACAAGGAATTAATCCTTCTCTATAAAATAAAGCTTCTGAATTGTTCGCAACAACTGCACTACTTTCTAAAATACCCCTTTGCTTTCTAAAAGTATCATCAACTTCTAAAGAATTACTCCTAATCAAAATATTAGTATTCATATTAGCAATCGAACTATAAATAAAACTACCACTTGGAATCCTATCATACGCTAATATAGTATTATAACTATTATAATAATAATACTGTCCCTTATAACTAACTGGACTAAGAGAAATAAAATTCTTATTACCATCAGAAGATCCACTTACTAAATCAAATATCTTCTCTTTAGAACTTAGAACATGAGCATATAAAACATAGTTCTTATCTTTAAAATCATAAACTAGTCCACCATATTCTTTCATTAACTTATAATCTAAAACATCTTCTAAAGAAGAAAGACTATCTAATCTAGATAAATTAACTTTTGATTCATATTCATAAAGTTTAGTTACTTTATTTTTTAAATCAGCAAATAAATTCTGAACCATAACAAATTCATCATAACTACTAAAAGTTTTTCTCAAATAATCTAATAATCCTTGATAATTATTACTATTATTAACTTCTTCTATAATGTTTGAATAAAAAATAAGCTCTTTAATTAAATTTCTAATTAATTTAGATTTCTTATTATTAACCATCAAATTCTTTAATGAAGTAGTTCCACCAATATAATTAATAACATCAGAATTCCCATTAAATAAAAAATTATTATAAATATAAAGAATATCTTCCATCTTAATATCACTAGAATATACTTTTTTTAAAACATCAAAATACATTTTCTTTCGGTAATTCTCTAAATCATCATATGAAAAAATTAAATTAGTCCTATTAGTATCTTTAAATAAATATTTTAAAGTAATTTTATCATTTTCACTTAAAGAAATTTTTCTTTTTAAAATATCTATAATTAAAGAATATTCTTTATTATAATTAGCAAGTACTTCTAAAAAAGAATTAATCCTAGAAACATCGTTTTCTTTAACAAGATTATCATAAAAATTATTATCTAAATAATTTTTTATCTCAATAAACTCTCCTTCTTTGTTATTTTCTAAAATACTTATAATAATCCCTAACCAATTAGGACAAATCTTACTTTCACCACCATATTGGAAAAGTAAATTAATATCAATGTTAGCTTTCTTTAAAAAAAGTTTGATCTGACTATAATACATTAAAACATGCTTAACATCACAAAAATTAAATAATTTTTTTATAAGTAAAGCTTCTTTCCTAGAATAACCAAATATTTCTATGATTATTTCTTTAATACTATCTAAAATATTATCATTACTAAGACTTTTCAAAAGCAAATCTTTATCTAATAAAGATAACTTCTCTTTAAACAAGAAGATATTATTATCCACAATTATTCTTTTTACGGGTTCATTAAAACCATATTTATCGAAAGTTAAAAGTTCCATAGGACTTAAACCATCTAAGATGCTATAAATTAATTCTTTTTTAACGTGAATTATATAACCAGCCCTATACCCAGAACGAAGCAAATCTAAAATATTATCTTTATTAACAGAATATTCAATAAGTAGTTTCAAGTACTCTTGACAATAATCTCTTCCCTGAATATCTAAAATATTTTCTTTCTTATCATTTTTCTTTATATTATCTATAATATTATTCTTTCGAAGCTTAAAAATTTTATCTAAAATAAAACTAGGTAAATTAGTATATTCTCTATTATATAGATACTGTTTCAAAGCAGAATAACTCATAGTCTTTATTAAAAAATCTATCTCTAAATTACGACATTTCATTATTCTTAATTTAACTGAATCTGGAACTGCCTTAGAAGTTAACCAAGAAAAAGGATTAAACAAAGGATTAAATAAAATAGAAGAATTAATTCTAAAAAAATGAGTCTTATAATATAAATCTATTACTTTTGGATTAGACTGATAAAAAAAATCGTTATTAGAAATCAAAGGAGTAAAAATTGCTCCTAAAATAAGCATATTCTTCTTTTCAAGCCATACCCTCTCTTGCATAGTAAAAGGAAAGTTATCCGAACCAACTACTTTCAAAGCTTTAGAAAAAGACAAATTATGAATATAAAAATTAGTTTCCTCAATTTTATTTTGAACAATCTCATTAGAAACAATATCGCTAATAAGATTATTATCAAATAAATAAGTAAGAGCTTTTTTATCAACACATCTATTAATTACTAATAATCTACAATCTTTATTAGCAGAACGCAAAATCATTTCAATTACTTTATTCTTTCCTAAAACTCTATTATCTAGGATATAATCACATATTTCTCCTTTTGGAATAAAACTAAGAACGAACGCTAATGAACGATCTTGAATAACCTCATCTACTATTAATTTTTTAATATTAAAATCTATATTCTCATTACTTAGAGTATCTATTATCATATCAATATTATTATAAACTTTATTAGCAATAATCTTTTTTATACTTAATGGAAAGCTTCTATTCAAAGAATTAGAATTAAAATATGGATACTCCTCTATTTCTTTTCTCCACTTATTAATCTTTTTAGCATAAAAAAAATTCTTACTATTAAAAATATTATCAAACTTTTTTCCTAATATATCAGCAAGTTCTTTCTCAAAAATTAAATCACAAAGAATTAAAATCTCATTAACCGAAAGACTTAATAAAAAGTTAATAAATTTTTTAGAATTAAGATATTTTTTCTTTTCTTCTAAAGAAATATCTATACTATTAAGAAAATTTAATACCTCTTTTCTCATACTACATCTTCCCCTTAAAACAAGCTGTATTTTAACATATAAGAAGTAATTAGTCAAATAAAAAGACGCCTATATAACGTCTTTACCTTCTATTTTTATTTTTTAAAATAAGTCTTTTACCCTCTTCAATAAATTCCATATCTTCATAAGTTTCAAATGAACCTGCTTTCTTTACTGGATCACTAATTATTTCAATGGCTTTGCTTTTTTCTAAAGAACTATCAATAATATCTTGATGATACAAAGGAAAATCATTTCTCAAATAACTTTTATACAAAATATCATAAAGTCCTGTCCTAGTAACTTTATTTCTACTATGCAAAGTAATGCTATTAGTAATAGGATTATAAACCAAATAATTTCCTCTTCCTAAATTACACTTAATACTATTATATTCTACCCTTAAACAAGAATTTCCATCTAAAGAATTTACAACAAGAACAATCATCTCTTTAGCAAATGAAGAATTCATAAGTTTCTTAATATTTTCTTGAAAAAATAAACTATCTCCATACAAGCAAATATCATTACTTTTAACATACATAGAACCATTTGATCTAACACTAGCACTTACGTAATCGATATTTGATTTACCAAGTAATTTCATAATTCTATTTCTTTTTCCCTCAATTTTACAAATTAAACAAAGACCATAAATAGAATTCTCCAAATAAAAATCAAAATTTTCAAGTTTCTCTTTTCCAATTACTTTAACATATTCTTTTATCTTCTTAATCATATTTTCATATTCATTATATTCAGTTTTAAGACCTAATAAAACCTCTTTAAAATAATAATTTTCTGGCATAATTAAACCTCCTTCATCAAAAGAGTATAACACAAAAAAACTAATTATTACTAACTAGTTTCTCTATAAGAACATTATATATCCTTTAATGAATCAAAAATGGCGTCCTCGATTGGAATCGAACCAACGACCTATCGCTTAGGAGGCGATCGCTCTATCCTACTGAGCTACGAGGACACGCATTAATTGTATCATCTTTTTAAAAGAAAAACAAGTTATTTATCTTCACTTGTTTCCTTTACTATATAAATAGGTCTATGCTTAGTTTCCAAATATGCTTTAGCTAAATATTGACCAATAATCCCTAAAGACAATAACTGAATACCACTTAAAAGTAGAATTATACAAACTAAAGAAGGCCAACCACTAACAGGATCTCCAAACGCTAAAGTTCTAACTACAATAAAGATAATTCCTATTATAGAAAGAAGACAAAAAATAATTCCAAATACTGAAGATAAAGTTAAAGGTACAGTCGTAAACGCTACTATTCCTTCAATTGCATATTTAAATAACTTCCAAAAGGACCATTTTGTTTCTCCTGCTACTCTATTAACATTCTCATACTCAAGCCACTTAGTATCATACCCAACAAAACTAAATAGCCCCTTAGAATAACGATTATATTCTTTTAAAGAAATAATAGAATCTACTACTTGTCTAGTCATCAAACGATAATCTCTTGCTCCATCTACCATTTCAACCTTAGACATTTTATTTATTAATTTATAAAAGCATCTTGCAAAAAAGCTCCTAATAGGAGGTTCTCCTTTTCTAGTAACTCTTCTAGTACCAACTTGATCATAACCTTCTTCGGTAATAAGACGATACATCTCTGGTAGCATTGCTGGCGGATCTTGTAAATCAGCATCCATCAAAGTAATATAGTCTCCTCTAGCATTCTCAAGTCCTGCTAACATTGCAGCTTCCTTTCCAAAATTTCTTGAAAATGAAATATATCTAACTCTCTTATCTTTCTTAGCTAATTCTTTTAAGATATTAAGTGTATTATCTTTAGAACCATCATTAACAAATAAGAACTCAAAATCAACATAATCCATTTCCTTAGCTGTCTTAATTATTTCCTCATAAAAATAAGGAATTGCTTCTTGTTCATTATAACAAGATACTATTACTGATATTTTTTTCATACTTCCTCCTTACATATATTATTAAAATAATAATACCAATTATAGTAATAACTAAACTAATATTTTTATAAGGGGCAACATACTCTATTTCAATATGATGTTCTCCCTTAGTAATTGGAAATCCAATAAAAGATTCATTAACTTTTTCATAAGAGATTACCTTATTATCAAGCTTTATTGAAAATCCCTTATCATACGGAATAGACATGGTAAAGTATCCATCATCTCTAACATTAATGTTTCCAACTATCTTATCTCCCAAAGTTTTATCTCTATCAATAATTAAAGGATCTACTCCAAGACGAATATCTTTTAACTCACTATAATCTAATACATAAAACTCTATATCCCTAAGTTTATAAGTCCCTTTAGAAAAAGTTATTTCTAAATTACTAGGCTCTAACAAAGTATAATCAAATACTTTATTTTCATTATAATATTTCCACTCTAAACAAGTTAATTTATTAGAAATGCCATTAATTTTTATACTCAAATCCCCATCTTTACAAGAAGATACATAATCATTAGTAAATCTAATAAATAAAATCTTATTCTTTAAATCATTCTTTAACCTCAAAGTTAAATTTTCACTACCTAAGGCTTTTATATTATAACCATTGTCATTCTTTTCTATATCAAGATTATCCTTAGAAATAACATCATAATCTAAAGATATCTTCTCTACTTTAGTCCTAATTATATTTCTACTATCATTAGGAACAACTATATTTTTAAGCATACTAATAATATTACTAGGATAACTCATATTTTTAAAGTCTTTATAACTAATAAGATTATTAGAAGCATATCCTAAAGGAAGAGTATTATCATTAAGATAAATATTATAATGGTTATTCTTACTAATCAAAGAATAGAAAGAAGATAAATCACTCTTAGTAAACACATATTTCTCATTCATAAATATTTGAAATACTATATTATTAGAACTATTTAAAACAAATTTATTTCGGTAAGATAAAGGATTATTAAATAATTCTTTATATATATATTCATAATCTTTATTAGATGTAGAAGAATATAAAGTAGTTTTATATTCAGAAATATTAGAAACCATATTTAAAGAAGATCTTCCAAGTACTTGATTATTTATTCTAAATAGTTCTTGATCATTCTTAGTAATTTTCTTAATATCATCATAATAATTCTGATATTTTAAATTATTAAGATCTTTTTTCAAAATAAGATTATCTTTTTTATTAATAGATAAACACATTAAGAAAGAAGAAATTACTAAATAACCTATTAACAAGATTTGCCCTATATTTATTTTTTTCTTAAAGATTTTATCTAAAAACTCAGATGTCATCAGTAAAACAAGTGGGATAAATGGTATTAAAGATTTCCCATTAATATATAAAGTTCCATTTAATAAATAATTAAAAAAGGGAAATATACTTATGCCTAAAAGAAAGAGTGCTAAAACCTTATTTACTTTGTCTTTAGCAAAAGCAAAGTAAATTAACGCAATTACATTAATAAAAGTTAAACCCATATTATAAGAATCATATAAAAGATATTGATTTGGAGTAAATAACTCTAATAAAGAAATACTACTACCACTACTACTTCTTCCACTTATCAAAGTATATAAAGTAGGAAGAATTATCAACATTCCAATCATAACTGATATCAAAAAAGGAATAACAAGTTTAAACATATCTTTTATTTTATAGTTTTTCTTAAAATAAGAATAAATTCCATAAATAAAAAGACAAGCAAAAGAAGAAAAACTGTAATAATAACTAGTATAAATTAATAAAGTTAAGGAAATTATTAATAACAAAGGCTTATCTTTGTCAATAAATCTATCAATCCCATATAATCCAAGTATTAAAAATGGCATATAGTTCATAAACATCATATGTCGATGAGCATGAAAAAGTAAAGGACCAGCACAAAGAAAAAGAAATGCACAAACAAAGGAAGTTTTAAAATCATATTTTCTTTTTAAATAAAAATAAAATAAACTAGTACTAATATAAACACTAAGTAAATTAGTAATAATTATATAATCAATCATTTTTATCATTGGAAATAGATAAGACAAAAGAATAATTGGACTTAATAACCCATAATAAGAAAAATAATATATATTTTGTCCTCCACCTAGATTAAAAGCAAAATCAGGAAATAAATCTTTAGTATGATAAAAAAGATTTCTAAAATATTCAGGAAAAAGATAATGCTGTGCTTGAAAATCAGTAACAGATCCAAATATATACTTATTTTTAGTTAAAATAAAATATATAAAGAAAATTATCAATAAATAAACAAGATGCACAATAATATCTTTTCTTCTTTCTTTATTCACAATAATCCCTCTCTTAAATATACCTTTATTCTAACATACTTTTTTCTATTTGTATATTTATTTGACATAAAAAAAAGTCTACTCCAAAAAAGAGTAAACTTTCTAAACATGAATAAACTGACTAACAAAAAGCGCTATCAAAACAGAAGCATTTCTAAATTTTAATTTAAAGCCATGCGAATAAGTATAAGCAAACTCATAAGTACCAACTACTTTATCAACAGTACTAACAACCCATCCCTCCATATATTTTGGTGGTTTAGGAGAAGCAATTGGAAACATATGACTAATAATTATATCTTTTTCTTTATCAGAAAGAATAAAACGTTCATCTGCATTCTTTACAGCTTTCGAAGAATGTGCAAATAAACTAGTAATCTTATCTTTCATATTCTCATTATCACTTAAAAAGAAATCATGAAGTAATCCAGCCCGAGCTGTCTTCCTAACATCAAGTCTTAATAATTTAGCAACCTTATAAGAAAAATAAGAAACTTTTAAAGAGTGATCTAATCTAGATAAACCATGATGAACAAGGCCATCAATTTTTCTAAATTCCGAATCCTCTAATATATCGTTAACTATATTTATATATTCTTTATCATTATAGATAAAACCCATTGGCTACACCTCTATTATTTATAATATTATATTTTATAATACTAAAAACTATAATTTAAAACGCTTAATTTTAAAGAAAATAAAATAACTTTTACAAGTTACTTTATTCACCTAACATATTTAATAAATTAATTTTAAATATGTCTTTATCAGCATGACTCTTAGAAACCATAACACCTTTATAAGTAGATAACTCGCTTTGATGTCCTTCAGTTAAAATATCTTCTGGTGTAATAGTATCTAACATAACAATATTTTGATCTTCATAAACAGTATAATGTAATAAAATATCACCATGAACTTTTGAAAACATTGCATCAGTAGGTAACTTTAATTCATATTTTTTAATATTAAGTTTTTGATTAGTTGAAACTACAACTCCATCAAATTTACCTTCTCTAAATGCAGGATAGAAATCAAACATTAATTTCTTATAAGCAAGCATATTATATTTTTTTACTGCTCTTTCTTTCTTACGAAACTCATTCTCATTTAAATATTCTATAACGTAACCGTTCTTCATAATTATCCCCCCTAATTATATCTTCAACCAAATTACGTATTAATTATAGCACAAATTAACTATCATGTCAAATTTGGCTGAAAAAGAGCCATCCCCTTAAGGGATAAGCTCCTATTTTGTAACTGTTTGTGTTTTACCAGTACGAATCCATCCATCACCTAAATTTGGATTAGAATCCCATTTATACTCAGTATTACGAGTTACTACATAATTACGATATCTATATAATGTTCTAGTTTGATCTTTTTCATATCCTTCAGGAATAGTTACTACCCATGAAGTATATTCATAATGACCTTCATCACGCACAACTTTCTTATTACCAGTTTTAGTATATCCATCTAGACTAGTCTTTTCAGACCAAACAGTTTCAGTCTTAGAAGAAGAGGATCCACATACTTTCTTAGTAGTATCAGGCTCACATTCTTTAACAGTAGTATATACATCACTAGTAGAACAATCATACCTTTCAGTTTTTGTAACTGGTCTTGTATTAGAACAATCTTGTACTGTCTTATAAGCATATTTATACATAAGCTTAACAGCACATGTAGAACATTCTCTACCATAATAAGTACCAACTACATAACGTTGTCGCTTATCAACACAATAATTTTCTTCATCTTGATACTCTCTTGTACAAGTTTTAGATTGACCAGCAGATACAAGCTTCTTAACATCCTTACATTCTCCCTTAACAGTCTCTTCATAACACTCACCAGGAGTAGTAACAGTTCTTGTATATTCATAACTATAAACAGGCTTAGAAATCCATTTCTTACCAGTATACTCTAGCTTCTTCTCAATTTGATCACCAGTTACAGTATCAGTAGTCCACTCGCTCCACTCAGTCCATTTACCTATTTCAGTAGTTCTTGAATATTGGTAAATAGTATAAGTAGTAGGATTACTCTTGCCTGGCTTTGAAGGAGTTACCGTAGGTTCAACATTAGGAACCTTCTCTTTTAAAGTACAACTATTATCACAAGATAAATTACACTCTAAGTTCATATAACTAATAACATAATCAGAAACTTCTCCACAAGTTAAAACAGTCTTTACTTCATACTCTTTATCTTTTCTTATAATTTCTACATAAGATTTATTACGATCACAACTATTACCATCTTTATCCTTAAAATCTAAAATTAACTTTTTCTTTAGCATTTCATCTAAAGTTAAAGTAACCTTACCATTTACTTCTTTAGGTAATCTGCTTACTGTAAAATAGTTAGTTGCTACATTTGTTAATTTCTCAAGATTTTCTGCATAAATACGATCAGTTAAAATAGTAACTTTATCTTCTAAATTACCAACTTTATCTTCTAACTTATCTATATTAGGCATTGGAAATAACCACATCAATAAAAATACAAATAAAAGTACAAGTATTACTCTTCCTAAAAAGTCTTTCCAATTAAATCTTTCACGATAAGCTGTATCTTCTGAATACATAATAAAACCCCCATTTCATGAATTCGCTATATATTCTAGCACGTTTGTCATCTTTTGTCAACATTTAGTTCAACAACAGTAACGCCAGGATTAAAATTATCTTGTTTATAAGAAATAACATATTTATTTTTAGATAGATTTTGATGAACCGAACTACGCACTATTCCTTCACCTATTCCATGAATAATAACAACTTTAGAATTTCCTAAAACAACATTTTCTAAAATAAAATCAGAAGTTGCAATACTAGCAGTATCCCTATCAAAACCATGCAAATCTATACTAGGAAGACTATCCAAAAATATATCATAAACTCTTCTCATAAACATCAAACACTTCTCTTAATTCAGGAACAGAATAACGTCCCCCTATTTTTCTTACAGATAATCCCCCAGTAATATTAGCAAACCTCATAATATCTTCATAAGAATATCCTTTTACTAAAGCATATACAAATGCCCCATGAAATATGTCACCAGCACCAGTAGTATCTAAAGCTTTAACCGTATATCCAGGCATCAATTTAACAACTCCATCATTTTTATAAAGGCAACCATCTTTCTCAACAGTAATAACCATATTACCATGAAAATTACTCTCTAAAATTCTAAATATCTCATTTATGCTATTTCCATTAGCAAGATTAATCTTAATACCAGTAAAATCCTCTGCAAAGTTTTTAGATGCTACTATATAATCACAAAGTTTAGCTAACCTAACAACATCATCATTATACTTACCAGCATCTATTATCTTAATAGCTTTCTTATTTCTTCTCAAAACAAATTCCGCCATTTCTTTTTCTTCGCCATCAACTAAAATATAATCTGGATTTATTCCATACCTTTTCTTATGCATTTTTATATCTTGACTTCGGTAAGTAAAAATAGTTCTTGAAGCATTTTTCTTATTTACTAAGATATAACTTACAGGTGTTTCTACATTCTTAGCTAACTCTAAATAATTAGTTTTTACCCCTATCTTATTAAATTCTTCTTTAATTTTATTACCATATAAATCATTTCCAACTATCCCAGCAAAATAAGTATCTATTCCCCATTTACCAAGTAAATAAGCAGCATTAGAAGCAGGTCCCCCTCCACATTCTACCTTTTCTTTTACACGGTACTTAATATTTTCCAAAGGAAACTCTTCTAAAGGCATCGTAATATCATAAGAACAATTTCCTAAACACAATACTTTTGTCACATTATCACCTAATCTAAGTATAACAGTTTTTTTATAATTTTTAAAGTATAAAGCTTAGATATTTTTTATATCAATTTCTTTATATCAGTATGCATTCCTTCTTTATTCATAAACCAAAGAATACTCACAACTTTAGGACACTTATAATCTAAATAATCATACATTTTTACCTTTAAGTTCATCTCTAATCTTCATCCATATTTTTCCAAGATGATTTTCTCCATTTCGTTCAAATCCCCAACCCCAATAAGAATCTTTTGGTGAATCTTCTACAATAACATAATCTTTTGTCTGAAGTAATTTTCTTTTTACATAATGGTTTTGCTCTACTTTTAATCTAAGTAATTCTTCCATTATAGAAAGTTCTATTTCATTCCAGTCTTTTCTTTGTCTATCAATATTAGCATATGCTATTCTTTGAGCATCATCTGCTGAATAAGATTTCTTTATTTTTTCAACTAGATCATCTGCACTTCCAATAAATCTAGCAACTTGAAATGCTTCTTCAACTGATGAATATAAGTATCCATTCCACTTTACTTTAAATGAAGAAAAATTATCCAAAGGATAAAATTCTCTAGGATAGAATCCTATCACATCATCATTTTTTTCAGCCAACCATTTATCTCTATATTGTTCTAATTTTATCATATATTTATCTTCCTTTCAAAGATAAATATACATCAATAATAGGAAGTATATATGTCAGATTAAAAAAAATCTTCTAATTGTTTTATCTGAGTTATCCTTTTTAAATAAAAATGCCTAATTTCTTGTTTATTTTCACAAAAAGCTGCAACTCCCCATTCATTATCAAAAATAATTAAATCATATGGTCTAATTATTCTAGAAGTTATTCTATCATGCTCTTTAGAATAATATTTTATATAGCACTTCTTTTTATCTTTTATGCATTTACTTAAAATATTAAAATATAATCTATTATTTATTTCAGTATTATCTGTTTTTACAAATCTTTGAGGTAATTTCACATTTTGATTTAATACATATCCACCATATGGTCCTCTTATTGTTTCAACGTAAATACCAGCATACTCTAATTCATCTTTATATTGCCTTATCATTCTAGGTGATACTTCTAATCTTTTGGAAAGTTCATTAATATTATATTTTTTCCCATTTTGTAATAATCGAAGCATTTCTAATACATTTGATAACTTTGACATAAATTCACCCCAATTATTAAATATTATATAAATAAATAAAAATTTAATCACTAATTCTCACATTAACACCATCTATATTTTTATATACACGGTTTTTATTTTTTATTATTTTCTTCTCTATTTCATCTTCTAAATCAAAACCTAACATTTCAGATAATCCCATTAAATAAATAGCAATATCGGCTAATTCTTCTCCTAAATCATCTTTTTTCTTCCGATAAGCTTCATAAGCTTCTCCTACTTCACCATAAAGTAAGCAAAACTCTTTATTAACATCTGTTGTATTAAAGCCTTTGTTAATTTTATTTAACCATATTTCTTTTTGAATTTTTTTCATTTCCATAAAATATTAATCCTTATTATCCCTTAATAAATTAATTTTAATTTCTTCTATTATATGACCTATATTTCCTTCTCCAGCATATTTATTCATATTAAAGAAATTATCATCCATGTCTAGCCATTCAAGACTATTGACTTTTTCTATTAAACGTACCTCTTTATTTAATATACCATAATAAACTTCAAGCTTCTTATTAAAAGTAATATATTCAATATTCATAAAGTGCGTTAAAGAAATATCTTTACTAGTTATATTAGTTTCTTCAAATAATTCTCTATAAGCTTCATTTAAACCATCATTTTCTTTTTCAATTTTACCTCCAACTAAATTAAACATGTCTTTATATGGTTCTTTAGTTCGTTTACACATCAAAACTTTATTTAACTCTTTATTAAATACTACAACCACATTATAATTTTTCATAATTTCACCTCTAGCATAATTCTAACATAAAACTAAGTTAAAATCATTATAATTCAATATAATTATGAGAACATGCTCTTATTAATCTATTCATAATAGCTATACCAAGTCCTTCTTTTTTAACGCCTTCAATAATTACTAAATCAAAATCAGTTTTATCAATTTCACGAAGAATATGAAATATATTATAAGATATTTCTTCCAAAGTAGTTCCCATTCCAATACAATTTTTAAAATACTTCTTATGATTATCTTTACAAACAACTAATACTTTTCTTTCTCCTAAATAGCTATTAACTTTATTAACAAATTTACCAATATCAGAAGAATAAATTAATAAACATTCTTTCAATGGAGCATAGTGTCTATATTTCATACCAGGAGATAATACCTTATCATTTTTACCAATCTCTTTAAAAATGCTATTATCTAATTCTACATCAAATCCATAAATTTTAAAATCTTCAGCTGTAATTTTCCCTGGTCTTAATATTCTTATTTTATTATCAATTACTCTTATAACAGTTGATTCAACACCTATTAAGGTATTACCACCATCTATCATACAAGATACCTTATCAGCAAATTCATCTTTTATATCATCTAAAGTAGTTCCACTAGGTTTACCAGAAATATTTGCTGAAGGAGCCGCTATTGGAACATTAGCATATTTAATTAAAGAATTAGCAATCTTATTACTTGGCATCCTTATTCCAACTGTATCAAGTCCTCCAGATACAATGCTTGGTACTACGTCTTTCTTTTTTAAAATAATTGTCAAAGGTCCAGGAAAAAATATATCAATTATTTTTCTTTCCATATCACTAATATCAGTTGCTATCTTATCAACCATTTCAATATCAGATATATGTAAAATAAGGGGATTATCCTGTGCTCTTCCTTTTGCTATAAAAATATTCTTAACAGCCTCACCATCTAATCCATTAGCGCCAATCCCATAAACTGTTTCTGTTGGAAATATAACTAATTCTCCATCTTCAATTAACTTACTTGCTTCTTTTAGTTCAATCTCATCAATATTTTCTTTCATATCAAAATATTTAGTCATATAAAATCACCAATCAATATTGTATAACAACTAATAGTAAATAACAAGCTATTATAAGGGTCTACTGTTTATACTAAATTATCTAGATTGATAATTGATATATTTTATCTAATTATAAATAAAAAAAGCTTAAATAAATAATTTATCTAAACTCTTATAATTAGCTTGTGTTATAGCATGTATAGACTAGTGATTATTATTTTTTGTTAATACTAACTTTTGCCACACCAAAATTGGTAATAAATTAAAGAAATTAATGTAATCTTATTTATCCTAATTATTACTACTTACAAACATTATTTGCTAAAAATTTAATGCTGTTTATTCACCTATTCTATTTCTTCTAACATTTTCTTTTTTAAAGTATCTATATCAGTAAAAAATAAATTAGTTCCTCTTTTCTTTAATCCAACCATGTTTTTAAACAAACTCTTTATTTCATGTTGTAAATCTGTCGGAACATTTAAAGGAACGCCATCTACAGTATGCACATGATCTATATATTTTTCTAATGTAGGAAATGCATTTTGAAGAAGTATCACTGCATCTTCATCTGCTATTTTTCTAATTATAATTGTATTACAAAATCCATATCGTTCTACCTTCTTATCAATTATTCTTTTATATTTATCTATTTTAGAACTTATTGGTATAAACCATAAAATATCTTTATCTTTAATAGTAAAATAAGTTGGTCTCTTCTTACCCTTTTCATGATTTTACATTAAACTATCATCATTTACAACATCGAAATATTCATCTTTAATATGATATAAATAACCATTCTTTATTTCCATGTGCATCATCTCCATACATAATATATCACATAATAAAAGAAAACTCCATCTTTCGATGAAGTTATTCTACATTTTCAACCAGGATCATTTATTAGTCGCACCACCTGGAAGCGAAAAACATTGTCGCCTGGAATCATTTATTATTCGCGCCATCCAGAAGCGAAAAACATTTTCACACTTTTCAGTGCAATATAAATATACTATATTTTTATAAAAATGTCAATTAGTATACCTTTACTAGTATATTCAATTATAACACATATTATACCATTTTAATTGGCATCAATATCTACAGATATTTTATCTCTAACTATGCATATATCATTTTTTATATAATCATTGGATTTACAGTATTTTTAGTAAATTACTTTCTATCCTCAGATTTGATTGCAGCTTGAGCAGCAGCTAATCTTGCAATAGGTACTCTGTATGGAGAACAAGATACATAAGTAAGACCAATGTTATGACAAAATTCAATAGTAGAAGGATCTCCTCCATGTTCACCACAAATACCCATTTTAATATTAGATCTTGTTTCTCTTCCTTTTACTGAAGCAATCTTAACTAACTCTCCAACACCTTCTTGGTCTAGTTTAGCAAATGGATCTGATTCAAAAATTCCTTTATCGTAATAATCATTTAAGAATTTTCCTGCATCATCACGAGAGAATCCATAAGTCATTTGAGTTAAATCATTAGTACCAAATGAGAAGAATTCAGCTTCTAAAGCAATCTTATCTGCTAAAATAGCAGCTCTTGGAATTTCAATCATAGTACCTACGTGATATTCTAATGAAACTCCATTTTCCTTTATAATTTGATCAGCTGTTTCACAAACAATCTTCTTTACAAACTTAAGTTCATTAACATCACCAACAAGTGGAATCATAATTTCAGGTTTTACGTTTAATCCTTCTTTATTTACGTTAATTGCAGCTTCAATAACTGCTCTTGTTTGCATTTCTGCTATTTCAGGATATGTAATAGCAAGTCTACAACCACGATGACCCATCATAGGGTTAAATTCTTTTAAAGATTCTACTCTTGCTTTTAAAGCTTCAAAAGACATTCCTAGACTTTCAGCAAGTGGTTTAATTTCTTCGTCAGTATGAGGTAAAAATTCGTGTAAAGGTGGATCTAAGAAACGAATAGTAACAGAATATCCATTCATTGCTCTAAATAATCCTTCAAAGTCATCTCTTTGATAAGGTAAAATCTTTTCAAGAGCACTCTTTCTAGCTTCTAATGTTTCAGCAGTAATCATTTTACGGAAATTAAAGATTCTTTCTTCTTCAAAGAACATATGTTCAGTACGACATAAACCAATTCCTTCAGCGCCAAATTTTCTAGCTTGAAGAGCATCCTTAGGAGTATCAGCATTTGTTCTAACACCTAAAGTACGCGTTTTATCAGCCCATCCCATAAATGTTTCAAAATTACCACTTATTTCTGGATCAACAGTTTTTATCTGTCTTCCATATACTTTACCAGTAGAGCCATCTAAACTCAAATAATCACCTTCATGATATACATGACCATCCTTAGTAGTAAGAGTTTTCTTTTCTTCATCTATTTTTAACTCTCCGCAACCAGATACACAGCAAGTACCCATACCACGTGCAACTACTGCAGCATGAGAAGTCATACCTCCACGAATAGTTAATACTCCGTGAGCAATACTCATACCTTCGATATCTTCTGGAGATGTTTCAAGGCGAACTAATAAAATATCCTTTTCTCCCATTTCTTTAGCTTTAATAACATCTTCAGCAGTAAAATAAATCTTACCAGTAGCAGCTCCAGGAGATGCAGCAAGACCAGTAGCAACTGCTTCAGCTTTCTTTAGATCATTTTGATCAAAAGCAGGATGTAAAAGTTGATCTAATTGTTTAGGTTCTACTTTTAATAAAGCTTCCTCTTCAGTAATCATTCCCTCGTTAACAAGATCAACGGCAATTTTTAATGCTGCAGCAGCAGTTCTTTTACCATTTCTTGTTTGAAGCATAAATAATTTACCATTTTCAATAGTAAACTCCATATCTTGCATATCTTTATAATGATCTTCTAGAATATTACAAATTTTAACAAATTCATCGTAGCACTCTGGCATTACTTCTTTTAAAGTATCAATAGTTTGAGGAGTTCTAATACCAGCAACAACATCTTCTCCTTGAGCATTCATTAAATACTCACCATAAAGTTTCTTTTCACCAGTAGCAGGATTTCTTGTAAATGCTACACCAGTACCACAATCTTCTCCTCTATTACCATATACCATTTCCTGAACATTAACCGCTGTTCCCCAAGATGAAGGAATATCATTCATTCTGCGATAAATAATTGCTCTTTCATTGTTCCAACTTCTAAATACAGCTTTTACTGCTTCTAGTAATTGAACTTTTGGATCTTGTGGGAAAGGAACTCCTGCATGTTTTAAATATTCTCCCTTATAAATATTTACAACTTCTTTTAAATCATCAGCAGATAATTCTGTGTCATAAGTAACACCTTTTTCTTCTTTTATTTTATCAAATAGTCTTTCAAATGATGATTTAGGAAATCCCATAACAACATCAGCAAACATTTGAATAAAACGACGATAACTATCATAAACAAATCTAGGATTATTAGTAACTTTAGCAAATCCTTCTGCTACTTCATCATTGATACCTAAATTTAAGACAGTATCCATCATACCAGGCATAGAAGCTCTAGCACCACTTCGAACTGATACTAATAATGGATTTTCTTTGTTTCCCATCTTCTTACCAGTAATCTTTTCAAGCTCTGATAGCTTCTCATTAATTTGATTTACTACTTCTTCACTAATTTCTTTCCCATCGTCATAATACTTGATACAAGCTTCAGTAGTAACTGTAAATCCTCTTGGAACTGGAAGTCCAATTCCAGTCATTTCAGCTAAATTAGCACCTTTACCTCCAAGTAAATTACGCATATCTTTATTGCCTTCATTAAAGGCATATACATATTTTGTCATAAATCCTCCCTTGCATATTTTCATTATATAACAAAAAAAGCATTATCTAATGCTTTTTCAAAATATTTTACAAGTTATTTACGTTATTTTTCATTATGTATTCTTTTATACCTAGCATATTCTTCTTTATAGCACTTTCGGCATAAACTTTCATAAGAAGCATCTATTCCATCAATCGCAATTTGTTTTCCTTCAAAAATATATTCATCTTTATTTTTTCTAGTATTCATAATCGCCTTAGTACCACACCTACAAATAGTTTTAATCTCTTCTAGAGAATCAGCTAATTCCATTAACCTCTTACTTCCTGGAAATAAATTACTTTGAAAATCAGTTCTAAGTCCATAGCAAATAACTGGGATTTTATAAAAATCAACAATATCACTTAGTTCATCTATTTGTTTTGATGATAAAAACTGTGCCTCATCAACTAAGATACAGCTAATTACTTCTTTATTTAAATAATCAATAATTAAATCTTTTATATTATCTTTATCTGATACTAAAAGATCTACTTTTCTTTCAAAACCTACTCTAGAAATTATATTATCATCACCTTTTTTATCAAGAATAGCCTTAATAACTAGAGTATTCATATTTTTTTCTTTATAATTACGATCAGTCTTAATAATATCTAGAGTTTTTCCTGAATTCATCGCACCATAACGAAAATATAACTTTGCCATTTTTTAATACTTCCCCTCTTTTGCTCTTGGATGAGCTAAATTATAAACTTCTTTTAATCTAGCACTAGTAACATGAGTATAGATACTTGTTGTAGATAAAGAAGAATGTCCTAATAATTCCTTTACAGTTAATAGATCTGCTCCATTATTAAGCATATCTGTGGCAAAGGTATGTCTTAATGTATGAGGAGAGATATGTTTAGATAAGCCACTATCTAAAATTAACTTATCTATTATTTTTCTAATATACCTAGTTGATAACTTATTACCATATTTATTTAAAAAAAGATAAGGACTACTACTATGAGATCTAACCTTTAAATAAGATTTTAATCTTTCATCAGCATATTCTCCAAAAAAGACATATCTTTCTTTACTACCTTTACCAAGAACTTTAATACTATTATTAGAAAAATCTATATCACTAATCTTTATATTAACAAGCTCACTAACACGTACCCCTAAACTATAAAGAAATTCTAAAATAAGATTATTTCTCTTATCTATTAAAGTTTCATCTTTTAAACTAGTAAATAGCGTTTTTGTTTGCTCTAAATCTAAATAATTAGGAATACCTTTTTCTTTTCTAGGATTAGGAATACCTTTAAAATAATTATAATCTACTTTATCATTTTTAACTAAATAATTATAATAACTTCTTAGAGAACTTAAATGCCTTCCAATACTACTTTTCTTTAAAGTATGAAGATTTTCCATATACATTCTAACTATATCTTTATTAACAGATAATTCATTATATCTATTTTCTTTTAAATAAAATAGATAATCTTCAATATCCTTACGATAAGAAATAATAGTATATTGAGAATATTTCTTTACTACTTTTAAATATTCTAAGAATTCTTCCATCATCTTTTTATTCCCTTATTATTACTTAATTCTACACCTTGAAATTTTAAAAAGAAATAAGCATCTCTTACTTTTAAATAAGTATTTAAATATCCTCTTAACAATTTCTCAATTTCAAAATATAAATCATAGTCCTTAGAATCGGTAAAAGATTCATCTAACATTCTCTTTATCTTTTTATCACGTTCACTTTTAAAAGTTCCTGTTTTTAAAGATGGCGTAATTAAATAAAGTAATTTTCTAAGTATTTGCCTATTGTTATATAAATAATTTTTATAAGCATAAAATACTTCATCATTAGAGTAATTATCTTCCTTATATAAAACAGGAATTGTTCTAGATACTTTATCTCCACGGGTAATCTTAATATATAAAGGGGTATTTATATTATCAATTCTACCACTTTCTAATAATAATTCTTTAAAATTAGAAACAGTATAATCCACAGTAAATGTATCTATTTCTTCTAAATGACGAGAATTATAAATAATATTTTCTCCCGCGCAAAGATAAAAATTTATACCATTATAAGCCATATATTCACCTACTTAAGCCTATTATAACACGATAATCTTTAATTACCAAACAAAACTTACTTTACTTTATTCTTATTATGTTTATTAAAGATGTAACCAATAATTATAATAACGCTTATCAAAAGAAAAATACTAATAATATAAAATAGCGTATCATCTTTTTTTTCTAAAAAAGAAAGAAAATTACTACTTATAATAGAATTATATATAGAAGTTTGTCCCCTCTTATTAGGATGAGGATCTAAACTAGTCAATGAAGTAACATTATTATTTTCTTCTAAAGAAAAAATAACATTATTTAAATAAAGCATATTATCTTCTTTTTCTAACAAAGAAGATAAATATCCATTTAGTAAATCCCTCTCATCATTTAACTTATTTATAATAGAAGTATAATTAGAATAATTAGCTAGCTTATTATAAGGATTATAATAAGGAATAAAAATTACTTTAGTATTAGGATGCTTATAATGAAAATAATCTACTAAATACTTTAAATTATCTTCTAAAAGAGTAACAGTACTAGCTATACTATCATCTAAATTATCTTGATAAGAAGAAGTATTTAAAAGAGATAAAAAATCATTACTACCAATACTTACCATAACAAGATCAGCCTTATTAATAGAATCAATCAAAGTAACATTATTACTAAGATTATCTAATAACAAGGAAGAAGTAAGACCATTAACTGCCATATTATTATAAGTATAATTATAATAAGGATACTCTTTTTCTAAATACTTATAAACCATATAAGAATAAGAAGATTCTACATCATAAGGATATCCTAATGTAATAGAATCTCCTATTCCAACTACATTTACATTTTGATAAGAAGTAAAGCCAAAAATACTAAAAAGAAAAATTATAAAGTTAAAAGTCTTCATACATAACCCTTTCTCTTAAGATTTAGTTAAATACCAACTTGAAAGAATATCTGTACTGCTACTACTTGGCTCTGGATTTGGTTTATCCATTTTAATTAAAATAGGCATTTTAAATGCTGTTCCAAATGCAACACATACACCAGGATACAAAGTCTTTAACTTAGAAGATAAAGTATTTCCTAAACTTGGAACAATCTCACTAACAAAAGATAAATCTTTAGGATAGAACATTTTAAAAATCAAGAAATTACTTGACTGAGATAAAACAGTTTCTGATAATTCCGAAGGCCTTTGAGAAATTACTCCAAGTAATACTCCATATTTTCTACCTTCTTTAGTTATTCTTTCAAATATATTATATCCAAGAATATCTATATCATTATCATTTTGTACATAACGATGAGCTTCTTCTAAAACAATATGGAAAGGAAGCTTTGCTCTTTGTTTTAAAGAAGTAGCATAATCAAAAAGTAATTTAGAATAAATTTTTACAATCTTCTTAGCAAATCGATCATCAACATAATTAATATTAAAATTAATAACCTGTGCTTTCTTATTATCATTAGTTGTAAGAAGAAGCTTAATAAAATTATTTTTGCTTATATAATTAGGATAAGCAAAATATCTACTATATGAACTATTAATCAAATAATTAAGTCTTATCTTTAAAATATTAGCATAATCAAAAACGCTATCACTATTATAAATTCCTTCTGATATAAGAGCAAACTCTAATGCTAAATAATATTCTTCTATAGTATACCTATAACTACCATTAGGTAAATTCAAATCTAACTCATCTTTTACAAACTTTTGAAAAAAACTAGTAACTAACTCAATATTAGCGATCTTTCCATCTTTATCTATATATAAACACTGTCTTAAACTTCTACTCCAACCAGGTTCTACTAACATAGTATCTAAATTTAAAGTAGAAGTATTAAACTTAGTAAGTATTGAAAGTAACCTAGTTCTAATTTCCACAGCTGATTTCCCATTAAAAATGATATCTAATAAACTTCTAGCAAGAATATCATTCTTATATTCAATTATTTCTTCTTCCTTCTTTGAAAAAAGTCCAACTAATTTAAGAGCCTTTTCAATAATAGGAATCTGCCTTTTATCGTTAACATCTAAAAGAAGAGCAATATCATCAACACTAAGAAGCCAAAAAGGAAGATGAAGAACTTCGTGTTCATTTTGTTCTAAATCAGTAGTATACACTTTATAATTTATATTAACAGAATTATCTCCAATATGACTAAAGGCATTTTGATATTCACCATATGCATCAAAAATAAACAAGTTAGCTCGGTAAGGAAGATCATTTGCCTCTTTAAATAAGCTTTGAATAATATGCGCTACTGAATAACTTTTACCACTACCACTATTACCTAAAATAGCAAAATGATTAGAAAAGAAATTACTTAAATCAAGCTTTATTTGATACTCAGGATAAATATAACTACTTCCTAGAATAATCTTTTCTCCTCCAGTATAAGAAGTAAAAATAAGATCTAATTCTTCTTTAGTAATAAGATAAATATCATCTTTAAAAGAAGGCTTATTAATATCTCCAAAAATAAATTTATTATCAATAATCTCTCCAAGGATAGAAACATATAAAAGATTATCTTTAATATCAGTAATTTCCCCTATTATCTTATTATTACCTTTAAATACAATGTTCTTATTAATAATACTATCCATATCATAAATATTAACTTCTAATTTTACTTTAACTATATTATTTTCTATTGAATCAATTCTACCAAGCATCTTTATCATCCTACTTTCTAAAGATATTATACTATAAAATAAGAAAATAAAAAAGAAGTATTACTTAATAAATTGTAAATTACTTCTTTTTTTATAATTAATTATTTACCACTATTTCCATAATTTTTTAATACCCTAGCAGAAGGATCATCTACATTACATCCTTGCCAAGATTTATTTGGCATCCAAAAATCTGTAATCATATTACTCATAGATGGATAATACTCCTCAAATATTTCTCTATATAATAAAGATTCTTTTGTAAAAGGAGTATGCTCTAAATATAAATGTCTTTTTCTTTCATACTCTTCATCACTATAAATACTTTCTGCGTATTCTTTTAGATAATCTACCATCGAATGCCCTACTGCATCACTAAAAGCAGCCTTTTCCCTCATTAAAATATCTCTTGGTAAATAATCACCTTCAAAAGCTTTTCTAAGTAAATATTTACCAATTCCATAAGTATTCATCTTTCTCTTTGGATCTAAAGAAAGTACATACTTAACGAAGTTCTTATCAGCAAATGGAACTCTTCCCTCCAAAGAAGCTCCAGATATACAACGATCAGCTCTTAAAACATCATACATATATAACTCTCTAACACGCTTTTCACTTTCTTTTTGAAACTCTTCACTATTAGGAGCAAAATCTGTATATTTATAACCAAATAATTCATCACTTACTTCACCAGTCATAATAACCCTAATATCAGTATTATTTCTAATCCACTTAGTTAATATATACATTCCAATAGATGCCCTTATTGTCGTAATATCATAAGTCTCAAGATGATAAATAACTTCTCTTAATACTTTTAAAACTTCCTTTTCATCCATAATAACTTCAGTATGTTTACTACCTATATAATTAGCTACTTCTTTAGCATACTTTAAATCAATAGCGTCCCTACTCATTCCTATTGCAAATGTCCTAATAGGTTTATTTAAATACTTAGCTGCAATAGCACATACTAAAGAAGAATCAAGTCCTCCAGATAATAGAAATCCAAGTGGTACATCAGAATCTAATCTCGATTTAACAGCTAAACTTAAATATTTATTTATCTTCTTAGAAATAGTATCTAAATCATCATAACAAACCTTATCTACCTTACTTAAATTTAAATAACAAGTAAACTTTCCATTCTTATAATAATATCCTGGAGGAAAAGGCATAACTTTATTGCATAAATCTTTTAACGCCTTAGCTTCTGAAGCAAAGAAAATGCTATTACTTACCTTAGAATATCCATAAAAAAGTGGCCTAATCCCCATTGGATCACGAGCTGCTATAAAATCATCTGTCTTCTTATCATACATAACTAAAGCATACTCTGCATTAAGAAGTGAAAACATCTTTTCTTTATATTCTTTATACATAGGAAGTAAAACTTCACAATCACTTTCTGATCTAAAAGAATATCCCTTTTTTAAAAGCATTTCTTTTATCTTTCTAAAGCCATATATTTCTCCATTACAAACAAGCATATTCCCATCTAACTCAAATGGCTGCATTCCTTCTTCACTAACCCCCATAATAGAAAGACGATTAAATCCCCACATTCCCTTATCAGAAACAATCCTCGTCATATCTGGTCCTCTATACTTTAATAAAGAAGATGCTCTTTCAAATTCTTTCAAACTAATATCATTTTTTGTATATACTGCTATACTACACATAATTATTCCCTCTTTCTATAATAAATAAAAAAACCAGTCTCAATCCCAAACAGGGACGAAAACTGGTTATTCCGCGGTACCACCCAATTTATTATAGAAATACTATAATCACTTTTAAGAGTTCAATCAAACTCTGTAAATGGTAACGTTTTACAAACGGCTTAATCTAATCACAAAAATGCTTTTGACTAAGCAACTGATGAAGTGTTATTCTTTCTTTTTTCCTTATCAAGCTTCCAATATCCTTGACTTCCTATTAGTAACATTATAAGAAATACTTCTCTTCGTCATAGTTATTTACTTTCTTTTTTAGTAGCTGTTTTCTTTACTGTCTTAGTAGCAGACTTCTTAGTATCATCTTTTTCTTTAGAAGCTGCTTTCTTAGGAGCCTTAACTTCCTTTTCAACCTTTACTTCTTCTTTTTTTTCTGAAGCTGGTTTATAAGCTTTACCATTTAAAGCATCCTTAGCAATATTAACTAACTCAGTAAATCCTTGTGGATTATCAATAGCAATCTCACTTAACATCTTACGGTTAACAATAATACCAGCTTTATTTAATCCACTTATAAACTTAGAATAGCTAATTTCATTTTCACGACAACCAGCATTAATTCTAACAATCCATAATTTACGGAAATTTCTCTTATTTTGTCTTCTATCTCTAAAAGCATATTGACCAGAATGCATAACTTGTTCATGAGCAGTCTTATAAAGACGATGCTTACTACCAAAATAACCTTCTGCTTGTTTTAAAACTTTCTTTCTACGAGCACGAGCAACCGTACCACCTTTAACTCTTGGCATGACTTCTTCCTCCTTCTACACTATATAATACTCTTAATTCTTTTAAAATCAGAATTATTTAAAGTACTACTTGTTCTCTTTTCACGATTTGCCTTAGCATTTTTCTTACCAGTATTATGTCTTGAACCTGGATGACCAATAGTGATTGAACCACTATTTCTAATATTTAGAACTTTCTTAGTCCCTTTATGAGTTTTCATTTTATTTTTCTTTACTTTTGCCATAACTATTCCTCCTATTACTTCTTAGGCATTAGTCCTATCGTCATACTCTTTCCATCTAATTTAGGTTGTTGTTCTATTTCAGAAACATCACTCAAAGCATTTGCATACTTCAAAAGAACTTCTTTACCTAATTCAGGATGAGCAATTTGTCTTCCCTTAAATCTAATACTACCTTTAACTTTATTACCCTTTTCTAAATACTTACGAGAATTAATTACTTTAGTATTAAAATCATGAACATCTATCGCTACTGATAGTCTAAATTCCTTAACTTCAACATTAGCTTCACGTTGACGTTTTTGAGCTTCCTTGCTCTTCTTTTTCTTCTCATAGCGGAATTTACTATAATCCATTATCTTACAAACAACTGGTGTAGTTGAATCACTCATCAAAACAAGATCAAAACCAGCATAACCAGCTAAAGTTAATGCATCTTCTTTCTTCTTTACTCCAAGTTGTTCACCACTAGGACCAATTACCATCATTTCCCTATATCTAATTTGTTCATTTATAGGATTTTCAAAATTACTTGCGATATCTAACACCTCCGTAAACAAAAATGAATACATAAAGAATATGTATTCACCTAAAAAACACTTATACCAATTCGTAAGTGGCTTTTTAACCCAACACCATAAAAAGGTATTCAGGTGAGATCAACACATCTTCTTTCCGTTTCTTAATGTAGTATATAAGATTATTTCCCTTTTGTCAAGCAGTTTTTAAACAAAATTAGAACAAAATAATCAATATAATTAATTATAACACTTTTCTTAAAAAAACATAACCTATACTAGGTGAATATCATGAATAGATTTTTTAATTTTGCTTCTACATGTACTGGATTACGTCTTCTTTGTCTAATCCTCTCATTCATTCTAGCAACAGTTATCTTCTATCAAATAATAATATTAATCTTCCTTCCTCTTAGAATAAACGTTTTTATCTTACTTATTGAATACTGTGCCCTACTTAGTTGTTTCTGGTTTGCCATATTTAGTTAACTCATCACTTTTATATAGATAATCAAAAAGATTTCGAACTTTAATACATAAATTATATTCTAAATCATTAAAATTAATTTTCCAAGGAATTAAAATTTTAGCATAAAATAAAAGCTTCTCTTCTTTTAATAAAGGATATCTACTCTCATAAACATCAAGTAAATCAATAAAGTCAAAATCCAAGTAATGCCTCTTATAAAAAACATAAAGATCAATAATAGGCATATCTATCTTACTCTTATCCCAACTAACAAAATAAGATTTATCTCGATCTTTTAAATAATGAGATAAATCCATATTATTATGAATATTTACAACTCGCATATTCTTCTTATCTTTAATAAGTTCATACCACTTCTCAAGTATTGTTCTACTTTTTTCTAACGCAGAATACAAAGTACTTATATTTCTTGCTAATAAATAAGAAGCTGGAGACATATAAATATCTCCTTCTACATATTCCATTAAATTATTATAATAATTAAAAGTATCTTCTAACTCTTCTACTATCTTCTCATAAATAGACTTATAATCATCAAAATCTACCTCTTTAAAAAAAGTTGTCTTAGAATGAAGGATGCTAATAATATTAATAACATCTAAAGCTTTCTGTTCTAAAGGCTCATCTACTACATTAACATATTCATAAATATCATACTCATCATCTTTATTTACTAATTTAGGAAAATAATCAAAAGAACGAGAATGCAAATAAGAATAAGTATTAGTTAAATCTTGTCTTCTCTTTTTAAAAACGAATGTTCCTTCCTTAGTATCAAATACTTTAGCATTTTTATAAATCGTAACCTTTTTAGGATGTAATTCATATTTTCTAAGTAAAGATCGATAATCATTATTCATTTTTTACTTCTGGAATAATAAGCTTATCTCCAACTTTAATATTACTTATATCATTATATGATGCCAAATCTTCTTTACTAATATTATATTTAGTTAAAATCTTATCAATATTATCTTCTTCTTTTACAATATAAACATAATAACTAGAATAAGTTTCATTTCCATCTAAACTATCAAAAAAACTCTTTTTATCACTATTTTGAAGCATTTCTTCAAGTACTTTATCCATATCGTTTTTCCTTTCATCAATAAATGATTCAATCTTTTCTAAAGGAACTTCTACTTTAGTGGTAGGACTTTCTACCTCTACTTCTATCTCTTTAGCAGGTAAATCTTTTTCTTCACTTTTTACTTCATCCATAACATTAACCTCCTCCTTTTTTTCTTCTATAATAGGAATATCCTGTAAGTCATAACATCTTTCCTCTAAAGGAGCTTCTTCTTTAACAAGTCCATCTATATAAACATCAATATTTACTCTTAATTTACCATTAGTAACTTTATAATAAAAATTATCAATATCTATTTTAGTATTTTTTACATCATAACGAGCATCAAGTGCTATATAAAATGGTAAATGATAATCATACTTCTCTTTTATTGTACTTACTTCACTAATTTTATACTCTCCATTAATATGAAAATCTCCACTAATAACATTATCATCTTCTAAAGATAGTGTGTGCTCTAAAGAGATACTAGTAATCTCATTAATAGGAGTATCAAATGCTATTTCTTTTTCAAATGGTATAATTTTTCTCATCATTATCCTCTTCCTTTCTATTTCCAGTATATGTTATATACATAAAAAAAGAACAATCTATTTCTAGAATGCTCTTTAACAACTAGTATAATTACTACAGTTATATACATTACCATTAGAATCCATTGAACAAGTTCTCTTTCTACAGCATGAACCGCTTCCTTTATTAGTACTCCAATTACTATAAGTACCACATCTAGTATCTGTATCATAAGATACTCCATCCCAAGGACATACTGCACAACCAACACAAACTACTTCTCCATGGGCACCACAAGCACAACTACCACAAGAAGGAGTACTATATTCTTCTTCATTAGCAGTAGAATACTGCACTACAGTTGCTGTTCTTATTGTATATGTTCTTGTTTTAGTATTAGTTTTTTCAAAAATATTAGAAACAGTATAAGTAACTGTATTATTATCTATTGCAAGTCCAAGATCAGTAGTAGTTCCACTAGTCTTAGTAGATTCCTTACCATTAATTTCTACTTTCAAATTTAATGGTCTATTATTATACACAATTCGATCATCATAAACAACCCCATCTAATAAATTAACATTCGCCCCAGTTATAAAAGACAAGCTATCACTAGTAAGCTCCAAAGTAGGAACTGAAGATAATACTTCATAATCTAAAGTTTTAGATACAACTTTATTAGTAGCGTCTGGAACTAATTTATAAATAATTTTATTTACCTTAACATTATTTAAATTTTTAGTTATAGTATCTCCATTAACTTTTTGTTCAAATGTTCCACTACTATCATAAGATACACTCATATATGTAGTAGCACTATTATTAAGTAAAATATATATTCTTCCGCTCCTTCCACCAGTATCAGTTATTTTTACATATTTAAGAAGATCATCTTCATTTTCTCCGTAGTCCTTACTTACTTTATTGGCAGTTACTAAATCTGAATTAAAATCAACTACTGGATTAATATCTTGGTTGTCTTCACATTTTCCTTTTAATATATTAGCTGAAAGAATTCCATTTGAGTTAATTATTAAAAAGACACTTTCATTACCTTCTTTAATATAATTATCTACCAAGCTAGTTCTCTTTGTAATACCTTTATCTATTAATACTTGAATTGGAAGACATGCAGTCCTAAAGCCAAGTTCAGCATTATCGGTATAATCAATCTCTAAACTATATTCTTTTCCATATATATTAGCAGCTTCTAAAATATTTTTTTCAAATAAAGTATACGATTTAACTTTGGAAGTATTTATTAAACTAAGAACAGAAACCATAACAGCACCCAATATTAAAGAAATTACAACAATGCTCATTAATAATTCAATTAAAGTAAATCCCTTTTTTTTATTCATAAATAACCACTCTCCATTATAATTTTATCATCAAATATATACTTTTACAAGAAAATAAAGAACAAACTTTACGCTTGCTCTTTATTTAATTTCATCATACGATATTTATAAATACCATAACCAATACCAATTAATCCTAAAGTAATTATCAAAATAATAGGTAAATCAGCAGTTTGTGGATTATCAATTTTATAATTAATCATTGGAATAGATAAAGAATCAGTAAGATCAGTAATTGTAAATTCATGCTTTTTGGCATTCAATTCATATCCTTTAGGGGCTTCTTTCTCTAAAGCATAATAATTTCCATAAGTTAAATTAGTAAACTTAATAATTCCATCTTTATCAGTAATACCAGTTTCAATCAAAGTATTATCAGCAGCATTATATATTTCAATAATTGCTCCTGCTAAAGGTTTCTCATCTTCTGATATCTTACGTACTATAACATCTCTAGTATATCTTTCATTTACTACTGGAATCTCTTCTATCTTTGTCTCGTTAATTTTTATTTCTTTAACTGAACCATCTAAATAATACCCATTAGGGGCTTCTACTTCTTGATAATAATATGTCTTATTTAATTCTAAATCACCAACAGTAATTATCCCCTTTTCTCCAGTAGTCATATACTTCCAGTCAACACCTTCAGTACCATCTAATTTTTCACCAACTTTAAATTTAACATTTTTAAGTGGATTACCTAAGTTATCTACTTTTAATATTCTAAAGCCACCTTTTTCTTGACTATAGTTAATCAAAGTAACTTCTAATACTTCATTAGCATTAATTTTTAAACTTCTAATTTCATCATCCAATATATAACCAGTTAATGTTGATTTTTCTTGATAATAATACGTTTTACCAGCGGGTAAATCTTCTAATAATATTTCCCCATTAGAATCAGTCTTTTTAGTAGTAGGATTAACTATTTGACCATCTTTAACACTTTCACCAATTAAGAATTCTACTCCCTCTAAAGGAGTACCTTCACTATTTTTCTTAATTATTTTAAAGCCACCTTTAAGATCCTGAGCATCATCACTAACAATTACACTAACGGACTTAGTGATAGTTGAATATTCAGGAACTTCATCTATATCAGTTACTTCTTTAATATTAGTAATATAATCTTGATATTTATTATTATAACAGATTTCAGGAACTAGATATTTAGTAGTTGTAGTAGTAGAACCACTAATAATACTCCTAGTTAAGGTAAACGTTGTTGTTCCTTCTGTTTGGCCAGCAGTAATACAAAATTTATTACCAACTATTTGATAAGTAGCATCACCAGAACCACTTTTTGTTACATTGAACATACCAAGAGTACCACTGTTATCATTAATACACATTGTAGAGCCCTTTTTCATTGAATATGTCTCACCATCTAAAGATACCTTAGCAATGTTAGATTTATTTATAGATACCAAATTAGTAAATTTATTTAAAATATTTTTATTCAAATAATTAGCTCCACTAGCACTAACGGTAGTATCTCCAAAGTTAAGACCCTTACATATATTAGCAGCTTCACTTCTAACAGACGCTGTACTAATAGCTTTTGTACAATTACTATCAGTATAATAAGTACGACCATTCAAAATACTTTGAACCGCATAATTTTTACTAGAGTTTTGACCTCCTATATAAGCTGTAGCAATCTGTTCACAAGTCAATGAAACATCCTTTCCAGATAAAGTTGTACAACTACCACTAGAATTATAAGGGGCTCCTTTTTCAATACAATAACCATCAAATCCAGGATATGGCTTACATTTACCACCACTAATATAATATACCCCAGATTCACTGAAATCAGAGTTCTTAACACAAATGCCATCGGCATTTTCAGAATATCCATCTGTACATAATAAATTACCATCTTTATCTGTATAATCTTTATTAGTATCACTAATATCAGTAGTACATCCAGTAGTAGGATTTCCTGCCCATCCAGGTAAACAAACGCATTTTTTAGTTGCGTTATTCCAAGCAGCATTTGTTCCACAAGTAATGTTAGAATAACAAACTGCTAAATTAGTACCAGATACTTTATTAATACTACCACCGATGCTTGAACACCACTGTCTAAATTCAGAAGTATCAGGATATTCAGTATTAGTAGAATAACTAGTAGATTTTATACATTTTACAATATTACTAGTAGAATCTACAGTAACAATAGAACCTCCATTTGCTTTACACCAATTAACAAATTCAGGATTAGAAGGACGTTCAGTATCAAAATTAAAATCTGCATCTAAATTTCTTTCACATTTGTTATTTGCACTATTATATGTATAATTAGAATCAGTACATCTACAAGTATTTCCTTCTTTTACTGAACCAATAGGACAATTATTTTCATCCCCTATTCTCTCTGCTGCAATTTCACATTTCTTAGTTGATTCATTAAGATTACCACTACTACAACTATAATTATATTTAATTGATTCAGTAGCTGATACTGTCTTACTACAAACATTACCACCAGTTCCATTTACTTCAGTATAACCACTTGGACACTGCTTAGCTGACACAGTTCTTGTACAAGTTCTTGAAGTAGAAACAGTTCCATCATCACACTTATAATAAGCAGTAGCACTTCCAACAGACTTTCTACAAGTAGAACCATTGGCATATTCTGAATAACCACTTGGACATTTCTTACTAGCACTCGTTTTCCAAGTACACATACAAGTTACTGTTCCGCCATCACTTATAGTATTACTGCAAGTTCCAGTACATGAATTAACATTCATTCTTTGCGAATGCTTACATGAAGAACCACTCAAAGTACCAGAAGAACAATAATACTCTTTAGAAGTAAAATCATAGCACCCACTACCATCTAAGCTTCCAGTAGAACATTTATAATGATCTATTGTACCATAATATGTTTCTGTACTTGTTTTAGTCTCTGCAGGTTTTGTTATATAACACCTATTTACTTGCAATTCTCCTTCACTGCAAGAATAAGTAATTTTTTCCTCCACATCTGCAGCTTTTTCACACATTGCACCACTAGTACCAGCAATAGGTGTAAAACCACTTGGACACCGATAAGTTACTGCAAAACTATTTTTAGCTATTGCTGTTATTACTAAAGTTACACCAAGAACAATAGCTAAGGATAAAAACAAATATTTTTTTTCTTTTAATTTACTCATCTATTCCCACCTCTATTATAAATATAATGATATCATAATATTAAAAAATAGTAAATAGATAGTAAAATAAAAATAGTAAATAGATAGTAAAATAAAAAATAGTATTAAACAAGGTTTATAACCTTAAATCAGATAGTATTCTTTTATAAATGTATATCAAGAGATTTTCAGTATAAAAAAAGCCAGTACTATTACAGTACTAACTTAAATTATATTATTTAACTAATTCTAAGATAACAGTTAAAGCGTTATCTCCTCTACGTTCATCTAATTTGATAATTCTAGTATATCCACCATTTCTATCTTTATAACGAACAGCTAAATCATCAAATACTTTTTTTACACATTCGGTATCATTATGTAAGAAAGCAAGTGCTAATCTACGAGATACTAAACTACCATTTTTTCCGTAAGTAACCATTTTATCAAAACATTTTCTTACTTCTTTTGCTCTTGTTTCAGTAGTTTCAATTCTTTCATTAATAATAAGTTGTTTTGTTAAAGTTGCAAGCATACTTCTTCTATGTTTATTGTCTCTACCTAATTTTCTATAAGCCATAATTATTTCCTCCTTACTTTCTAATTTTCATCTCTAAATTTAAGTCCCATATCTTTAATTTTATCAATAACTTCTTTTAAAGATTTTTTACCTAAATTTCTGATTTTCATCATTTCATTTTCACTCTTATCAACCAAATCATGTAATGTCAAAATACCTGCTCTTTTTAAGCAATTATAAGCTCTTACAGATAAATCTAAATCATCAATTGAAGTTTCTAATGCCTTTAATGAAGGATCTTCTACTTTAGAGCTCATTAAACCAGTAACATCAGAAATTTCACTTAAATTTGTAAGTAATTGTAAATGCTCTATTAATATCTGACTAGCAAGTGCAATTGATTCTTCAGGAGAAATAGAACCATTTGTCCAAATCTCAAGAATTAATTTATCATAATTATTATTTTGACCTACACGAGCAGCTTCTACTTCATAATTGATTCTTTCAATAGGAGAATATAATGAATCGATCGCAATTACATTTATTTTAGAACGATCAGCAAATAATTTCTTATTTTCTTCAGCCCTTACATAACCACGACCACTTCCAATAGTCATTTCCATATTGATTTTTCCACCTTCAGCTAAAGTTAAAATAACTTGATCTTTATTTAGTATTTCAATATCAGCATCTGGTTCAATATCACCAGCAGTAACTACTCCTGGTTTATTGGCAGTTAATCTTAATATTTTGTTATTATCTTTAGAGTGATTTTTTAAAACAACATTTTTCAAGTTTAAAACTATTTGCGTTACATCTTCAATAACACCATCAATTTTTTGAAATTCATGAGCTACTCCATCGATTTTTACACTAGTAATAGCATCACCTGGTAAAGATGATAACAATACTCTTCTAAGTGCATTTCCTAAAGTTGTACCAAAACCTCTTTCTAAAGGTTCAATTTCAAATTTTCCATAGTGATTACTTTCAATATATTCAGTTACCTTATATTCAGGTTTTTCAAATTTTAACATAACACACTCCCTTTCTTATTATCCACGACGTCTTTTTGGTGGGCGACATCCATTATGTGGAATAGGTGTTACATCTGTAATAGTAGCAATTTCTAAGCCTGCAGTTTGAAGTGAACGAATTGCCATTTCACGTCCAGAACCTAATCCTTTTACAAAAACATCTACTTTTTTCATTCCAGCATCTTTAGCAGCTTTACCAGCAGCTTCTGCAGCTGTACCAGCAGCATATGGAGTAGATTTCTTACTTCCTTTAATTCCAAGAGTACCAGCTGATGCCCAACTAATAACATTGCCTTCTTTATCAGTGATAGTTACAATAGTATTATTAAATGTTGAATGAATATGAGCTTCACCTTCTGGAACGTTTTTCTTAACTTTACGTTTCCTTGCTTTATAAGCCATAATTCTTTCCTCCTTATTATTTATTTATTATTTTTTCTTATTAGCGACAACTTTTCCTTTACCTTTACGAGTTCTAGCATTACGATTAGTTCTTTGACCTCTTACAGGTAAATTCTTTTTATGTCTAGTTCCTTGATATGAATTAATTTCCATCTTAGTTTTAATGTTCATATTAACTTCACGACGAAGTTCACCTTCAACTAAATGCTTATTAATTTCATCTCTAAGACGTGTTAATTCCTCTTCAGATAAATCTTTAGTTTTTTTATCTGGATCAACATTAGCATTTTTTAAAATTTCATTTGACAAATTTCTACCTATACCATAGATATAAGTTAAAGAAATTTCTACTCTTTTATCATTAGGTAATTCAACACCCTTAATACGTGCCATAAACTTTCTCCTTCCTTACCCTTGTTTTTGTTTGTGTTTTGGATTTTCACAAATAACCATTACTTTTCCTTTTCTTTTAATGATTTTACATTTTTCACACATAGGTTTTACTGACGGTCTAATCTTCATAATTAATTCCTCCTATTTTATTTTCTATAAATAATTCGTCCACGTGTTAAATCGTATGTTGATATTTCAAGTACGACATTATCACCTTGTAAAATACGAATATTGTTTACTCGCATTTTACCAGAAACGTGGGCCTCTCCTACAATGTGACCATTAGAAAGTTGTACTTTAAACTTACCACCAGGTAATATTTCTAATACTTTACCTTCTACTTCAATAGTATCTTCTTTACTCATCATTTTCATCTCCTGTCAATATTTTATAGCCATTACTGGTTACAAGAACAGTATGTTCAAAGTGAGCCGATGGTAAATTATCACCAGTCACTATTGTCCAGTCATCATCAAGAATAAATATATCAGCCGTTCCTAAATTTAACATAGGTTCTATTGCTATTGTCATTCCCTCTTTTAATATTGGACCAGTTCCTTTAATACCATAATTAGGAACATCAGGATCTTCATGAAGATTGCTTCCAACCCCATGACCAACAAGTTCTTTAACAACTCCTAATTTATGTTTAAGAGCATATTCTTCAATTGCTGAAGATATATCGCCAATATGATTTCCCGGCTGTACTTTTTTTAGTCCTTCATACAAAGCTTTTTCAGTATGTTCTAGTAAGTACTCATTTTCCTTACTTAATTTCCCTACACCATAACTCCAAGCAGAATCTCCATGATACCCTTTATAACAAGCACATATATCAATTGAAACGATATCACCATCTTTTAGTTTTCTTTTAGATGGAATACCATGAACAACTTCATCATTAACCGATATACAAACATGTGCAGGATAGCCTTCGTACCCATATACTGAAGAAGTAGCACCCTTACTTATGATAAAATCATTAGCAAGTTTGTCTAATTCTAAAGTAGTTATTCCAGGTTTTAAATAAGGTTTTAAATACTTATGAGTTTCATATACAATATGACCAGCTTTTTTCATAAGATCTATTTCATAATTACTTTTTATACTTATCATTTAAAACATTTCCTTTATTTTATTGTAAGTATCTAGCGCAGTGCTATCATTTAATATATCAACTTTTTTTAGAACATTTTTATTATTATAATAATTAATTAGTTCACTAGTTTTATTAAGATAAGTATCAAATCTTTCTAAGAAAGTTGACTCATTATCATCAGCTCTAGCTGATAAAGTATGACCACATCGATCACATATTCCAACTTTTCTTGGAGCTAACTCTTTATTATTAAGATTATAACTAGCACTACAATTAGAACATACAACACGACCACTCATTCTCTTTAAAGCTAGGTTCTTATCAATATTTAAATAAATTACTAATCCTAGTTCTTTATCTAGTTTATCTAAAATATCTTCATAGATTTTAGCTTGTTTCAAATTTCTAGGATATCCATCTAAAATATAACCATTATCACAATCGGGTTTAGTTAATCTATTTATTAAAAGCTCTGTCATTATTTCATCATTAACAAATTTCCCTTGTTCTATCTTTTCTTTTATCTCCCTACCAAGAGGAGTATCTTTCAAAGATTCTTCTCTAAGTAAATCGCCAGTAGATATATGAGGAATATTATATTCTTCGCTAAGCATTGAAGACATTGTTCCCTTACCTGCAGCAGGAGGAGCAATAAATATAATATTCTTCATCTTACCTACCACCTTTATAATTACGATTTACTAAACTACTTTCTAGTTGTTTATATGTTTCAAGAGCAACACCAACAATAATTAATACTCCTGTTCCACCAATGCTAACACTAGTAGGAAGTGAAGATACATTACTAAATATAATTGGCATTCCTGCAATAATAATTAAGAACAATGAACCAAGTAAAGTAATTCTTGATAATACTGTCTTTATATATTTTGCAGTTTCCTTACCAGGTCGTATTCCTGGAATATAACCACCATTCTTACTCAAATTCTTAGATAATTCATCAGGTGATAATTGTAAGAAAGTATAGAAATAACAGAAGAATAAAATACATAATATATACAAGATAAAACCAGTTACTGAAGTATAATTAATGTAATTATTAACAAAATTTGTAAAATTTTCGTTTTTAATAATATTTGCAATAAAACTAGGAGCAGCAATAACAGCAGATGCAAAGATTACTGGAGTAACTCCAGAAGAATCTAATTTAAATGGAATATAAGATTGCTTATTTCCATAAGCTGCCATTGTTTGATTTGCATACTGTATAGGAATTCTTCTTTCAGATTGTTCTACCCAAATAATTCCAACAATAATAAGCAAATATACTAGAATAAATACTACAAAGGAAATAATTCCTACAAATAAAGATGAATTATCAATTACTAATGAATTAAAAGCATCAATAAACATCTGAGGAATAGTATTAATAATACCAGCCATAATTATTAATGACATACCATTACCAATACCTTTTTGAGTCATTTGATCACCAAGCCATAATAAGAAAGCAGTTCCACCAGTCATTATAGTAGCAATTCTCAAATATTCCCAAGCATTACCCTTAATACCAAAAGCAAATGCCATTGCAAAGCCTTGAATAAAGGCAATTATAATTCCCATGTATCTAGTTATTTTATTTATTTTTTGTCTTCCAGCAGCACCTTCTTCTTTAAGTTCAGAGAAATAAGGAATAATGTCCATCTGTAATAAGCTTACTATAATAGAAGCAGAGATATAAGGCATTACTCCTAAGCCAAAAATGGAGAATTTCTTTAAAGCTCCACCACTCATGACATTAATTAATTCTAAGAAACCTAAATCAGAAATAATTCCTTTAGTTCCTGGAACAGTAATAGTAGTTCCAACTGCAAATATAAATAAACCAAATAATGTAAATAATATTCTCTTTCTTAGATCTTTGTTTTTGGGATTAAATATTTGATGTAGAGTTTTAAACATCTAAATCACCTCTATTTTCCCACCAACAGATTCTATTTTAGATTTAGCACTTTCAGAAAAACAATTTGCTTTAACATTTATTTTTTTAGTTAAAGTACCATTTCCTAAAATTTTTATACCGCTTAATTCTTTCTTAACTAAGCCAGCATTTTTTAACTCTTCTAGAGTTATTACTTTTCCTTCTTCAAACATTTCTAGATCACCAACATTAACAGTTGCATATCTAGTTTTAAATTCATAATTACTAAAGCCACGTTTTGGTAATCTTCTGAATAATGGTAATTGTCCACCTTCAAATCCAGGTCTTACGCCTCCACCACTACGAGCATTTTGTCCTTTATGTCCTTTTCCACTTGTTTTACCAGTTCCACTACCAGAACCACGACCAACTCTCTTACGATCCTTTACAGAACCATAAGCTGGTTTTAATTCATTTAATTTCATTATCCTAAAATCTCCTCTTTAGTTTTTCCTCTTAAAGCAGCTATTTCTTCAACAGTCTTTTGACTCTTTAATGCATTAATAGTTGCTCTAGCCATATTAACTTTTGTACTAGATCCAAGACTCTTAGATACGATATCTTTAATACCAGCAAGTTCTAATACATCTCTAACTGGTCCTCCAGCTTTAACTCCAGTACCTTCTTTAGCAGGTTTTAACATAACTTTAGTAGCGCCCTCTTTAACAACAACTTCATGTGGAATAGTACGATTATCAATTAAAGAAACATTGATTAATCTTTTTGATGCGGCTTGAGTAGCCTTTTTAACTGCATCTGGCATTTCTTTAGCTTTACCAGTACCAAGACCTACTTTGCCTTTTCTGTTTCCTACTACAACAGTAGCAGCAAAACGGAATTGCCTACCACCTTTAACAACTTTAGTAACACGCTTAATATCAATTACTTTTTCTTCTAATAACTTTTTAGGAGCATTAGAACGATCGAATTTCTTATTACTACGTGGTTTTCTATTTTCTTGTTTAGGTTCAGTAGTAGTTTGTTTAATATTTTCTTCCATAAGTATCCTCCTTACTAGAACTCTAATCCATTTTCACGTGCAGAATCTGCAAGAGCTTCAACACGACCATGATATAGGTATCCACCTCTATCAAATACAACTTTCGTAATTTTAGCTTTCTTAGCGCGCTTTGCTATCTCAGCACCTAACTTTTTAGCAGCTTCAATATTTCCACCATTTTTAATATTTAATTCTTTTTCTTTAGTTGAAGCACTAACTAAAGTAACTTTCTTTTCATCATCAATAATTTGAGCTTCAATATGTGAATTAGATCTAAATACACAAAGTCTAGGTCTTTCAGCAGTACCAGATAAATCTTCTCTGATACGTTTATGTCTAACAACACGCATTTCATTACGAGAATTTTTATTTATCATAAATATACTCTCCTTTTTTCACATTTACTTAGATGCCTTTTTTCCTTCTTTACGACGGATATGTTCATCTTTGTATTTAATACCTTTACCCTTATAAGGTTCTGGTTCTCTTACTTTTCTGATATTAGCAGCAAATTCACCAACAGCGCACTTATCAATTCCTTCAATTTCAATTTCAGTATTACTAATACCTTTAATTGAAAGACCAGTAGGAACTTCCATATCAACAGGATGAGAATAACCAGCATTAATTGTTAAGGTATTTCCCTTAGGAGTAAAACGATAACCTACACCAATTATTTCTAAGCCCTTCTTATAGCCCTCACTTACACCAATAATCATATTTTTGATATTAGCATTAGTAGTACCATGCATTTGTTTAGTTACTTTATCTTCATTTGCTCTTTTAACAGTTACTTTGCCATCTTGAACACTTACAGAAATGTTCTTAGCAATAGGACAAGACAATTCTCCCTTAGGTCCTTTTACAGTAACAATATTATTATTTATTTCAACATTAACATTTTCTGGTATTGTCAAAATTCTATTTCCAATACGACTCATATGAGACACCTCCTTTTATTATTTATTACCAAATATACGCTAATACTTCTCCACCAACATTATTCTTACGAGCATTTTTATCTGTCATAATTCCTTTTGGTGTTGAAATAATAGCAATTCCTAAACCATTTAAAACAGTTGGTATATCCTCTACTTTTACATAGACTCTAAGACCAGGTTTAGAGATACGTTTTAATCCAGTAATTACTCTTTCTTTATTGTGTCCATATTTTAATGTTAATACGATATTATCTTGAACATCATTTTTTTCTATTTTATAATTTTCAATAAAACCTTCATCTTTTAATATCTTAGCAATTTCTACTTTCATATTAGATGATGGAATTAACACTTCTTGATAACGCATTTGATTAGCATTACGAATACGTGTTAGCATATCTGCAATTGGGTCAGTTACTATCATATCTGAATTCCTCCTTCCAATTCTTACCAACTTGATTTTTTTACACCTGGTATTTGTCCTTTAGAAGCTAATTCTCTAAAACAAATACGGCAGATTCCAAATTTACTCATAACGGCATGTGGTCTTCCACAAATACTGCAACGAGTATATTTTCTAACTTTAAATTTTGGTTCTTTTTGTGATTTTACAATCATACTTTTTTTTGCCATTATTTTCCTCCTCGAATTATTTCCTAAAAGGTATTCCAAGATTATTTAACAAATCAAAAGCTTCTTCATTACTTTTTGCTGTTGTAACAATTACAATATCCATTCCACGTACTTTAACAACATTATCAAATTCAATTTCTGAGAATATTAATTGTTCTTTAATACCTATTGTATAATTTCCACGTCCATCAAATGCTCTAGGTGAAAGACCTCTAAAATCTCTTACCCGAGGAAGACTAATTGAAATTAACTTATCCAAGAAATTATACATTTTTTCTCCTCTTAAAGTTACTTTACAACCAATTGTTTGTCCTTCTCTTAACTTGAATGAAGCAATAGATTTCTTTGCTTTAGTAGTTACAGCTTTTTGACCTGTAATAGCTTCTAGATCACTTACAGCTGCTTCTAATAATTTTGAGTTTTGAAGACTATCTCCAACACCCATATTAACAACAATTTTTTCAATTTTTGGTACTAACATAACAGTCTTGTAATTATATTTTTCCATTAAACTTGGAACAACTTCTTTTACATATTTTTCCTTTAGGCGGTTCATAAATACCCTCCTTCCAAATTAGTCAATCTTCTCATTAGATTTTCTAGACATTCTAATTTTTTTGCCTTTTTTATCAACATCATGATAGATTCTTGTAGGTTTTTTTGTTTTTGGATCAATTATCATTACATTAGATGCATGAATAGGTGCTTCTCTTTCAACTATTTCACCATTTCCATTATTAGTTCTAGGTTTTAAATGAAACTTATGAACATTTACACCTTCAACAATAACTTTTTCATCTAATACTTTAGTAATTAGTCCTTCTTTGCCTTTATTTGCACCGGCAATTACTTTTACCTTATCACCTTTTTTTAGATTCATGTTTATTTCCTCCCTAACAGGCTTTATAGCACATCTTTAGCAAGACTTATAATCTTCATAAAGTCTTTATCTCTTAATTCACGAGCTACTGGACCTAAAACACGAGTTCCAACAGGAGTTTTATCATCTTTAATTAATACACATGCATTATCATCGAATTTAATATAACTTCCGTCTTCTCTTCTTACGCCAAATTTACTTCTAACAATAACAGCTTTTACTACTTTTCCAGCTTTGATGTTACCATTAGGAGTAGCCTTTTTAACAGTACCAACAACTATATCGCCAATATTACCTGTTTTTACTTTACTTCCACCTAGTACTCTAATAACTAATAGTTCACGAGCACCAGAATTATCAGCCACTTTTAAACGGCTTTCTTGTTGAACCATAAATTCTCCTCCTTTATCAATTTAGAGTTATAGTATAACAGCTTTTTCGATAACTTTTACTAAACGATATCTCTTAGTTTTAGATAAAGGTCTAGTCATTTCTAATAAAACCTTATCGCCAACTTTAGCTTCATTCTTTTCATCATGAGCTGAATACTTTTTTGAATATTTAATACGTTTTTTATATAATGGGTCAGTTTTATAAGTTTCTACTTTAACGGTAATTGTTTTATCAGCTTTATCACTTACAACAACGCCAATAATTTCACGCTTACTTTGTTCTAGCATTAGGATCTCCTCCTTCAATACCAATTTCACGTTCTCTTAAAACAGTTTTTAATCTTGCTACAGTGTGTCTTAAATCTCTAATAACCGTAGGTTTTTCGATAGAACCAGTAGCTTGCTTAAAGCGAAGATTAAGTAACTCTTTCTTTGTTTCATCGATTTTCTTAACAATTTCTTCTGTGGTTAATTTTCTTATTTCATTAATTTTCATTTGCGACACCACCATCTTTTTTTACAAATTTACATTTTACAGGAAGTTTATGCATAGCAAGTCTTAAAGCTTCACGAGCAACATCTTCAGTAACTTCTCCAACTTCAAACATAATCTTTCCTTCTTTTACTACTGCAACCCAAACTTCTGGATTACCTTTACCTTTACCTTGACGAGTTTCAAGAGGTTTTTTAGTAAGTGATAAATGAGGGAAAATGTTAACCCAAACTTTACCACCACGTTTCATATATCTTGTCATAGCAACACGAGCAGCTTCAATTTGCTTATCAGTAATCCAAGCTCCTTCTTTTGCCATTAATCCATAATCACCAAAATGTAATTCAGTATTACCTTTAGCTTTACCATCATATTTAATTCTAAATGGTTTACGATATTTAGTTCTTTTTGGAGTTAGCATTTTTTTCTTCCTCCTTCTTTCCATCTAGGATTTCACCTTTGTAAATCCATACTTTTACACCAATCTTACCATAAGTAGTATCAGCTTCACTAGTAGCATAATCGATATCGGCTCTTAAAGTATGTAGAGGGATAGTTCCTTCTGAATAACCTTCACCACGAGCAATCTCAGCACCGCCAAGACGACCAGATACTAAAGTCTTAATTCCTTTAGCACCAGCTTTCATAGCGTTTCTAATAGCTTTCTTTTGTACTACTCTAAATGATGCTCTGTTTTCAATTTGATGTGCAATATTATCTGCAACTAATTGAGCAACTAGATCAGGATTTTTTACTTCAACTATGGTAATTTGTATATTTTCTTCTTTTACTAATTTACTAATTTCTTTCTTTGTTTCTTCAATTTCTGCACCATTTTGACCGATAATTAAGCCAACACGTGATGCATGAATAAAAATTTCAGTTCTCTTTTTATTTCTTTCAATAACAATAGAAGAAATTCCAGCATTTTTATATTTTTTTAACAAATACTTACGAATCTTATTATCATTTAATAAATATTTAGGAAAATTATTGCTTTTAGCATACCACTTAGATTCCCAGTCTTTGTTAATTCCAATTCTAAGTCCTACTGGACTAACTTTTTGTCCCAAAGTACTTTCCTCCTTTACTTACGTTCATCACTAACTACTATTGTAATGTGACTAGTTTTCTTATCTTTACGTCCTACATGACCACGAGAATCAAACATAACTCTCTTCATAACTTGGCCTTCATTAACGTAGCACTCTTTTACATATAATTTCTTTTCATCTAATTTTAAATTATTAACAGCATTTGCCACAGCTGAATCTAAAACTTTATTAATAATAAATGCTGCTTTTTGAGTTTGATTATTTAAAATTGCTTTAGCTAAAGCAACATCTTTTCCTCGAATTAAATCGATTACAAGGCGTGCTTTTCTAGGAGCAATTCTTTCCATCTTTAGGATTGCTTTTGCTTCCATTTTTTACTCTCCTTCCTTGAAGTATTCAAACTATTTAACTTTGTTTTCGCCGTGTCCACCAAATTTACGAGTTAATGCAAATTCACCTAGTTTATGTCCAACCATATCTTCAGTTACATAAACAGGAATAAATTCTTTTCCATTATGAACCGCAAATGTGTGTCCGATAAAATCAGGATAAATTGTTGAACGACGAGACCAAGTTTTTATAACTTCTTTTTTAGAAGAAGCATTTAATTCTTGTACTTTTTTTAATAATCTATCAAAGACATAAGGTCCTTTTTTTAAACTTCTTGCCATTTTAAATCATCCTTTCTTTATTTCTTCTTACGACGAGTAACAATTAATTTATCTGAAGCTTTTTTATTTTTTCTTGTCTTTAATCCAAGTGCAGGTTTACCCCAAGGAGTCATTGGGCCAGAACGTCCAATAGGTGCACGACCTTCTCCACCACCATGTGGGTGATCGTTAGGGTTCATAACACTACCACGAACTGTTGGTCTTATACCCATATGACGAGTACGACCAGCTTTACCTAAACTTACTAATTCATAATCTTCATTACCAACAACACCAATAGTAGCACGACAAGTACCTAAAATCTTTCTTGTTTCACCACTATTTAATCTTATTAGTACATATTTTCCTTCACGTCCTAAAATTTGTGCTGAACTACCAGCAGAACGTGCTAATTGTCCACCTTTACCAGGTTTTAATTCGATATTGTGAATGACAGTACCAACAGGAATATTCATAATAGGAAGAACATTTCCTAATTTAATATCAATGTTTTCTCCACTTTCAACAATATCTCCAACTTTTAAATCTTTTGGAGCAATAATATAAGCTTTTACACCATCTTTGTAGCTAATTAAAGCAATATTAGCTGATCTATTTGGATCATATTCAATGCTTTTTACAATAGCAGGAACACCATCTTTAACTCTTTTGAAGTCAATTAAACGATATTTTCTCTTTACGCCACCAGAACGATGTCTTACCGTAATTTTGCCTTGATTATTACGTCCGTTTGTTTTTTTCTTAATTACTACTAAACTCTTTTCTGGAGTAGTCTTGGTAATAGTTTCATTAACAAGAGTACTTTTTCCACGAGTTCCATTAGTAATAGCTTTATATATTTTTATGGCCATCTTCTAATCCTCCTTATACTAGTCTATATTAATAGTATTTCCTTCAGCTAACTTAACGTAAGCTTTCTTATATTTATTTGACATACCAGTATAACGTCCAACTCTTTTTTTCTTAGGATGAACATTTAATGTAGTAACATTTACAACTTTAACACCAAATATCTTTTCAATAGCTTGTTTAATTTCAGTTTTATTAGCTTTATTAGCTACTTTAAAAACATAAGTTCCTTTTTGTTCTAAACTAGCGCTTTTTTCTGTAATAATAGGGGCGATTATAATATCATGATAATTACTCATTACCAAGCACCTCCTCAACCTTTTCTAAGGCTTTTTCCTCAAATAACATTACATCAGCAGTCATAACATCTAATGTATTAACTTCACTAGGAAGAACTACTTTGATATTTGCAATATTACGTGCTGCTAAATATAACTTTTCATCTATTGTTTCAATAACAACTAATACCTTTTTATCAGCAATATTTAATTTAGCTAAGATATTAGCCATTTCTTTAGTTTTAGCATTTTCGATAGCAATTTTATCAACTACTACTATTTCTTTATTAATTGCCTTATATGCAAGAGCAGATTTTAATGCTAACTTTCTTTCCTTTTTATTCATTTTCTTAGAGTAGTCACGAGGTTGTGGTCCGAAAACAATTCCTCCGCCTCTCCACTGAGTAGCTCTTATACTACCTTGACGAGCATTACCAGTTCCTTTTTGCTTCCAAGGTTTACGGCCACCGCCTGATACTTCACTTCTAGTTTTTGTAGCGTGAGTACCTTGTCTTAATGATGCTTGTGCAAGTATAATAGCATTATGTAATACTGCATCATTAGGTTCTTTTATAAAAACGTTATCTTTTAAATTAATATTCTTTACTTTTTCACCATTTACATTAATGATCTCTATTTTAGACATCTTAGTTTCCTCCTTTCATCACAAACTTTTTTAATAATATAATTTTAAATTATTCTTGTGATGATACTTCTTCATTAGCACTTGCTACATAAGTTAGTAAATCTTCCTTGTCATTAACGACATTAGGATTTTTTACTGAAGTTTTAATAACAACTAATGAATTTTTAGGTCCTGGAACATTTCCTTTAATTAAGATAACATTGTTTTCTAAATCAATTGAAATAACTTCAAGATTTTGAACAGTAACTTTTTCATTACCCATACGTCCTGGCATCTTCTTACCTGGAAGAACACGCATTGGTAACATTGTTCCTAGAGAACCTACACCACGATGGTATTGGCTACCATGTCCCATTGGTCCACGAGTTTGATTATAACGTTTTATAACCCCTTGTGTTCCTTTACCTTTAGAAGTTCCGGTTACATCAACCATTTCTCCTTCAGTAAAAATATCAGCCTTAATTTCTTGTCCAAGGCTATAATCAGTAGCTAACACACCTCTAAGTTCTTTTAAGAAGCGCTTAGGTGAAGTATTAGCTTTCTTTAAATGACCTGTTTCTGGTTTATTAGCAAGCTTTTCTCTCTTATCACCGAAAGCAAGTTGAATTGCATCATAACCGTCTGTTTCCTTTGTCTTAACTTGTGATACAACATTTGGTGTAACTTCAATAACTGTAACAGGAATTAATTTTCCTTTTTTATTAAAGACACTAGTCATACCAATCTTACGACCTAAGATTCCTTTCATATTTTCCTCCTATAATTTAATTTCTATTTCAACACCACTAGGTAAATCTAAATGACTTAAAGCATCAATTGTTTCTTTACTAGGATTGTTGATATCAATTAATCTTTTATGTGTACGCATTTCATATTGTTCACGTGAATCTTTATATTTATGAACTGCTCTTAAAATTGTATATTTTTGAATTTCAGTTGGTAATGGTACTGGACCACTAACTTCTCCGCCTGTCCTCTTTACAGTTTCGACAATTTTTGAAGCTGCCTTATCCAAAACACGATGTTCATACGCTTTTAATCTGATACGTACTGTATTTTTTGACATTTCATTGTCCTCCCTTCGCCTATATCTAGTATAGACTTGCTCCGTGCAAATAACCCGGTTACACCTTGTTATGAAAGTTCAACTTAACCTGGCGTATCGACAACCTTGCACATCTAAGCATGCCACACAAAGCTAATTATACTAGATAATTCTATTAATTGCAAGTATATTTATACATTTTTTTCTTTTTTTAACATAAATATTTTTATAAAAAAGAAAGACTATAATTTCTTAATGTCTTTCTTAGTAACAGGAACTAACCCATTTGTAAATTCCATCTCTAAATAGCCAGGATATAAATAACGATCTGTAGTTCCAAGTAATAAACGTTCTTTGTTCATTTTAGTAAAATCAAGTTCAACATCTTCAAAATCTGTTTTATCATTCATCTTTAAAACAAACTCTCGAAAAAATTCTCGAATACTCCTACCATTACCTTCTCTAAAAGGATGAATTATAATTAATTCATTATAATATCCCGCTAAAAAGTATGCATATCCAAAAACGCTATGAACATTCTTTATTTCATCTTGCATTAATTTTAAAGTAGCTTCTAGTCTTGGCTCTATCGTTTTGTAACTTCTAAAAGAAAAGTGATTTTTTTCTATATCAACTTCACGGTACTCACCAGCAAAAGGATATATATCTTCAAATATAAAACGATGAATCTTCTTTAAGTGTTCAGCATCCAAAGCACCATCAATAGGATTTAAATAAAGTAAAGATAATTTTTCTAAACTAATTTTTCTTTCCGCCTTAGAAAGAGAATCTCTATCTTTTTCTCCAGAAAAACCAAGTTTGTTTTTTAAAATAGCATTTTCACTATCTAAATAGTCATTCCATCTATCTTCCATTTCTCACACCTTCTTTTCTTATTTTCCTCCTAATTTTCTTAGTTACATCATCTACTTCTTCCTTTGTTGGAATAATTTCTTCAAACGACAAATTAGAAAGAGCTTGTAAAATAGCCTTCCTAATTAATAATTCTTCTTTGATATTTATATTATTATTCATATTTTTCTTTTAAGTAATTTACTACTTCCTCTTTATCGTCTAAATGATGTTTAACTGTACCAATAATTTGATAATTTTCATGGCCTTTTCCTAGTATTAATAGAATATCATTTTCTTTAAGCAAGTCAATTCCTTTATGAATAGCGCCTATTCTATCATAAATAACTTCATAATTTTTATTAGTTACACCTTCTAGAATATCTTTCATTATTTCTTTTTCGTCTTCGGTTCTAGGATTATCATCAGTAAAGATTGTATAATCTGAATTTGATGATGCTATTGAACCCATTATAGGTCTTTTAGTTTTATCACGATCTCCACCACAACCAATAATAGTAATAATTTTACCCTTTTTATATTCTAAAGCAGATTTAATAATATTTAATACACCATCTGGCGTATGAGCATAATCTATAACAATAGTATTAGTTTTATATTTTACTACTTCAAATCTACCAGGAGGCGCTACTAAAGAAGAAGTTATTTTTATTATCTCATCTAAAGAATAACCCACTTTTAAAGATATTATTAAAGATAATAAGTAATTATAAATATTATATTTTCCTGGTATTGGTAGTGTAATATGATAATCATCATTTAAAACTATTTTACTTTTATCTAAAAATAATTCATATTTAACTACCCTATAATCAGCATTTTCTTTAAAGCCATACGTTACGTTATTATTTTTTGCTAACATAAAATTTTGATAATGGGGATCATCACTATTAATAACAGCATATCCTCCATCTTTTAAATAATCTTCTCTAAAAAGTTTTATTTTAGCATTCATATAGTTTTCCATAGTTTTATGAAAATCTAAATGATCTTGAGTTAAGTTAGTAAATGCTACTATGTCAAACTTTATTCCAAGAATTCTTCCAAGTTCAATAGCATGACTACTAACTTCCATAACAATATTTTTAACTTTTTGATTTGCGGCTTCTTCAAACATTTCATATAATTCTATTAAATCAGGAGTAGTATTATTTAGCTCTCTTACTAATTTATTATTTATATAAAATCCAATAGTACCTATGTAAGCAGAGAAAGAACCTAATTTATTTAATATTTGAGAAGTTAAATAAGCAGAAGTAGTTTTTCCATTAGTACCAGTTATTCCAATAAAAGTTATTCCTTCTAATATAGTTTTATCTTTATCTTTTAGATAAGAAGCTAAATACTTCCTAGTATCAGGAACTATTATAGTTGAAACAGAATAATTCCCTTCTTCGCAAATAATTTTATCTGCTCCATTTTTAATCGCGCTTTCTATATAAGAATGTCCATCACTACCAAGGCCTCTTAAAGCAATAAAAGTATCACCTTTAGTAACTAATCTCGAATCCGTTCTAATCATAAATCCTCCTACTTCTCATTAAATATATCAGGTAAATCATTTTCAAGTAAAGCATATAACTCTTTATCTTTTTCTTTAAAATCTCTAATAAGAGAAAAAGACTTTTTAACATCATTAATTACAATTATTTTATCTTTAGAAAATTTAGCTGAAATTAAGCCATCATAAATAGGTTTAGTTTGTTTTTCGCCGACTAAAATAACATAATCTGCTACTTTACTTATCTCTTTTCCAAAGTTTCTATTTAAATTATATTCTTCTTTCCCAAGTTCAATCATTCCTGGAGTTACTACTACTTTAGTTCCTTCCATTAAATCAAGAACTTCTAAAGCCATTTTAGATCCTTCCGGATTAGAATTAAAAGCATCATCAATAATAGTAATATCACCCATCTTTTTAAGTTCTAATCTATGTTCTGTCGGTCTTAGCATCTTTACTGCAATTTGTAAGTCCTTAATTTCTATACCAAGATAATATCCAAGATAAATTCCTGCTAAAATATTATAAATATTAGCTCTTCCTAATAAAGGAGTTTCAAAATTATAATTTTTTCCCTCTAATAAGATATCAAAATTCATTCCTTTATTGCTTTGTTTAATATTAAGTGCTCTTATATCTGCATCATTATCAATCGCAATCCATTTTACTTTGCAGTTATTCTTAATATGATATTTCCTTTGATTAGGATCATCTTTATTTAAAATAGCAACCCCATTTCTAGGTAAAGCTTCAACTAACTCAAACTTAGTACTAATAGTATTTTCAATAGTTTTAAATGTTTCTAAATGAGCAAGTCCTATTTTAGTAATTATTCCATATTGTGGATGAACTAAATCACATAATTCTTTTATATCATTTTTCTTACATGCTCCCATTTCAGCAATAAATACATCATCAAATTTATCTAAATCATTATTAATACTAGTCATAAGACCATATGGAGTATTTAAGCTTTTCTTAGTAGCAAACGAATTAAATTTAATATTTAAAATCGTATTTAAGATATTCTTACTAGTAGTTTTGCCATAACTACCAGTAATTCCAATCTTAACTAAATTAGGCATGCTATTAAGCTTATTAACAGCTTTATAATAATAATAATAATAAACCATTCTTTCAACTGGATAATTAATAATATTAGCTAAATAAGTAATAAAATATCCTAAATAACAATATACAAATAAATAAATATAATATCTTAATAAGTTTTTGTCTAAGTTAAAGTTAATAAATATTAAAAGAAGTACTATTCCAAAAAGTAATAAAGTCGTAATAGTTAAACGTTTAATTCTTTTAGTAATAGCAAACGGCTTTTTATTTTGATCTTTCTTGATATTCTTAAGTTCTAAATAGAATAATCCAAAATAGAAAATAGCCATAAAAAACATATAAAAGTTATGATTTATATAAGGATATAAAATAATTAAAATAATAAAGAATAAATCATAATTTAAAAATACTTTTTTAATATTTCTGAATATCCATTTTCCATAGCGATTACTTACATTATAAGAATTCTGCTGAAGCATATAGAAAGATCTACGATACTTTAAGATAAGATACATTATATAAGGTATTAGAGTAATTAAAAAATAAAACATTTATTTCACTTCCTTTTACTTCATTATATTATATTTTATAATTATTAACAAGGATACATTCTTATTTTTGACGTTAATTAGACTAAAAATAAGAAAGTAAAACTACTTTCATAATTTACTTTCTTATTTATTTTTACTATCAAATTTCTTACGAGCTTCTGTATTTAGAATAGCTTTTCTAAGACGAATATGATTAGGAGTAATCTCTACTAATTCATCTTTATTAATATAATCTAAACAATATTCTAAAGTAAGCTTACGAGGAGATTTAAGTACCACTGTATGATCACTTCCAGCAGCTCTTGTATTAGTTAATTGCTTTCCTTTAACAATATTAACTGCTAAATCATTATCACGAGTATGTTCTCCAACGATCATTCCTTCATATACTTCTTCACCAGGTAAAACAAACAAAGTACCACGATCTTCTATTTGTCCAATTCCATAAGCAGATGCTTTACCATTTTCCATAGAAACAAGAACACCAAGCTTTCTTTCACCAATAGCAATATCCTTAAAAGGAAGATATTCTTTAAAAGAATGGTTAATTATTCCATATCCTTTAGTCATTGTCATAAAATCAGTCATAAAGCCAATTAAACCACGAGATGGAATAGTATAATTAAGTCTAATCATATTTTCAAAGTTAGTCATATTATCCATAATAGCGCCTCTTGTCCCAAGAGCTTCTATTACAGGTCCTACTGAATCTTCTTTAACTTCAATTTGTAAACTTTCATAAGGCTCACATTTAACTCCATCAACTTCTTTAATAATAACTTCTGGCTTAGATACTTGAAGTTCATATCCTTCTCTACGCATATTTTCAATTAAAATAGATAAATGAAGTTCTCCTCTTCCAGAAACTACCCAAGAATCATTAGAAGCATTTTTAACTCTAAGACTTACATCCTTTTGAGTTTCTTTTAATAAACGTTCTTCTATTTTTCTTGCAGTTAATAACTTACCATCTTTTCCAACAAAAGGACTATCATTAGTCATAAAAGTCATTTGTAAAGTAGGTTCATCTATTCTAAGAGGAGGAAGTGCTTCTTCTTTGCCAATATCACAAACAGTCTCTCCAACTGAAATATCTGGAAGACCAGCGATTGCTACTATATCACCAGCATCAGCTTCATCAACTTCAATTCTCTTAAGTCCTAAATAACCAAATAATTTTTGAATTCTAAACTTAGTAATAGTACCATCTAATCTAATACAGCTAACCATTTCATTAACTTTAATTTTTCCTGATTTTACTCTACCAATACCAATTCTTCCTACATAATCATTATAATCAAGTAAAGCTGGTTGAAATTGAAGAGGAGCATCTTTATTAACATCAGGAGCAGGTATTTCATTAATAATTAAATCAAAAAGACCATCATAGCTTTCTCCTTGAGTAGTTATCTCTGGATCTAAACTACAAGTACCATTTAAAGCAGAAACATATGCCACCTTAAAATCTAATTGATCATCATTAGCACCAAGTTCAATAAATAAATCAATAACTTCATCTAATACTTTTTTAACTCTAGCAGTAGGTTTATCCACTTTATTAATAACAACAATAGGCTTTACATTAGCTTCTAAAGCTTTCTTTAAAACAAATCTAGTCTGAGGCATAGTACCCTCATAAGCATCTACTACAAGTAAAACACCATCTACCATGTTCATTATTCTTTCAACTTCTCCACCAAAATCAGCATGTCCTGGAGTATCTAGAATATTAATACGATATCCTTTATAATTAATTGCAGTAGTTTTAGCTAAAATAGTAATACCACGTTCTCTTTCAATATCATTAGAATCCATTGCTCTTTCATCAACTTGTTCATTATCACGAAAAGTACCTGATTTTTTTAATAATTGATCTACTAAAGTAGTCTTTCCATGATCGACGTGGGCAATTATTGCAACATTTCTTATATTCATAAGTTCACTTCCCTTTTTTTAATACCGACCTATTATAGCACAGTAATTTCCTAAATACAAGATTTTTTTTATTTGATTTAGGGCAAACCCACATAAAAAATGTAAATACCAATATTAATATTTTAAAAAAATTATAATATGATGTTATAATTATGAATATAGAAATTTAAAAAACAAAATAAATATCAAATAACACAATATAATTATATAAGGAGATTTATATGAAAATAAATAAAAAAGAATTACAATATGATAGACAGGGAAATGCTTTTGAAGATGGATATAGGATTATATATTTTTATAAAGATAAAAGTTATAAAATAGGAGCTTTTTGTAAAACTATAGAAGGCTTTATGATAGGTCTTGCAGAATGTGATCCAATAATGGATGAAAATGATATTCCAAAATTCATATCAATAGAAGATTTACTTAATAGATATTTAAATAATCTGCCTAATATAACTGCCGTAGCTCTTTATAAAACAGAAGGAACTTGTCTCAAAAAGAAAGTAAGAAATATTACAAAGTAATCAAAATGTAAAATTTTTAAGTTTTTTTGATTTAAAGGAATTCCTTATCTATTAAAAATTTTTTAATACTAAGATAATCTATATTAAATAGATAAACTAAAAAGAAACTGCTTAAATTAATAAGAAGTTTCTTTTTAAATATTTTGATTTACTTTACTATAAGTTTATATGGAGCAGTACTACTGCCAGTTGTTGTCTCATCTACATTAATTTCTGGAATTAAATGAATAGTAGGAACAACCCCAACTTTAGCTGATACACTACAAGTCGTATACACATTAACAGAAGCAAGTATAGACCACACACTTCCGGCATTGTCAGAATAAGGTGGTAATAACCAAATAAGAGTATTACTACTAAAAATTGATTTCATCCAGTTATTATTACTACAAGAAGTATCACTATAATTATTCAAAGTTTTAGTACATTTACTAAAGTCTGCTGCATAACCATAATCACTTGCATATGGAGGCGCTATATATCCTTCCCAAGTAGGAGAAGCATAAGGACTTTTTCCTAATGTTGTTCCTCTTTCATACTCATATATTTGTCCAGAATATACTTCATTAGTGTTATGACCACCTAAATAATATAAAGTTTTGGAAATTAAATTTCTTGTTTGATCGTTTTTTAAACCAATCTTAGTAAAATCACATGTTGTTGTCACATTATCTTGATTATTATAACAGTTTCCTGATCCAGCATTATAATATAAACTATTATTTACTTTTATTGATGTTCCACTATTATTTAAGTCACTATTATCTGAATATCCAGGATTTAGAAGTTTCATTAGATCGGCACCTTGATAACCCCCATTTTCCCCCCACTGATTATATCCATATCCAGAATAAGCTCCAACTACAGTCTTAGCGGACGTATCCCAAGAATATTCTCCAATAGAAGTATTACGTATTATCTTTATTTTTCCATCAAATACTCCAATAATACGCCATACTTCACAAGTATCTGCTGTTTGGTTAGAATAATCATCACAGTTAAAGTAAATATAATTATTGGGATTGGCTCCATAATATCTAATATTGCCTGCTTTATCTTGCATTAATGATTCACTTGGAGCATAGTAATAATTAACATTATTATTTTTTACTGGAGTAGTACTTTTATTACTATTATATTTATCAGATAAAATACTAGCAAAAGTAGTAGTAATTATTGTAACTTCGTTATTTAATTCTTTTCTAGGACTTACTATATTATCAGGAGTAAATCCTACTTTTACTATAATATCTGAATCACTATTATTAATAAAACCAAGCATTACTGTTTTACTTGAAGAAGCATCTAGTACTCCACTAGTAGGATTTTCTGTATTAGATGTATATCCTGCTTCTAAAGAAGCTTCATCTCCTGATACTAATTCATAATATAAATTATAATTAATACTACTAGAAGAAGTATTAGAAATACTTACGCTTATCTCCTTACTTTCTTTTGCATTTAGAGTAATAAATTCTACTTCATTAGTAGTATATCCATAAGAAAAGCCAACACTCATATTTACCGCCGTATTAGTAGTAATTTCCTCACTTGTAAATAAAGCATAAGTACTATATAAAGAAATAGTTACAAGTCCTAAGACAATAGTTAAAATTAAATAGATATCTTTTATTTTGATTTTCTTAGTTAATATTTTCATCTTTCTTTTTTCCCTTTCTAAATACAAAAAAATCTATACTAAAAAACGTATTAGATTACTCTAACGTTTTATTTGTATAGATTTATTTATTGTATTATTTACGTAGTAAGAAGAATTATTTAGTAATACCCCCCCCCCATTTCACAAGGAGTTAACTTATTATTTAGTGTATTATTCATAGAAATATCACTTCTTCCTTCTTATCTTACTTTCCCTTTAATTTTAGCATTTTCTTATCTAGTAGGTCAAGATACTTTTTGCATTTTCTTTAATTTTGTACTATAATACTAAAAAAGAAAGGAAGAAAGAATATGAAAGAAAACTATCAATTATATACAGATAAAATAATAAATAACTTAGATGGAAAAACGCCTACTTTATTACTTCATAGTTGCTGTGGTCCTTGTAGCACTTATGTATTAAAATATCTTTCTTCTTATTTTAAAATAACTGTCTTATATTATAATCCAAATATCCATCCTACCAATGAATATCTAAAAAGAAAAGAAGAACAGTTACGTTTTATAAAAGAATTTAAAAGTATTAATAAAATATCTTTCTTAGATTCTGATTATAATCCAGAATTATTCTTTGAAATAAGTAAAGGATTAGAAGAGGAAAAAGAAGGTGGAATTCGTTGTAGCAAATGCTACTTACTTAGAATGGAAGAGACTGCTAAAATAGCAAAAGAAAAATCTTTTAATTATTTTGGAACTACTCTTACAGTAAGTCCTTATAAAAACGCCGAAAAAATAAATCATATTGGTAAATATTTAGAAGATAAATATAAAGTTAAATTTTTATATTCTGATTTTAAGAAGAGAAATGGTTATAAAGAAAGTATAGCTTTATCTAAAGAATATGATCTATATAGACAAGATTATTGTGGTTGTATATATTCTAAAGTAAAAGAAGAAATACTTTAAGTTAAGCATTTCTTCTTTTATTATTTTATACCAGATTTTTTATATTCTAATCTAAGTTTATCTGCTACTGTAACAATAAACTCTGAATTAGTAGGTTTTGCTTTATCTATATCAACGCTATGACCAAATATTTCTTCCATAAAATCCCAATTACCACGATTCCAACTAACTTCAATTGCATGTCTTATTGCTCTTTCTACTCTAGATACCGTAGTATCAAACTTACTTGCTATATCGGGATATAATTCTTTAGTAATTCCACCTACTATTTCAGGCTTATTATAAAGCATTATTATTCCTTCTCTTATATATTGATAGCCTTTTATATGAGATGGCATTCCAAGTTCATGAAGCATCTTGGTAATAGATATTTGTAAATTATTATGATATAAGTTAATGCTACTTTTATCAAGAGAGTCAACGCTTTCTAAAATTCTTCTTTCTAGTTCAGTTAACTCAAAAGGCTTTAATATATAATAATTAACACCATATTCACTAACTTTTCTAATAACATCAGGAGCATTATAAGAAGTAAGTACAATTATATTTTTCTCAATATTTCTTTTCTTAAGTTCTTCTAAAACATATACTCCATCTTTCTTTGGCATTATTAAATCAAGTAAAACTAAATTATATTCATTTTCATTATTTAAGATCTTATTTAGACCTTCTTCGCCGTCATGAGCTTCTAAGGCTATTTCTATATCCGCATGATTATAAAAATATTCCTTTACCATACCTATTAAACTAATATTGTCATCAATCATTAAAACTTTTATTTTTCCCATATGTCATTCTCCTTTTTACTCTTACTACATTATCCATTATAAATTCTCATCATGTCGAATCATGTCGTTTCATAATTTTCAAAAGAAAAGAAGTACTAAAATTGTACTTCTTCAAAATGTAAAACTTTTTCTATTTTATTTACATCTACAGACATACTACCAATTAAAACACCATCTAAATAATCCAAAGAAATTATATCTTGAAAGTTATTTTCATTAACACTTCCACCATATAATACTGAAATATTTTTCTGATATTTTTCTTTAATATAATCTTTAATATTTTTTATAATTATATTTATTTTATTTAATTCTAAACTTTCACCGCTACCAATTGCCCATCTAGGTTCATAAGCAATAATTACATTATCTAAGTCAATATTTTCTAAACTCTTATCAAGCTCCATCTTTAAGACATGCATAACATCTTCTTTCTCTAAAAGGTCTTCTCCTATACAAAGCACACCCACCATATTATGCATTATACCAGATTTTAGTTTCTTATTTGCTAAACTATCATCTTCGTTAAAATATTTTCTTCTTTCACTATGACCAGCTAAGAAATACTTACATCCAAGAGAACTTGCTTGGCTTGGAGAAACCTCCCCTGTATAAGCTCCTTTTTCTTCATAAAAGATATTTTGAATTCCATATTTAAAAGGTAATTCTTTAAAATATGGAATATATATATCACTTGGAAATACAATCACATCATATAAAGATTTTTTATTTTCTAAAAATTTAACATATAAAGAAATATCATTTAAATTAAGATTCATCTTATGATTTAGCATTACTATTTTTTTCATTTATTTTCTCCATTAAATAATCCTTTTATTTTATCTATTAAAGGAATAGAAAGCTTTTTATCCTGATGTTTAATTGCTAAATCATAAACATCTAGTACTGCTTCTGCAAAATATTTAGATGAATGTAATTCTGCTGAATGTCTAGCATCTTTACTAAGTCTTTTTAACAAATCTTTATCATCATATAGAGTATTTATTGCTTTTATATAGCCCTTCTTATTTTCAAAGATTTTACCATTAAGATTTTCTACTACTGTTCCTGTAAAACTCTCATCATTTATACATACTACTGGTAAAGAGGCTGCCATTGCTTCAATAACCGTAAGTCCCTGAGTTTCAGTTACAGAAGCAGTTGCAAATACGTTAGAAATTAAATAATAATCTGGAACATTTTCCCATGGAACTTTTCCAGTAAAAATAACATCATTACTTAAATTCTTTTTCTCTACGTATTTTTTATACATTCCCATATCAGGACCATCACCAACAATAAGTAATTTTACTTTCATTTTTTTACTTATAAATTTTGGCATACTATTTAAAAGTAAATCAATATTTTTCTCAGTACCTATTCTACCAACAAATAAAATAACAAAATCATCTTTTTCAATTCCAAGTTCTTTTCTCTTAGAAGCAATATCCAATTTCTTATTATTTTCCAGATAAAAGCGTTCAGTTTCAATACCAGTTGGAACTATATAAACATTTCGATCTACTTTATATTTCTCTTTAAATAATTCATAAGCTTTTTTAGTAGGTACTATTAACTCAGTAATAGTTTTATCGCAATAGAAAAGAGTTAAATACTCAACAATCTTTTTGCTTACTCCATTAAAATATCCGTGAGTAATATAATGAACATAGTCTTCATACATTGTATGATAAGTATGAACAAGTGGAATATTGAATTGTCTTGAAATTATTCTTGCAAAAGTTCCTACTCCAAATTCAGTTTGACTATGAATAACATCTAAATTCCATTTTTTTATTTTTTTAATAAGACTAAGAGGATATATTCCTGTTAAACGATAATCATATATTCCAACAGGAAGACCAGGTATCCTAACAACTTTTCCATTTTCTTCAAATTTATATTTTAAGTTTTCTGGATTTACTGTAACAATATAAACTTGATGTCCTTTTTTTTCAAGTGCTTTTTTTAACATTAATACACTAGTAGATACCCCATTAATATAAGGAGGGTAAGTATCTGTAAAAATTCCTACTCGCACGTTTGATCACCCTTTCGATAAAACATCATCATAATACCACCTACTATCATTCCCAAATAATAAGTTATTGATCTCCACAAAAGCATTGACGCAGGAAGAACTGAACCAGTTACATAAAAACCAAAGAAATAAATATAACCATATTCAAGTCCCCCAGTACCTCCTGGAATTGGAACAAACGCCCCAATAATCATAACATAAGCAGACGCTACTAAAGTAGTTAAAATTGTAATATTACTACTAACGTCCATCCCTCTAATTATTATAAAAGGAGCTACATAATAACAAGTAAGTGCTAAAATATTAGCTAGTATTCCAAGTATAACTTCTTTCTTGTGATTTTTAAGAGTAAGAGCATTCCGATAAAAACTATTAATATATTCAGTTAATTGTTCTCTTTTCTTTTCTTCATCTTTAATAATTTTAATTTTAGCTAAAAAATGAAGTAACTTATGCAAAACAAAATTACTAAATTTCTTCCCAAAACTAAGAATAAAAGATGCTAACCAAACTAAGAAATTTATTAAAAAGCCAACTATAACTAATTTAGCAATTACGCTATCTTTTGGAAAAAGCATAAATATTTTATTTTGAACAATAGCAAATATTCCAAATAAAATAAGTGCCGTTTGATATAAAATAAAGTTTTGTAAAACAATATTAGTCGCTACTGGATAAGATATATTTTCTTTATGTAAGTAATATATTTGTGATGGCTGTCCTCCACTAGCAAAAGGAGTTACACCATTAAAAAACTGAGTAATACAATTTAATTTAATAGAACTTATTAGTTTATATTTTTGATTATTGGCTTTGGCAACAAAATACATACTATACGAAAGAAATATTCGGTATCCTGCTGCTAGTAATAAAGCAGCAAACAAATATAAAGGACTAAAATTCTTAATATTTTCAATAATTAATTCAAAATTATCTTTTAAAGAGAAATAGATAACTAATCCTATTACTAAAAACAATATTCCAAAATTAAAAATGTACTTAATAATATTATTATCTTTATTTTTCATCAATTGCCTCAATACCAGGAAGCATTTTTCCTTCTAAATATTCAAGAGTAGCGCCTCCACCAGTAGAAACATGATAAAATTTATTCTTAAATCCTAATTTATTAACAGAAAAAGCAGTATCTCCTCCTCCTATTAAAGTTTTTACTTTGTAATTATCTAAAGCCTCATATATAGCTTTAGTTCCATTAGAGAAGGCATCTATCTCAAATAAACCCATAGGTCCATTTACAATAGCTCTCTTACTTTCTTTTAATTTTTCTGCAAATAACTTTCTAGTCTTTTCACCAATATCTAAAATATAATCATCATCTTCTACTAAAGAAACATCTTTATTTATAGCTTCCTTCTCTCCATCTAAACTTTTACTAGCAACCACATCAATAGGAAGAAATATTTTATCAGAATATTTTTCTAAAATTGACTTGCAAAAATCAATGTTATCTGGATCGTAAATAGAAAGTCCAACATTATAGTTAAGTGCCTTTAAATAAGTATTAGACATACCTCCACCAACTAATAAAATATCACATTTTTTAAGCAAATTTTCTGTCAAAACTATTTTATCACTAATCTTTTTACCTCCCATAATTACTACAAAGGGATGAGTATTATCATTTAGTATTCCTTCTAAAGCTTTTATCTCTTTTGAAACAAGAAAGCCAATTCCACTATCTAAATATTTAGGAATTCCACTTACAGAAGCATGTGCTCTATGGCAAGAACCATATGCATCATTTATAAAAAGTTCTCCTAAACTGGCCCAATATTTTGAAAGTTCTAAATCACAAGAACTTTCTTTTTTTCCTTCTAAATCTTCAAATCTAGTATTTTCCATAAGTAATACTTCGCCATCTTTTAAAGTATTTACCATATTCTCTAAAGTAGGGCCATGAGTTTCTGGGCAAAAATAAACTTTTTGACCAAGTAATTCTCCTAATCTTTGTGCAACTATTCTTAAGCTATTACTTTCTTTATCACTAGGTACTTTAACTTTTCCTAAATGAGACATCAAAATAACCTTAGCATTATTTTTTATAGCATATCTAATAGTATCTAACGCCTCTTTTATCTTAGTATCATCAGTAATTTTAGAATCACTTATAGGAACATTAAAATCACATCTAATAATAACTTTTTTATTATTTAAATCATAATCCATAATTGTCTTCTTCATAATAAGTTTCATTCCTTTCCGCCTCATTTAAGGCTCGTCTTCAAGACGCACGCAGCCATGAAAACTTGTAATAAATTTATTCCACGTTTTCAGGTTATATCTCTTATTCATAAGTAAATTATAACATATTAAATAAAAAAAGGCACTACTATTTATTAGTAGTGTCAAACATCTAATTATTCTTAGAAACATATAAAGTAAAAGAAAAATCTCCATTTTGAAACGAATTATTTATCTTATTAGCATCAATCCATACATAAAAAGTATAATCATAGTTTTTAAGAGAAATTTCTTTTTTTATTATATTAAGCATTGTCCCTGTATTAGCAGAAGAAAAATCAGAAGAAGTAAGAAAGTCCCCATTTTCATATAATTCCCATTTAAAATATTCATTTTTTAAACTAGGATTTATATTGTTAATTCCAAGAAAAATGCTAATATCTTTCACATTACCAAATTTGTTATCTATTTTTATCTCTTTTTTTATTCCCCCATCTTTGGTTAAACTAGGCTCTAAATTATTAGAATAAAATTCATTTCCACCCACATAAGTAATTTCTAAATCATCTAAATACGCATTCTTATCTTTAGAATACTCGATAATTCTAAGCCATCCCGCCACTCCAAGAACTACAATAAATATAATCAAAATACTACCCCAAAATAAAATCATCTTTTTATTTGAAAAAAATTTCATCATAATTATCAATCCCTATTCTTAAGATAATTATACCATAATTTATAAAAAAAACGCTATAATAAGTTTATAGCATTTTATATAAAATCCATTTATTTACATCACTTTTTTTATATATAGCAATATCTTCATTATTTGAATTTACAAATAATACTAAATCAAATGGATAATCTAAATTCTCTAGAATTGCCCCATTACTAATTTTTTTCAAAAGTTTTTCTTCTAATACAGGAATTTTATTAATAGAAGTTACATCTTCTAACTTTAAAGTAGCATAATTACCACTTTTAATATCATCAATAGTATAACTATCTTTTATATCAAAAACGCCTTGCTTTGTTCTAGTTAATTCACTCATTACTGCATAATTATCTAAATAATAAGCAATATCTCTAATTAAACTTCTAATATAAGTTCCTTTACTTACCTTAGTCTTAAATTTAATTATAATATTTTCATTTATTCTAGAAATATCTAAAATTTCTATATTATAAATAGTAACTTCTCTTTTAGGCAAATCAACTTTAATATTATTTCTGGCATATTCATATAATCTATGACCATTTATTTTTACAGCCGAATATAATGGAACTTCTTGAAGATAAGTCCTCCCATTAAAATATGCAAATGCATTTTTTATTTGTTCATCACTTATTAAAGATATATCTTTTCTTTTTACTTCATTACCAGTTATATCTAACGTATCAGTTTCAATTCCAAGAACCATTGATGCGGCATATTCTTTATCATAACTAGTAACTAGCTCACTTAAAGATGTATATTTATTTACGCAAAGAACTAACACACCTTTAGCAAGAGGATCTAAAGTACCAGTATGACCTATTTTCTTAGTACCAATAATCTTACTTACTATATTTACAACATCTCTTGATGTATAACCTACTTCTTTATTAACTACTAAAAAATAATTACTCTTCATTATTTTCTTCTTCATGCAATTCTTTTATAATATTTTCAATTTTAGCACCATATAAAACAGAATCATCATAAACAAAAATAAGTTCTGGCATTTTTCTAATCTCAACTCTATCACAAAGTTTACCACGGATAAACTTAGATGCTCTTTTTAATGCCTTAGTCACACTATCACGTTCCTGATCAACAAGAGTAGTAAAATACACTTTAGCAAAGCTTAAGTCATTAGTAATATCAACATGATTAATGGTTACATACTTAACATCTTCATCTTTTACTTCATCACGAATAATTTTACTTATTTCTTCAACCATTATGTTACCCAAACGTTCTAATTTAACACTCATATAACATCCTCCTATTTTACAACGACCATTTCATAAGCTTCAATGATATCTTTTTCCTTAAGATCATTATAATTTTCAATTGTAATACCACATTCAAGTCCTTGTTTTACTTCTTTTACTTGATCTTTTTCTCTGGCAACAGAATTAATATTACCATCATAAATAACTACTCCATCACGAATAATTCTTGCCTTAGCGTCTCTTTTAATAACACCAGAAGTAACGTAACATCCAGCAATAGTTCCTACTTTAGAAAACTTAAATAATTTTCTAATTTCAGCTTCACCAAGTATTTTTTCTTCATACTCTGGATCAAGAATACCACGCATTGCTGATTCAATTTCTTCTACTACCTTATAAATGATATTATACATTCTAATATCAACACCTTTTTCTTTTGCAAATTCACTCATTTTAGAATCAGGTCTAATATTAAATCCAATAATAATTGCATTTGAAGCAGATGCTAATAAAACATCACTCTCGCTAATAGCGCCAACACCACTTCTGATAACATTTACTTTTACGCCTTCAACATTAATCTTTAAAAGACTATTCTTTACAGCTTCTTCACTTCCCTTAACATCAGCTTTTAATACAATATTAATTTCTTTAATACCAGCATTAATTTGATTAAACAAATCATCTAATGACAAAGAAGAAGCCTTTTGATTATTTTTTTCTTTTAATTGATTAATTCTTTGTTCACAAACTGCATGAGCTTTTTTCTCACTTTCAAAAACAAAGAACTTATCCCCAGCTGATGGAACATCATTAAGTCCAGTAATGGATACAGGCATTGAAGGAAGTGCTTCAACCAAATCATCTAAACGATCATTTTTTAAAGTTCTAACCTTTCCATAAGTTGTTCCAACTACTATTGCATCTCCTAAACGAAGAGTTCCATTTTGAACAAGAAGTGTTGCTACACTACCAGCATTTTTATCTTGTCTTGCTTCAATAACAGTACCAGAAGCATATCTATTAGGATTAGCAGTATAATTATTTAAATCTGCTAATAATAAAATTCTTTCTAATAAATCATCTATACCAGTACCAACAGCAGCAGAAATATTAACAAACATAACGTCTCCGCCCCAGATATCTGGAGTAATTCCATTTTGTGACATCTCAGTCATTACACGATCCGGATTAGCAGTAGGTTTATCAATCTTATTAATCGCAACTATAATTGGAACTCCAGCTGCCTTAGCATGGTCTATTGCTTCCTTAGTTTGTGGCATTACTCCATCATCAGCTGCTACTATAATAATAACAATATCTGTAATAGCAGCTCCTCTAGCACGCATTTCAGTAAATGCAGCATGTCCAGGAGTATCTATAAAAGTAATCTTTCTACCCTTATAATCAATTTGATATGCCCCTATATGCTGAGTAATACCACCTGCTTCTGATGATACAACATTAGTTTTTCTAATAGTATCAAGAAGTGTAGTTTTACCATGATCAACATGTCCCATAATAGTAACTACTGGAGGTCTTGAAACTAAATCTTCAGCATTATCTATAATTTCAAACTCTTCAAAATTAGCTTCATTACGAGTTTCTTCTCTCTTAAGTTCTCTTCCATAATCACTAACCACTATCTCAGCAGCAGTAAAATCAATATTATTATTAACAGTCATCATAATTCCAAGATTAAATAACTTCTTAATAACTTCAGCAGGAGATACAACAAGCAAATTAGCTAAATCACCAACAGTCATTCCTTCTTTAAAAAGAATTACTTGATCATCTTCATTACTATTTCCACTAAATTTTTCTTTATGTTTATAAATTTCTTTTTTTAATCTTTTAAAATTATCTTTTTTAGAAACATCATTTTTCTTTTTACTTTTAACCTTATTTTGTTTAATAGGTTCAACATTTTTTTTGACAGGTGTGGTTACCTCTTCAAGTTTCTCTAAATAAGAATCAGTAAAATCTTCATTATCATTTTGAAGTTCATTATCCAAACTAATAATCATTTCATCATCAAGCATATCATCTTGATTAACTGTATATCCTAATTTCTTTAAAATTTCAATTACTTCATTTACTGTCTTTCCCATATCTAAAGCATACTCTTTTACACTCATCATAAGTAACACCTCCAATTATTTATTTTACATTTCTATTATATTTTTTATATCTTCATATATGCGTTCATCTATTGTAGTTTCTAAAGCTCTTTCTAAAGCTTTTCCTTTTTTAGCTTTTAGTAAAGTATCCATATCTTTCTTTATGTAAACACCATGACCATTTTGCTTACCAGTAACATCAACAAATATTTCGCCTTCATTATTCTTAACAATTCTTAAAAGATCTTTTTTAGGAAGTCTTTCTTTAGTTACTACACAAGTACGCATAGGTATTTTTTTCATTACAATCACCTAAATTAAATTTTCTTTTTGAGCTTGTTCTTCTGTTTTAACATCTATTTTATAATGTGTCAAACGGGCAGCTAACTTAACATTTTGTCCCTTCTTACCAATTGCAAGTGACAAATTATTTTGATCTACTATAGCAAGTGCTTCTTGCTTTTTAGGATCTTTAATTATTACTTTAACATTCTTAGCTGGACTAAGAGCATTTTGAATAAATTTGATAGGGTCTTTATCATATAGAATAACGTCAATTTTTTCGCCATTTAATTCTTTAGAAATACGATTAATTCTAGCACCCTTACCACCTATAATTGCACCAACTGGATCAATATTACTATTTTCACTATAAACACTAATCTTACTTCTAGAACCAGCATCGCGAGCAACGCTATAAAGGAAAATACTACCATCACTAAGCTCTGGAATTTCTAATTCTAAAAGTCTTTTTAAAAATCCATAATGAGTTCTAGAAAGAAGAATAAGTTGTCCCTTAGTACCTAGTTCTAACTTAGAAATATAAGCTTTAACACTTGATTCCATTACTAATTTTTCACCAGGAATAATCTCACTTTTAGGTAAAATACCACAAATACGTCCTAAATCAACAAAATAATTGTTCTCATCTTCTCTAGTTAAAATACCAACTACCAATTCATCTTGCTTGTCTTTAAATTCTTCCATAATACTATTTTTTTCTGCTTCTTTTATTTTTTGAATTACTACTTGTTTTGCAGTAGCAGCTGCTACTCTTCCAAAATCTTTAGGAGTTACTTCTTCCTCAATAGTTTCTCCAATTTCAATACCTGGAACAATTTTTCTAGCATCTTCTAAAGAAATTTCTAATTCATCATCTTCTAAATTTTCTACTACTGTTTTAAAAGAATACACTTTAATTTCACCAGTATCACCATTTACATCAACTCGAACGTTTGATAAACCTTCATTTTTCTTGTATGCTGCTGATAAAGCTTGTTCCATTGCATCAAGAACAATTTTTTTATCAATGCCTTTCTCTTTAACAATTGCATCAAGTGCAATCATAAATTCTTTACTATTCATTATTATCACCACTTTCTTTTGAGGAAACATCTAAAATATAACTTTCTTTAATAAAATCATGCTCATCTAAAATAGGATTAATAATATTAGTTGCTAAAACGCAAGTATCTATATCAACTCCACCTACTTTATCAATCATAATTCTTAAAAAATTGGTATTTCCTTCTTTTTCATAAACAACCTCACAAACACTTAAACTAACTTCTTCTAGTTGCTTTGCTATTGCTCTTCTAACCTTTTCAGCAAGATCCATAACTTCCTCCTTACATAATTTGAAAGAGTGGTTATAATGCCACTCTTTCTCCTCAAGTAACTACATTATATCATAGATTACTATAAAATAAAAGGAAAATTAAGCAATAAACTTAATTTTCCTTAGTTTTTAAATTAATCTTAGTAATTATTAATACTGATGCTAAGAAGAATAGTAAATTAAATAAACCGTTATCTGTACTTCCGGTATATGGAGGAATAATTTCTCCTTCGTCATATACATAATATACTTTAATAACATTATCTTTTTCGCTAATTACTAGTGGAACATTAACTGGGTTGTTAATATCTAAAATATAATTTTCTTTAGTTTTATCAACATATTCAGAAATTACATCACCATATAATGCTGTATATTCTTCTGTTAATTGTTCATCAATAATGCCATCAAAATAATATTCAACAGTATAAATTAATTCTTTCTTAACATAGATTACATCTATATTGTTTCCTTCAGTTTTGATTATCATTGAAGGAGCTTCTCCAACAAATTTATATCCTTCTGGTAAATACTTTGTTGTATCTGCAATAATCTCATCACCATATAATGCTGATTCACTTACTGTTCCTAAATGATTTTCTAAACTAATTGAATCTTTATAGTAGTTAACTGTATAGTTATAATTTTCTTTTGTATAGATTACATCTATTACATTTCCGTTTGTCTTAATTACCATTGATGGTTCTACTCCAACAAACTTGTATCCTTCTGGTAGATACTTTGTTGTATCTGCCACAATTTTATCTCCATATAAAGCACTATCACTTACATTACCTAAATAATTATCATCTGATTTTGAATCTTTATAATAATTAATAACATAATTGAAAGTATCTTTTACGTAGATTACATCTATATTGTTTCCTTCAGTTTTGATTATCATTGAAGGAGCTTCTCCAACAAATTTATATCCTTCTGG
>CAKPEZ010000004.1 GCA_934149465.1 uncultured Bacilli bacterium | reverse complement strand
TCATCAACACCTTTCTTAAACGACAAAAAAATCAATCATTTCTGATTGATTTAATCATTAACATCGCTTTGGTGCGATGATTTTATCTTATGGAGCGGATGATGGGAATCGAACCCACGTCAGGAGCTTGGAAGGCTCTTATTCTACCATTAAACTACATCCGCAACTCAGTAGGCAATATAAATTTTACTATATATTGCCCCTTTTGTCAATAGTTTAATAACCATTTCTAATAATTATTTTGTTTTTTTTAAGGCTTTCTTGGACATTTATAACTCTTTGATTAGTTGAGCCACGATATTTGGCATCTAAACTTCTATTAGCAAGTTCAAATTTTCCGTCAATTAAGACATCAATATTATCTAGTAAATCTTTAATATTCTTATTTTTTTTACTTATCAACAATAATTGTTCATAAGTATATCCTGTGTATGCCCAAACATTTAATCCTTTTGCTTTAGCATGTTTAGCTATGATAGAAGAGGCTTCAGCTTGGAAAAATGGATCTCCTCCAGATAGAGTTATTCCATCTTGAAATTCAAGTTTATCAATTTCTTTTAAAATATCTTCTAGTTCATATTCAGTCCCACCATTTAAATCATGAGTGCTTGGATTATGGCAACTAGGGCAATTATGAAGGCATCCTTGAGTCCAAACAACCGTTCTAATTCCTTCTCCGTCAACTATGCTATCAGATTGAAGTGGAGAAGCTAATCTTATTTTCATACTTATACTTCCTTTTAATTATCTTTTATTAAAGTTAAACTTACTTTATTTTTTTCTAAGTTTATACTTTCAACGTAGCAATCTACTATATCACCAATATTTAATATATCTAATGGATGTTTGATATATTCTTTAGTTAGTTTTGATATGTGAGCTAGTCCATCATTTTTTAGTCCTATATCTATAAAGACACCAAAATCAACTACATTTCTAACAGTTCCTTGCAGCTGCATTCCTACTGTTAAATCTTCTATATGAAGGATATCACTTTTTAGAAGTGGTTTATCAAAATCATCTCGATAATCTCTATTAGGTTGCTTTAGTGATTTAATAATATCTTCTAAAGTATATTTATCGACAGATAGTTGTTCACAAGTCTTGTTAAAATCTATTGTATCTAGACTATCAATTAATTTGTTTGTACCTAAATCAGCAAGAGTTAGATTTAATAAATTTAATAATTTAATTGTTATATCATAGCTCTCAGGATGAATAGGGGTTTTATCTAATGGATTATCACCATCAACAATTCTAATAAATCCAATTGATTGCTCATAAGCTTTATTCCCAAGAGATTTTACTTTTTTTAGTTCTTCTCTTGTTTTTATTTTACCATGTTCTTCTCGGTATTTTAGGAGATTATCAATTGAACTTTTAGTAAGACCAGATATATACTTTAAGATAGTAGCACTTGCTGTATTAATGTTAACTCCAACGTTATTAACAGCTTTGCTTACTACAAAGTCTAAAGACTCATCTAGTTTCTTAGCATTAACATCATGTTGATATAGTCCTACACCTATACTTTTAGGATCTATTTTTATAAGTTCATTTAAAGGATCTTGAAGTCTTCTTGCTATACTAATAGCACTTCTTTCTTCAACGTGAAGAGTTGGAAATTCATTAATTGCAAGTTTTGACGCTGAATAAACAGAAGCACCTGCTTCACTTACAATAATATATTCTACATTTTTATCGGAAATTTCTTTAATAGTTTCAGATACTAAAGCTTCACTTTCTCTAGAAGCTGTGCCATTACCAATTGCAATGATATCAACATTCCATTTGTGAACTAGTTCTTTTATTTTATCTTTGCTTTCTTTCCACTGATTTTTAGGTTCGTGTGGATATATAACACAAATCTCTAAAACTCTAGAAATATTATCAATAACAGCTAATTTACAACCTGTTCTGTAAGCAGGATCTAATCCTAATACTATCTTATCTTTCATCGGTGGTTGTAATAATAATTTTTCTAAATTCTTACTAAAGATATCTATAGCTTGTATTTCTGATTTTTCTTTTAACTCTCCTCGTATTTCTCTTTCAATACTTGGTTTAATTAATCTTTTATAACTATCTTTGATAGCATCTTTTAATTCTGGTATTACTTTTGTATATTGATTTTTTATTATTTTACTTTCTAAGAATTTTATTACTTCTTCATCATTTATCTCTATATTTACATTAATAACATTATCATTTTCAGCTCTATTAATAGCTAAAATACGATGTGGTTTTATATATTTAACTTTTTCTTGATAATCATAGTACATTTCATAAGTTTTTTGTTCATCAGTAGCATTTTTCTTTTTATTTGTAACAATAGTTCCGTTATTATAAGTATAGTTTCTTATCCATTTACGGTAGTAAGCATTATCACTAATCCATTCACTAATAATATATTTAGCTCCTGTAATAGCTTCTTCTATTGTTTTTACTTTATCATTAATAAATTTACTATAATTTATTTCACTTTGATAAGACATCATCATTTTAGCAAGTGGCTCTAAGCCATTATTAATAGCTTCTGTTGCTTTAGTTTTTTTCTTTTCTTTAAATGGCCGATATAAATCTTCTACTTCTATTAATTTTGATGCTTTATTAATTTGAGAAGCTAATTCTTCAGTTAATAAGCCTTTTTCTTCTATAAGTCTAATTACGTCTTCTTTTCTTTTTTGAAGATTTACTTGATATTCATATACTTCACTAATTTTTCTTATTTGTTCTTCATCTAAATTAGATGTTGCTTCTTTTCGGTATCTCGCAATAAAAGGAATTGTATTACCTTCACTTAATAATTTTAAAGTAGTTTCTACTTGATTATTTTTTATATTTAAATCTGCACTAATAGCAGTAATAATTTTTTTATTCACTTATTTTCACTTCTTTCTTATCTCCTATTAGATTATAGCATAGTTTTATTCATTTTTCGAAGAAATTTGTCCATACATAATTTTATTAGTGCCATATTTTTGATTAATTAAGTCAATTACTTTTTGGAGAGAAATTTCTTCATCTTTAATTTTGTATTGATTTTCAAATAAAGATAATTGGACTTTACAAACATTATCTAAATCAGACACTCCAACCGTAATGCTTCTTATCTTTTCACCCTTCCATAATTTGTTAAAAATTAGCTTTACTTCTTCATATATTGCATGATCACTATTTATAGAAGAATTACACTTTGCTTGTTTACTAATTTTAGAAAAATCCTTATATTTAAATCCTAGTATTATTGTATTAGCGTATTTATTTTGTTTCCTTAATTTCATTCCTACTGCTATAGATAATTTCTTTATGACAAATAAAAGTTTATCTTTATCTTCATAATCATATGGTAATACTGTTGTCATAGAAATACTTTTTTGTTCAGGTTTTACTGGTTCTACTAAAGAATTATCTATTCCATTAGCAAAATTCCATAAAGTTAGAGCAAAACTTTTAAAATGAATTTTTAAAAATTCAAGATCTGTTTTAGCAAGTTCTGCGATTGTATTAATATTTAAGGCATGCAACTTAGTAGCAGTTTGTTTTCCTACCATAAATAGATCATCAACTGATAAGGGCCACATTTTCTCTTTTATTTCATCTTGGTATAAAGTATGAACTTTATCTGGTTTTTCAAAGTCAGAAGCCATTTTAGCACATAATTTATTATTTCCTATTCCAACGTTTACAGTAAATCCTAGATATTTTTTTATATCTTCTTTAATTTTACACGCTAATTGATATGGATCTCCAAATAATTTTTGACTTTCTGTATAATCAAGGAAACACTCATCAATAGAATATCTTTCTATTGTAGGAGAATATTTAAGTAAATATTTATACATAAGCCACGAATAATAACGATATACTTTTGTATTAGTAGGATATACGTTTAAGTAGGGACACTTACGTCTTGCTTGAAATAATGGTTCACCAGTTATTACGCCTTTCTTTTTTGCAGGAAGGCTTTTAGCAAGTACTACTCCTTTACGTAGTTTTTCATCTCCCCCAATAACTGCATATTCTTTGCGAATATCTTTAGGATAACCATTTTTTAACATATGCACGGCCGTCCATGATAAAAAGGCATTATTTACATCAATATGCATTATTATTCTTTCCATATTACCACCTAGATATATACTAACATATGTTCGCTTTTTAGTAAAGAAAAAAGATGATAAAATTATCTATCATCTCTACTTCTAGTTAATATAAATAAACGAAGTATTTCTAAAACAGTTGTAATTAAAGAAGCAACATAAGTAAAGGCTGCTGCCATAAGCATTCTTTTACTACCATCTTGTTCCATAGAATTTAAAATATTTAATTTTTTTATTTGAACTCCTGCTCTTCTTGATGCATCAAATTCTACTGGAAGAGTAATTAATTGAAATAACAAAGTTGCTCCTAATAAAATTATACCAACATAAGCTAAATCTAACATACTAAATATCCAACCAATCATAAGAACAATATATCCAAACTTAGAACATAAATTTACTATTGGTACTAAACTTGCCCTTATACGCATAAATTTATATCCTTCTTTATCCTGAATTGCGTGTCCTACTTCATGAGCTGCTACTGAGGCAGATGCTATTGTTGAACCATGATAGATATCAGAAGATAAACGAATAACTTTTCTAGTTGGATCGTAATGATCTGTTAAAGATCCTCTTGTTTCTACGATATTTATATCTTTTAATCCACTCTTATCTAATATTTCACGAGCAACTTCATAACCAGTTATATTTTTAGAATTATCTATATTTTTATATTTCCTATAACTAATTGAGATAAAAGCTTGTGCTAAAACAGTAATTAATACTGAAGATATAACAATAAAGATTAAAATAACATTCATTAAATCATAATTGTAATACATAAAATTCCTTCTTTCTTATTTTATTATTTCAAAAGTAGTTCCTTCTCTTGTATCCTTGATAATAATATTCTTTTCCTTTAAAGACTCTCTTATTTCATCTGCTAAAGCATAATCTTTGTTCTTTTTGGCAATATTTCTTCTTTCTATTTCTGAATTTATGTAATTAAGTAATTCTTCTGATACTTCTGCTTTTTTGTTTTCTAATAAAGATAAAGATAATACTTGATCGAAATCTTTAATTAAGAATATTTTGCTTTTTCCTGATAAATCATTATCTTTTATAACTGCATACAAAGTAGTTAGCGCTTCGGCGATATTTAAATCATTTTCTAGGTTATTTTTAAACAAATCTTGATATTTTTTTACTTGCTTTTCATCTATTATTCCTTCTTCTTTAATTTGAAATATCTTATTTTTTAATTTTTGGTAAGCATTAGACGCAGAATTTAATGATTCATTACTAAAAACAAGTTGGTTGCGATAATGAGATTGTAAACAGAAAAAGCGATACGCTAGTGGATCATATCCTTCTTTAATAAGAGTATCAACAGTTAAAGTACCACCTTTAGATTTACTCATTTTTCCATTTTGATCATTTAGATGTTCAACATGATACCAATATTTACACCAAGGATGTCCTATATAGCTTTCTGTTTGAGCTATTTCGTTAGTGTGATGAGGGAAAATATTATCAACTCCACCACAATGAATATCTAAGTATTCTCCTAAATATTTAAGAGCAATACAAGAGCATTCAATATGCCATCCTGGATATCCTAATCCCCAAGGGCTTTCCCATTTTAATTCTTGATCTGCAAATTTAGATTTAGTAAACCATAAAACAAAGTCTGCTTTGTTTTTTTTGTTTTCATCTAAAGATACGTCTTCTCTAGCGCCAACGATTAACTCTTCTTCATTATGATTGCTTAAAACATAATATTCTTTTAATTTAGAAGTATCAAAATATACATTACCGTTAGAAAAGTAAGCATATCCTTTTTCTAAAAGTCTAGTAATCATGTCTATATATAAAGGAATACAAGTAGTAGCAGGAACAACTATTTCTGGCTTTTTGATATTTAGTTTAGCGCAATCATCAAAAAATTTATCAGTATAAAATTTAGCTAATTCTAGAACACTTTTATGCTCTTTTATAGCGCCTTTTACCATTTTATCTTCACCAGTATCAGAATCACTACTAAGATGTCCTACATCCGTAATATTCATAGCTCTTTTTACGTTAAATCCTAAATAACGAAGAGATTTTTCTAAAATATCTTCCATAATATAACAACGCAAATTACCAATATGAGCATAACTATAAACAGTAGGTCCACAAGTATAAAGTTTTACTTTCTTAGAATCATGAGGAATAAACTCTTCAATTGTTCTTGATTTTGTATTATATAATAGCATTTTAATACCTCCATTTTCATTATATTATATATTTATGTTTAAAATATGGGATTATTTATCTTCTTTAAGATGAATAACCCCATCTTTATATAGGTATTATATAATAATTTAAAGAAAAAATCTATGTTTCTATTTAAAACATAGATCATTCTTTATATTTTTAACGCTAATTTATCATTTTCAAGAACAACTTTAATATTATCTCCAGGATTAATCTTATTTTCGATAATATTTTGAGCTAACATAGTCTCTATGTTCTTAGTTACAAATCTTTTTAAAGGACGTGCTCCAAAATTACGATCATAAGATTTTTCAATAATATAATCTTTAGCATCTTTAGTAACTTCTAGATGAATATTTTTATCTTTAATTCTAGAGTTTAAATCATCAATTAATTTATCCAAAATTTCATAAACAACATCTTTATTAAGAGCATTAAAAATAATGATTTCATCTATACGATTTAAAAATTCTGGTTTAAAATATTCTCTTAATTTAAGCATTATCTGATTACTATTAGTAATATCATTATCTAGAATATATTCACTTCCTATGTTACTAGTCATAATTATAATAGTATTTTTAAAATCTACTGTTTTACCATGGCTATCAGTAATACGACCATCATCTAAGATTTGAAGTAAAATATTGAAAACATCTCGGTGAGCTTTTTCTATTTCATCGAATAGAATTATGCTATAAGGATTTCGGCGTACGGCTTCTGTTAATTGTCCACCATCATCATATCCTACATATCCTGGAGGAGATCCTATTAAACGAGCAACTGAATGTGGTTCCATATATTCACTCATATCAAGTCTTATTAAGTGCTTTTCATCATCAAATAATTCATAGGCTAATGTTTTAGCAACTTCTGTTTTTCCTACACCAGTTGGGCCTAAGAATATAAATGAACCAATCGGACGATTAGCATCTTTTATTCCAGAACGAGCTCTTATAATAGCGTCACTTACCAATTTAATAGCTTCATCTTGTCCTTTAACACGTTTCTTCATATTCTCTTCAAGATGAAGAACTTTTTCTTTTTCACCGCTTACTAATTTAGTAAGTGGAATATTAGTCCATTTAGAAACTATTTCAGCAACTCTTTCTTCTGTTACTTCATCACTTAATATTTTATTTTCATCTTTCTTATTAAGTTCTGAAATTTCTTTTTCTAATGAAGGAATTACTCCATGTCTTAATCTAGCTGATTTTTCTAGATCGTAATTACTTTCTGCTAATTCTAAGTCAAATCTAGCTTTTTCTAATTCTTTCTTTTTTAGATTAATTTTTTCATTAATTTGTTTTTCATTTTCCCAAGCTGTTCTTAATTTTTTCTCTTCTTCTTTTAAGTCTATTAATTGTTTATCTATTTCTTCTTTACGTGCTATGCTTAAAGAATCTTTATCTTTTTTGATAGCTTCTTTTTCTATTTCAAGACGCATTATTTTACGTGATAAAATATCTAGATCTTCTGGGACAGATTCCATTTGAACCTTAATAGTAGCGCAAGCTTCATCTATTAGATCAATTGCTTTGTCTGGTAAGAATCTATCTGTAATATATCTATTTGATAAAGTAACTGCCGCTATTATAGCTTTATCTGTTATATTTACTCCATGATGCATTTCAAATCTATTTTTTAAACCACGTAGGATAGTTATAGTATCTAATACAGTTGGTTCTTTAACCATTACTTTTTGGAATCTTCTTTCTAAGGCTCCATCTGATTCAATATATTTACGATATTCATTAAGAGTAGTAGCACCTATACAACGAATTTCACCACGAGCTAGCATTGGTTTTAGCATATTACCAGCATCCATAGCGCCTTCTAGTTTGCCAGCTCCTACTATCATATGAATTTCATCGATAAACATAATTATTTTTCCATCACTTTTTTGAACTTCGTTAAGTACATTTTTAAGTCTTTCTTCGAATTCACCACGGTATTTAGCACCCGCTATTAAGGATGCCATATCTAATTCCCAAATAGTTTTATCTTTTAAGGTAAGAGGAACATCTCCTTTTACAATTCTAGATGCAAGGCCTTCAATTATAGCAGTTTTACCTACACCAGGTTCACCAATTAAAACTGGATTATTTTTAGTTTTTCGTGACAAAATACGTGTAATACTACGTATTTCTTCATCACGGCCAATAACTGGATCAAGTTTACCTGAGGCAGCATATTTAGTTATATCTCGTCCATATTTTTCAAGAACGTTTTCTGTTTCTTCATTATTATAATTCATAATATCACTCTCCTTTACTAGTTACATTAATATTATATCACAAAATTAGCACTTGTCAATATAGAGTGCTAATTTTACAAAAAAAAGAAAGCTGATAAATATAAAATATTATTATCAGTCTATTTCTTTAGTTAACCTTAGCTTCGCTATTTGCGATAACATTGATAGCTTGTAAGCCTTTAGGAGTTTCAATTAAATCGAAGTTAACTACTTGACCTTCTGTAAGGGTTTTGTAACCTTCTTGTTTAATTGCAGAATAATGAACAAAAATGTCTTCATCAGCCATATAGTCAATAAAGCCATAGCCTTTTTCATTATTAAACCATTTTACTTTGCCACTCATATTTGCACCTCTCCTTCTTACTTCCAAGTTAATTATATCTTTCTATTTCTTTATTTTCAATGTTTTAAAGCCTACAAATTCCGACATATTTCTTATATTTTAAAATTTATACGATTTTATTGTATCATATTAATATAATAAAAAATTCTATAATATTTAAACGATTATTTTTATTCTGTCAAAGCATGCCATAAAAAAAGAAGGACTGGTAAATCCTACTTTATTTCTATATCCATAATATCTAATATTCTAATTAAATCCGATTCACTATCAAAGAATATTTCCATTTTACCATTATTTACTTTAACTTTGGTTCCTAATACATCACGCAATTCATTTTCAATATAATTATACTTATTTTCATGCTCAACTCTTTTAATAGGAACTTTCTTTTCTAAGTGTTCATCAGTACTAATTTCTTCTAGATCACGAACACTAATATTTTCATCAACCACTTTTTGAGCAATCTTAGAAATTTCTTCATCATTATCTAATTTACTAAGTACCCTTGCATGCCCCATTGAAATTTTATTTTCTAATATCATATTTTGAACATTTTCTGGCAATCTTAATAGTCCTAAAGTATTTGTAACGTGGCTTCGGCTTTTTCCTATTTTAGCAGCTAAATCTTCTTGCCTTATATGAAGGCTATCAATTATTCCTTTATAAGCCCACGCTAATTCTATTGCAGTTAAATTTTCTCTTTGTAAGTTTTCTAATAAAGCAATCTCACGCATTTCATCATCAGAAAAATCTCTGATAATTGCTGGTATTGTTTTTTGCCCTGCCAATAAAGAAGCTTTAACACGTCTTTCTCCTGCTACTATATCATATCCTTTTATACTTTTCTTTACTATTATTGGTTGAAATACTCCATAATTCTTTATTGATTCAGCAAGTTCATCTAATGCTTCTTGATTAAAAGTTTTTCTTGGTTGATATGGATTACTTCTTATTTCATCTAATGATATTTCTACAACATCAGAAGGTTTAGAAGATTTAATAATATTTTCTTCAAAAGAATCAAAATCTATTCCTTCATTATTAAATAATTGTTCTAACCCTCTACCTAACGCTTTCTTCTTTTGTTCCATTTCTTTCTATTACCTCCTTAGCTAAATTTAAATAAGCTAACGTTCCTCTACTAGTTGGATCATACGCTACTATGGGTTTTCCATGACTTGGAGCTTCTGATAATCTAATTAGACGAGGAATAATCGTATTATAAACCCTCTCTTTAAAGAAACCTCTAATATTTTCTACTACTTCTAAACCTAAGTTCGTCCTAGAATTAAGCATTGTTAAAAGAACTCCTTCTATATCTAATTTAGGATTTAACTTTTTTTGAGCAAGCATAATCGTGTTTATAAGTTGCATTATTCCTTCTAAGGCAAAGAATTCACACTGAACAGGAATAATAACGGAATTAGCTGCAGTTAAAGCATTTGTAGTCAAAATACCAAGAGAAGGCGGACAATCTATTATAATAAAATCATATTTATCTTTTACTTTAGATAATTTATCTTTTAATTGAATAGTCTTATCAAAATTCTCACTACTAGCATGATCTTCTTTTTTCAAAAATTCTATATCTAATCCAGCAAGATTAACTGTTGCTGGTAAAATACTTAAATTCTTATATTTGGTTTCAATTATAGCATCTTCTATTTGTGCATGATCAGTTAACACTTCATAAATAGTTGCAGACAAATCACCTTTATTAATACCAACTCCAGTAGTAGCGTTTCCTTGTGGATCTAAATCAACTAATAAGACTTTTTTGTCTAGGATTCCAAGCGATGCTGCTAAATTAATACTAGTAGTAGTCTTTCCAACTCCACCTTTTTGATTTACCATCGCAATTATTTTTCCCATAACGTCACCTTCTATTCACTAATAACTATTGTATCAAATTTTAAAGAAAAAGAAAAGTAAAAGATAATTACTCTTTTATCTTTTTCTGTCTTATCTTTTTCATTAGTTCATATCCCCGATATAATATTTTATAAAGGAAGTAATAAAATTTATTTACAGGATAATCAAACTCACCAATATATTCAATAACATAACCAGCAAACCCTCTTTTAAATCCATATATTCCGTAGGCATGGCTTTCTGGATCAAAATTACCAGTTATTCCCCCAAAATCATATGTTTCATATTTATTTTCAATAGCATATTTAATCATATCACACTGCACTTTGTATTGAGCCATTATCTTCATATAATCTTGATAAGCACATCCATATACATAATTGACCGTCTTAGCATGACAAATAAATAAGCCACCTGCTAAGGGGATTTCTTCTCTTTTATCTTCTAATACTAACGAATATGAAGGATCTTTTTCATCAAATTTATCTAGATATTCTTTTTTATTTAAATATATTACTAGTATTTTAACATCTTCATTCTTAGAAAAAACATCATATATTTTTTGATAATATTTTTTAGTTCTGTTAGATTGTTTTTGCCTTTTACAAGTATGCTCTGTTAATTCAAAAAAATCATCTATATTTTTACTAGTTAAAAACTTGCTAATCAATGGATATTTTTGATACTTTTTAATACTTCTTTTAGCACGTTCATGCATCTTAGAAAAAATTTCTTCAAAAGTCTTATCTTTAATATTTAAAGCATAGGACCATCTAGCTTGATATTCATCAGTATATCCTTTAGTAAATCCTTTGTGAATATATCCCATTTTCTTTAAATCATTTACAATATTTTCATTATCAATACCACCTTCAACAATATTAGCAGTATTGTCTCTTTCTTTATACCAAATTAGTGGATCTATCTTAAAGAAAATTCCATTATTGTTCTTAACATATTCTTTTAATGATTCAGTATAAAACTTTAAATATTTAGTATTTTTATAATCAGTAAGAAAACCTCTTGGTAAATAGAATAAACTTTTGTTTAAGAAGAGCTTTTTTTCTAATAGCATTCCAATTCCTACTACTTTATCTTTTTCCTTTATTGCAGTATAATGAGCTTTCCAAGCGTTATTTTCTTTTAAGTGAGCCCAATTTGTTGTTTGATAAAAATAACTATTAGGAAATGTCCCTTCGTATTTTTCAAATTCTTTTTCAGTTAATATTACAAATTTCATTTTATCAATCCCTCTTTTTATTTATGATAGCTCTCATTATTTAAAATTTTGAAAGCTCGATATATCTGTTCAAGTAATATTACTCTAAATAAACCATGAGGAAATGTTAATAATGAAAAAGAAAGATGAAAATTACTTAATTCTTTTATCTTAGAAGACAGTCCATATGATCCTCCTATTACAAAAGTAATACTACTATTAGTAATAAATACTTCATCTATCTTTTTAGCTAATTCTAAGGATTTTATTTGCTTTCCTTCTATTTCTAGAGTAATTATATAATCTTTTTGATTTATATTTTTTAAAAGATAATCTTCTTCTTTTGAAATATCACTGTCAGGAACTTCAATAATTTCTAATTTATGATATTTTGATATTCTTTTTTGATAATCAGCAATTGCTTCTTTCAAATAGTTTTCTTTTATCTTTCCTACACAAAGTATCTTTATCATAAATTAATAACCTCACTCATCTCATTTTGTTTCCCAATATATATTTTTTCTACTTTATTATCAATTTTATTTAAACGTTCCTCCAAAGTATGAAGCGCAATTTCAGGATCATTATTTTCTTCACTAAGATGTGCTAAAAAGATGTATTTTGTATTATTACCAAGAAATTCACATAAATACTTAGAAGCATCTGTATTAGATAAATGACCTTTATCACTTAGTATTCTTTTTTTTAATTCAAAAGGATATTTTCCTTCCATAAGCTTTTCAACATCATGATTACTTTCCATTATATAAAGATCACTATTTTTGAGCAATTCAAAATATCTACTGTTAATATACCCAGTATCTGTTACATAAGTAATCTTTTTATTTTCATAAGTGATAACATATCCTAAAGAAGAGCTTGCATCATGAGAAGTTTTAAAAGCATTTACTAAAACTTCCCCACATTTAAAAGTTAAATCCTCTATTAATTGATAATTTTCAATAAACGGTAAATCTGCAAGCATTTCTTTAGTTAAATAAACTTTAGCATTTGTTTTTTTTAATAATACTTTTAATCCTGCGGTATGATCTATATGAGTATGTGTAAGTAATATTTCATTAATATCTTGAAGAGATACATTTAATTCTTCTAATTTAAAAGTAATATATTTATTATTATTACCAGCATCAATAAGCATTTTTTCTTTGCCAAATTCCATATATGTAGTATTTCCCTTACTACCACTAGATAATACAACTATTCTCATCGGTAGAAATTCCATGGATTAGTATATTGTCCGCCTTCACCTGGTGGGCCATAGAAAAAGGCAAAGTGTAAATGGGTACCTGCATATGGATTAGAAGCACTTGGCTTAGGAGAAACAAATCCACTATTTCCCATTGCACCTATTCTCTGTCCTCTAGTAACTGTTTGTCCTTCAACAACACTATAACTAGCTAAGTGCTGATAAATAGTATATAGATTATTTACATTGTGTTTAATAATAACATAAACTCCTCTAGTTTTGTGACCAGATCCTACTTTATAGACAGTTCCATTATTAGCAGCATAGATATCAGAACCATAACCAGTTCCAGTTATATCAATAGCTCCATGGAATTCACCCCAACGATACTGATAATTAGTAGTAACCGTATATGGTGTTTTAGTAGGCCATGCCCAATATGATAAATCTGCTACGCTAGGAACATATTTATCGCCTTTTACCAAGATTCTATTGATTGCAGGTTTTAACTCAGTTGACTGATTTACTGAAGAACCGGTTAACTGACCATTTATATACTGCGCTGTAGATACTACTAAATATGAACCATTTTCTCCAGCACGTACTTCTTCTTGATAACCAATATTTTTATCAGAATCATATTGAATTTCTGTTTGAAAAGCTTTTTCTTGAATTTCTACAACTGTTTTTTCAACAACTATATTTATTAATGGATTAGTTAATTCTACAATAACTTGCTGAGACTCATATAATAAGTTATTAGCATTAGTAAACTGTGGATTAGCAATTAAGAATTCTTGAACGTTCATTCTATTATTATTAGCAATTTCTTCTATTGTTTCTCCTGCTTTAACTGTATATGTTGTTTGTAAGTTTGTTGTTCCATACATTAAATAACGAGCTAGATTATCAGCATCCATAAAAATATCTTCGTTGGTAGAAATTAAGTCTTCTTTATATGTTATAGTTTCAGAAGAACTAATATTTTCAATAGTGCTTCCTTCATCTTCAATCTTATCTTGAGTACCATTCATATACTTAGTATAACTTTCTTCTCCAACAAAAGCTTTAATCATAATTTTTAAAGCATCATCAAATATTGATTTTTTTAAGACATTGATATATTTTTTATTGCCATCGCTATCAGTAATAGTAATAATTGTTCCTTTTACAGTGAACGGTTTTTTATTATTAATTTTATCATATACTACTATTTCATTATCTAATTTATTGTTATATGTAATAACTTTTTTTATTTCAACGCCCTTAGGAGCATAAATATTATCAACTTCATATTTTTTCTTAAGTGCTTCTTGATTAACATTGATTAACTCTTCAAACTTTTCTTTTGATGAAATATTTCCTATTTCATCTCCATCAAGATAAACTTTATATACTTCGCTAGGAATTTTATTTCTCGTATTAGTATAACCAAATAAAACAAGAAAAATACTTACTACAATAACCATAAAAATCATTGAAATAGTCCATTTATTTGCCACTTAAATCATCTTCTTTCTTATATGATAGGAAGGTTGATGTGTTTTTTTTAAACAAAATATTAATAGTACCAGTAGGTCCATTACGATGTTTTAAGATAATAAGTTCTGTAGGTGACGGTACTGAATCATCTGGAGGTAAATTTTCTGTTCCATCTTTAGGATGGATTGCTACTACAATATCGGCATCTTGTTCAATAGAACCAGATTCACGCAAATCACTTAAAACTGGTCTTTTATCAGTTCTTTTCTCAACATCACGTGATAACTGAGCTAGCGCTATTACTGGGACATCTAATTCCATAGCCATAGTTTTTAGTCCTCTAGATATTTCAGATACTTCTTGTTGACGATTAGCTTGGCTACTTTTAGAAGAACCACTTACTAACTGCAAATAGTCTAGAATTACCATGCCAAGACCTTCTCCTTGCGTAGAAAGTCTTCGACATTTAGCCTTAATTTCTCCAATGGTAATTCCTCCAGCATCATGAAAATAAATGTTAGTATCAGAAAGCTGACTTATAGCTTCATTAAGACGCCTCCAATCTTCGCTTTCTAATTTACCAGTTTGTAATTTTTTACCATTAATTTGTCCTAAAGAACTAAGCATACGCATTGCTAATTGTTCGGCAGGCATTTCAAGAGAAAACATTGCAATAGACTTCTTAGTAGATTTTGCGGCCGCTGTTAACATATTTAAAGCAAGAGCACTTTTACCAACAGCAGGTCGTGCTGCAATAATTATTAATTGTTTGGGATGAAAGCCAGAAGTAAGAGCATCAAAATCATATAATCCACTAGTAAGTCCAGTAACTGCTCCTTTTTGTTTTGCAAGTAACTCTATATCTTCTTGTGTCTTAGTTAAAACATCTTGAATTTTTCGAAATTCTCCAGTTTTTCTACTTTTAGCAACATTTAAGATACTGGTTTCAGCAAGTTCCATCAAATCTGCAACGTTACTTTCATTTTTAAAAGACTCAGTAACAATATTAGTTGCTACTTCAATCATCCTTCTTAGGGTATATTGCTCTAAGACAATATTAATATAATATTCTACATTAGCACCAGTAGCAACACTATTTTGGATTTCACTTAAATATGGTGCACCACCTACTGGTATTAACCAAGAACGTTTAACTAATTCAGTTATTACCGAAGAATTATTTACTGGAATTTGATTTTCATACAAGTATTTAATTACTTCAAATATTTTAGCATTATTTTCTTGATAAAATATATCTCGGTCGACTTCTTCGCACGCTTTTTGAAGGGCACCAAAAGACATGAACATAGACCCTAATAGGGATTGTTCTGCTTCAAGATTATGAGGCAATGTTCTTTCTTTCATGGATTTCACCTTCTTTTATTTTTATTTTTTTACAACTTCTATTTTTATATTAGCACTCACATTCTTAAATAGATTTATAACTATATTATGATATCCCAAACTAGAAATAGGGTTTACTATCTCTATATTTTTTTTATCTATTTTAAAACCTTTCTTAGTTAGTTCAGTTTCTATCTGTTTACTAGAAATAGAACCAAATACTTTATCCTGAACACCAGTTTTTACTGGGAACTTTAAGTTTAATTTTTCAAGAGATTCTTTTATTTTTAAAGCTTCTTCGGTTTTTCTTTTAGTTTCTTTTTCATTTAAAATAAGATCGTTTTCTAAACGAGTAGAACTAGTTTTAGTATATTTAACTGCATATCCGTTTTTAATTAGAAAATTTTGAGCATAACCATCAGAAACCTCTTTGATTTCAGACTTCTTTCCTTGACCACGTAAATCTTTGATAAAAATTACTTTCATTATTTCCCTCCTTTTATTGTTTCTAAAAGTTTATTTTCTACTTTATCTATTGATGTATCTTTTATTTGTGTGGCAGCATCAGTAATGCTACCACCACCATTTAATAATCGCATATATTTAGATACATCATAGTTTCCAAGACTTCTAGCGCTTATTCCAACAATATTATCGCTAATTTTTCCAATAGTAAATGATATTTCTATATCTTCAAAACGCAGTAGGGTAGATGACACTTTTGCTAGAAATTCTTTATCATATATTTCATCATCTGCTTTGCTAATAGCAATAACATCATTTACAATTTTGATATTTTTTATAACTTTTTGGATTTTAAAATATTCTTCTATATTTTCTTTTAAAAGAAACTGTATTTCTTTTAAATCTGCCCCTTTATTAGTTAGATAAGCAGCCATTAAATAAGTAGAAGCAGTTACCTTCATAGTAAAATTACTTGTATCAACTGCTATTCCTGAAAGTAAAAGGGTATATATATAATCTGGAATAATAGTATTTTCTTCTTTTAATATTTCTGTAATTAATTCACAAGTTGATGAAGCATTATTATATATGTAACTTGTAATACTGTTATCTAAATCTTCAGTACTATAATGATGATCAATAATAATTTTATTTTTAATTTTTTCATAGACAGCTTCATTATCTGTAAGTTCTTTTTTATAGCAATCCAAAACTATAAGAAGATCATTATCAAAAAATTTTTCATCTCCTTGATAGCGTTCAAATTCTAATCCTTGATGCTTTAACTCATTAAGAGCTTTTTCTACGCTTAAGTCATATTGATACTCACTTATAACTACTTGGCAATGTTTTCCTATACTTTTTAAGTAAAAATACAAGCCAAGACTTGCTCCAAAGGCGTCTAAATCTATTCCTTTATGAGGCATAATATAAATATTATTAGATTTTTTTATTTTATTTAGAACAGGTATAATCATTTCTTCCTTCATTATTTCACATCCACATAATTAATTATACTATAAATTAAAATTTCTGTCATTAAAAAAAGATATAATCTTAGGTTATATCTCTTATCTACAAAATGGAATAAATCCCATAAATCTTGCTCTTTTTACTTCTCTTGCTACATGTCTTTGATGCTCAGCACAAGTTCCTGTAAATCTTCTTGGTAAAATTTTACCATTTTCATTAATATATTTGCTAATAATTGCAACATCTTTATAATCTACAGTCTTTCCGGCACACATATGACATATTTTTTTTCTTTTTTTAGCGCGAAATTCTGCCATAGTTTCCCTCCTTTTTTAAAATGGTAGGTCATTATCACTTAAATCAACTGAAGAACCAAAACTTGCAAATGGATCACTTTCTACATTAACTGTCTCCATATTATTGTTATTATCAAAATCATAAGGAGATACATTGTTTGTATTTGTTGGTGCTACTTGAGTATAAGAAGCACTATTATCACTTGCAGATCTAGAATCTAAAAATTGAACATTTTGAGCAACTACTTCAGTAACATATACTTTTTTACCTTCGTTGTTATCGTAATTTCTAGTTTGAATTCTTCCTTCTACCGCAACCATTCTACCTTTACCTACGTATTTTTTTAAATTTTCAGCAGCTTTATCCCATACTACTACGTTAATAAAATCAGCTTCTCTTTCACCATTTTGATTAGTAAAGTTACGATTTACTGCTATAGTAATTTGAGTAACAGCTCTATTAGAACCTGTATATCTTAATTCAGGATCTCTAGTTAATCTTCCGATTAATAACACTTTGTTCATATAACACCTCTTACTTATCTAAATTAATAATTAAATGACGAAGAACATTTTCATTAAGAGAAGCAATACGATCAAATTCTTTAATTGCTGTTTCTGATGAAGTTTCTACGTTGTATAAGTAATAGTATCCTGATTTGAATTTCTTAATTTCATAAGCAAATTCTTTTTGACCTAATTCTTTTGATAAAGTAATTTTTGTCTTAGTATCAGTTAAAGTCTTTTCTAATGCTTTTACTGTCTTTTTAATTTCACTTTCTTCTAAGTTAGGTTTTACTATAAACATGATTTCATATTTATTCATTTTCTACACCTCCTTTTGGTCTTACGGCCCAAACAAATGGGCAAGGAGCTCTCGCTCTTCGCTATGTATTATAACAGATTATTTAAGTAGAGTAAACTATTTATTTGTTTTTTTTATTATTTTCTTACTCCATAGTGGTATTTCAAAAAAAGGAATATACATTTTCTTTAATAAAATATTAATATTCTTAGTTATATATCTTTGAACTTCTTTATTATTAGTGTTTATTTCAAACTCATTTTTAAGGGTATATTTTATTTCTAATTTGCTATCATCTGTAATATGATAGCAAGTATCATTACGTAAGTATATTAAGAAATAATCTTTAGAAATTTTTAAATCAAATAAGGAATTCATAATATGAAGATGATATTCTACTTTAGAATATTCTATATTTAACTTGCAATAATTATAATAACTTAAAATACTGTCATAAATATTATTTAAAATTTTACTAGCTTGAGGTAAAATATCACTACTAGAATCTGCTTTAATTTTATTATAATCTAATACATCATATACTATTTGTCTTTCTTGTTTTGTAGTAATTATTATTTTTTGAGCATCTGATAAGAAATCTATTTTCTTTACTCGATCAAAATTATTTAAGAAAGGATTGATTTCTTCTTTTAAATTTTCTAATATTTGATTATTTTCTTCTTCTTTTAATATATAAGTTTTTAAGATATCGCTGATACTTATTAGCAATGAATCACTATTTTCCTTAGAAATTACTCTTTTAGCAAGTTCACTAGAAATTTCAGTTATATCATAATTAGTCATTTTAAATGAAATATTTTCTTTAAGCCAATCAGGGAGCTCTTCTTTAGAAACTAAAATTGATTTTAATAAGAAATACTTCTTACTTTCAATTATTTTTTTAATCATCATATCATTAGTATTTATGTTTATATTGCCATCTAAGAAATAAGATATTGCTAATTTTAGAGGACAATTATGGTTATTAATAAATTGTAGGTATAAACTATCACTGGAAATATTTAACATAAAATAAGGAAGTTTAATAGATCGATTATAAATTAAATTTTCTTTAGAATATTTAATTAAATAATAAAAATATTCTTTCATTAAAGGGGATATTACTTCTAATAATCTAGTTAAGAATTCTCTTGTATAATCATTTTGGTATTCATAAACGATTGTATCATTTGCTAGGGTAAATTTATAACCATTAATAAATTTATCTTCTTTTATACTAAGGATTATTTCTTTTTTTAAATGATCATAATAAAGATCTTGATATATTATATTTAAAAAATTACTTTTTAGATAAATATCTATTTGAAAAGCAAGTTTTTCTTTTAAGCTAGCACCCTTCAAATAAATATTCTGAAGATTATTATATATATCAAATAAAGTAGTTTTTCCTATTTCTTTTTTAGGCATTTCATTTAATTCATTTTTTAGATAATTAACAAAATCTTCTTTTGTGTATGTTTCTATCTTGTTTACGTTATTATCTAGATAATTTATAATATTTAAATAAGCAATTTCAAGATCTTTAAGTATATGTAAATTATCCTTATTATCAGATTTTTTCTTAGAATACACTTTTTTTATAAGTTCATAATTATCAGTAGGAATAATGCCTAAAATATTAAAACTTTCTATTATTTTTTGATTAACACGGCTATTTTCAATCACATTAGCCACCTCTATTCTTTAAATTAAGTATAACAAATAAGTAGTTTAATGTAAAGAAAATAAGTAAGCTATTTACTTACTTATTTGAATGTTATCAACTAAAAGACTAGGGCTACCACAGCTAGAATCAAAGAATTCTAAATCAGAACCTATATCAGAGATATTTTTATATAATTCGAAAATATTTGTTACTAAAACAAATAACTTGACTGGATATTTCACTTGACTATTTTCTACATAATATCCTGCAGCTTGTAAAGAAATATCTCCATTAGTTTTATTAATGCCTGCGTGCATTCCCTGAATTTCATTAATAATAATACCAGTATGCATTTGTTTTATTAAATCTTCGTAACTAGTAGAACCTTTTTGAATATGTAAATTTCTAGTCCATATTTTTCCATAACTATTACCAGTTGAATCTTTTTTCTCTTTTAGTGCTGTTTGATTATCATATAGAGCTTGTTTAAAAATTCCTTCTTTAATTATTTCTTTATATTTTGTTTTGTTACCCTCATCATCAAACAGTCTTTTTCCAATATAATCTTTATTATTAGGATCTTCTATGATATTTAATTTAGAAGAAAAAACTTTTTGATCAAGCTTATCAGTTAGTAAAGATATCTTCTTTTCTATTGATAATGCAGAAAAAATAGAAATAAAAGACTCTAATATATTAGCAGAAACTTCATTTGTAAGAAGAACTTTATATCTTCCTGAGTTAATTGTTTGACAGTTTAACTTATTTAAAGTATCTTCTATCGTATTTAAAACAGTTTTCTTAATATCTATTTCATCTTTAGTACTTTCTTTGATAGCATAGCTACTAGAATTAATCCCATCATTGGTTGCAAATACTTCTGTGGTAAAATAATAAACTTTATTTATGTCTCTCAAATATTTATTATCACTTGTATGAATTTCTATTTCTGTGATACTTTCTCCATAACAAGCATCTATATTAGTTAAAAGAGGATATACATTAAGAAACTCATGTAAAGATAGTAATTCTTTTAACTTAATATCAAAATTAGAAGAAAGAAGTATCTTTTCTTTATTTATAATATTTTCTTTTATTTTATAAAAGTTATTAGTAGTTTCTTCTAATAAAGAAGCATCATCTATTAATTCATCTATAATCTTAGAATAATTTTTTAAATTTTCTGTCTCAAAAGTAATATTTCTGTTATTTATATAAGCAGTAATTAGATAAGTAGTTACTATAGAAGATGTATATTTTTTTAGTTTATCATTAGATACTTCGAAATCTAAAGACGTAACTTTTCTCGAATTTATTAATAAATATTCTATTCCTTTTTCTTTAGCATAATTAAAAATATTTTGATATTTCATTATTTTACACCTCCTACTAAAATATTATCAACTTTAATAGTTGGTTCTCCAACAGTAACTGGAACGCTACCACTAACGCTTCCGCAATATCCGCTTTCTAAAGCTAAAGCATCACTTATCATAGATATTTCTTTTAATATTTCGGTGGAATTTCCAATTAAACTAGCACCTTTTACTGGAGATGTTATTTTTCCTTTTTCAATTAAATATGCTTCATTAACAGCGAAGTTAAAATCTCCAGTATGAGGATTAACACTTCCACCTCCCATGCCTTTAGCATATAAACCATATTCTATTGATTTTATCATATCTGAGATTTTATCTTTTCTTGGAGCAAGATAAGTATTACTCATTCTAGAAGTTGGAGCAAATTTATAATTTTCTCTTCTTCCGGATGAAGATATTTTTTGTTTCATACTTCTATTATTTAGTTTATCAATTAAATATTTATTCAACTTACCATCTTTAATTAAAATGTTCTTTTGGGATATGCTTCCTTCATCATCTATATTACTACTTCCCCAAGACCCTTTTATTGTCGCATCATCAACTAAGGTTACAATAGGAGATGCAATCATTTGATTTAACTTACCACTAAAAATTGACTCATTAGAAGCTACTGAAGTAGCTTCCAAGCCATGGCCACAAGCTTCATGAAAAATAACTCCACCGAAGCCATTTCCAATTATTACTGGCATATTTCCACCAGGACAAGGAATTGAATCTAATTTTTTTATTGCACTTTCGGTTAAGCTTTGAACAATTTCTTTTAATTTTAATTTATCAAGAAATTCATATCCTTGTTTTGCTCCAGGAGCATAATATGCGCTTTCGGTTATGTCATTTTCTTTTACATAAACATAAAAATACATTCTAGTTAAAATACGATTATCTTCTTTATATACATTATCAGAACTTGCAACAATAACTTTTTGATCATATTCTAAAAAAGATATTTCTACTTGAGATACTTTATCAGAAAGACTTCTAGTATATCTATCTAATTCATGTAATAAATTATATTTTGAAGAATATGAATCATGAGGAATTTTAATATCATCATGATATTTTTTTAATCTTGGTAAGTTTATATTTTCTAATTTTTTCTTAGAACAAAGAATTTTTATGTTATCTATAAGATTTAATATATTTTTTATTTTTAAATCATTAGAATAAACATAATATGTTTCATTTTTATAGGCTAATCGTACTCCAATACCATAAAGATTCTCATTATTAATATTATCTATTTTTGAATCTGATAATTTAATAATCTTTTTCTTTGAGTTTTCAAGAAAAACTTCTGCATAATCTGCTCCTTTATTAAGAGCATAATTAATAATTTGTTCTATTTTTCTTTTTGGTAGCATTTTCTTCCTCCTATACGTTAAATCTAAAATGACAGATATCTCCGTCTTGCATTACATAATCTTTTCCTTCTAAACGCATTTTCCCAGAATCACGTACTTCTTTTTCTGAACCACATAAGATTAAATCATTATAACTCATAATTTCGGCTTTAATAAATCCTTTTTCAAAATCGCTGTGAATTATACCTGCACATTCAGGCGCTTTCATTCCTTTACGGAAAGTCCATGCTCTACATTCATCAGCACCAGCGGTAAAATAAGTTGCTAATCCTAATAAATCATAGGTTTTTTTAATCAATTGATCTAAACCACTTTCAAATATTCCTAACTCTTTTAATAGTTCTTCTCGATCAAAGCTATCCATTTCACTTAGCTCACTTTCTATTTGCGCGCAAATGGTAACTACCTCACTTTTTTCTTTTAAAGCATAATCTATTACAGCATCTACATATTTATTAGGCTGATTCAAATCTGCTTCTTTAACGTTAGCAACATAAATTATTGGCTTTTGAGTTATTAAACTAAAAGAAGAGATCATCTTTAATTCATCTTTAGTAAATTCTAATTTACGAACTGGAATATTTTGTTCTAGAGAAGTCTTTATTCTCTTTAATAAATCAACTTCTGCCAATGAAGCTTTATCTTTAGTAGCAATTGCTTTTTTTTCTATTTTACCAAGGCGATTATTAACAATTTCTAGATCGGAAATAGCAAGTTCAGCATTAATTACCTCGATATCACTTAAGGGATCTACTTTGCCATCAACGTGAATTACATTAGCATCATCAAAGCAACGAACTACTTCGACAATAGCATCTACTTCTTTAATATGAGATAAAAATTTATTACCAAGTCCTTCTCCAACAGAAGCGCCTTTTACTAATCCTGCTATGTCGGTAAATTCAAAAGTTGTTGGAACTAAGCTTTTTGGATTATACATTCTGTTTAGATTATCTAATCTCTCATCTGGTACTGTTACAACTCCAACATTGGGCTCAATGGTTGCAAATGGATAATTTGCTGCTAAAATATGCTTTTTTGTTATTGCATTAAATAATGTTGATTTACCTACATTAGGTAGTCCAACTATACCTGCTGTTAAACTCATTTTATCATCTACTTTCTATTTATATTGTCGAATTATAATACAGCACTTACTCCAGGACCTAATGGAATTCCTATTAGGTAAAATCCCAATATTATTAATAACCATAATACTGTAAATGCTATTGTATATGGAGTTATTAAGGCTATTGCGTCCGTTAAGGTTACAGACTCTTTTTTATTTTGATTATATATTTGCAAGAATCCAATCAAAATTACGAAATACGTAAATAATGGAGTTATTCCTTTTATTGAACTATCAGCTGCTCTAAATACTGCTTGAGCAAGTTCTGGAGCAAGAGAACTTTGCATAAACATAGGAACTAATACTGGAGACATAATTGCCCATTTTGTTGATGCAACTGGTAAAAATATATCACATATTATAATAAACAAAAAAGATATAATTACTAAGAAAATTCCAGTAAGGGGTAATTTTCCTAATATTTCAGTCAAAGATGCTGTTATAAATACTCCTAAGTTACTTTTCTTAAAGATAAAGCATAACTGAGCCGCAAAAAAGATTAAAACTAATATTGAAGTTAATTCTGATAGATAGTAATTCATTCCATCTACAAAATCACGGTTATTTTTAATAGTCTTTACTCTAAGACCATAGATAAGTCCTGTTACCATTAACATAAAACTTTCTATTACGACTATTCCTTGATTAAAATATGAACTATCTCCAAATAATTGATCTACATAAGTATTAGCTTTTAAATCTAAGAACAATCCTGAAAATGGAAGTCCTGGAATAATACAGTAGATTATAACTAATGACATAATAATAAATGTAGTTAAGGAAAGAATTAAGCCTTTTCTTTCTTTTTCAGTTATTTCTTTAGGTTCTTCTTCTTCTAAAGATGGAACATACTTACCAAGACGAGGAATTATGTATTTTTCAGTAATTACAGTTCCAACTAAAGCAATCAAAATACTACTAATAATCATAAAATAGATGTTACCACTAAGTCCTACTGTATAACTTGTATCTAATATTTTAGTAGCGCTTCTTGTATAAGTAACAAGACTGCTATCTAAGCCATTAACAAAGAAATTAGCACCATATCCAAAAGTTACTCCTGCAAATGCAGCACATATTCCTGCTGATGGATGTCGTCCTATTTTCATAAATAAAATTGCCGCTAATGGAATTATAATAACATAACCTGATTCTAAAAACATAGAACTTAATATTCCAAATAGTATAATTATAAATGTAATTAATTTATGAGGAATACTCTTTTCTATAATTTTACAAACTGCTGTTAAGAATCCAGATTTATAGGCAACTCCTATTCCAAGTAAACCAACTATTATTGTCCCAAGTGGAGCAAAATTAATAAAGTTTGATAACATATTACTAATTAGATATTGAATTCCTGTTCGATTAAATAATGAATCTATAGTAACTGCAACACTTTCTAAATCTCCAGTTACTGGATTTACACTATAATAGCTAGTCTCAATATTTAAAATACTACATATAGAAGATACTATCATAACAACAACGGTAAGTGCTAAAAATAAAAGAGCAGGGTGTAATTTAATTTCTTTTTTCTTTTTTTTAATCATTTTATCACCTTTTTCATCTTTTTATTAAACTCAGTTCTTGGTATCATTACTGTATGACCGCAATTTAAACATTTAATTTTAATATCTACTCCAAGTCTTGTTATCTCCCATTCATTACTACCACATGGATGTGGCTTTTTCATTGTTACTACGCTTCCTAATTGGTATTCTTTGTCCATATAAATCACCAGATTAATTATAACACAAAAATATCTATTTATAAAGCATAATATGTTATAATAATAGCATGGTGATTTAGTTATGACTTATTTTGAAAGATGCAATATTTGTCCTAGATATTGCAAAGTGAATAGAAAAAATAATCTTGGTTTTTGCAAATCTAATGATAATATAAAAATTTCCAGAGCTGCTCTTCATTATTTTGAAGAACCTTGTATTTCTGGTAATAATGGATCTGGCGCTATCTTTTTTAGTGGTTGTAATTTAAAATGTGTATTTTGTCAAAATTATAATATTAGTAATAAGAATTTTGGAAAAGAAATTAGTATAGAACGTCTAATTGAAATTTTCTTTGAGTTAAAAGAAAAAGGCGCTAATAACATAAATCTAGTTACACCTACGCATTTTATTCCTTTAATAGCACAAGCCTTAAAAACCGCAAAAGAAAAAGGACTAGATATTCCAATAGTATATAATACTAGTGGCTATGAGAATATAAGTTCTTTAAAATTATTAGATGGACTTATTGATGTGTATTTACCGGATCTTAAGTTTTTTGACGAAAATCTAGCTAAAAAATATTTAAAAGCAGATAATTATTTTAAAATTGCATCAGAAGCCATTAAAGAAATGTATAGACAAGTAGGGAATATCACTTTTAATAAAAAAGGTCTTATCCAAAAAGGAGTTATTGTAAGACATTTAGTAATGCCAGGATATACTAAAGATAGTAAAAAAATAATTAAATATCTTTATGATACTTATCATGATAACATATATCTTAGTATCATGAATCAATATACTCCAAATCATCATTTAGAAAATTATAAAGAAATAAATCGTCCCTTATCTAACGAAGAATATGACGAAATAATAAATTATGCGATTGATTTAGGTATTGAGAATGCCTTCATCCAAGAAGGTGATACTTGTAGCGAAAGCTTTATTCCTGAATTTAATTTAGAAGGTGTAGAAAAAAATAGCTTTATGAAAAATAACTCATAAAGCTATTTTATCTTTCTAATAAGTAAATATTATCTAGTAAAATTCCAGTTCCCTCTGCTACACAAGTAAGTGGACTTTCTGCGACAAATACTGGTACTTTTAGTTCTTGAGCAAGAAGATTATTAAAACCATCAATCATAGAGCCACCACCAGTTAAAACTATTCCTTTATCAATAATATCTGCTGATAATTCTGGAGGAGTTTGTTCCAAAATACCCTTAGCGCAATGAACAATAGTATAAACACTTTCTCTTAACGCTTCTTCTACTTCATCAGAAGTTAAAGTAATAGTGTGGGGAAGACCTGTAACAAGATCTCTGCCTCTTACTTCCATTTTTTCATCTCTATTTCCAGGAAATACAGTTCCAATAGTAATCTTAATATCTTCAGCAGTTCTTTCTCCAATTAGTAATTTATATTTATCTTTTATGTATTTTACTATATCATTATCGAAAGCATTTCCTGCTATTCTAATAGAAGCGCTATTGACAATACCACCAAGAGATAAGATAGCTATATCAGTAGTACCACCACCAATGTCTATTACCATATTTCCGCTTGGTTTAGAAATATCCATTCCAGCTCCAATAGCAGCTACTTTAGGTTCTTCTTCCAAATAAACCTTTTTAGCGCCTATTCTTTCTGCTGATTCCTTAATCGCATTCTTTTCTACTTGAGTAATATTAGAAGGACAACATATTAGTATTCTAGGTCTTGAAAAAAAGTTTTTACCATTCACTTTCTTAATAAAGTGATTTAACATAATTTCAGTTGTCTCAAAATCAGCAATTACTCCATCTTTCATAGGCTTTATCGCTTTTACCTTACCAGGAGTTCTTCCTAACATATCATGAGCTTCATTACCAACTGCAAGAGGTCTTTTTGTTTCAGAATCTATCGCTACTACACTAGGCTCATTCAAAACAATGCCTTGTCCTTTTATATATATTAATACATTGGCTGTTCCTAAGTCAATTCCAATATCCTTATTAAACATGATTACCACCATCCTATATATATTTTACCATGTTTTAAATATTTTATAAGATATTTTCTTTAGATTGACATTTTTTATTTGTATATTTTTTCTTAGTAGCTTCTCCTCCACGGATATGTCTTATTTGTAAATGATATTTTAATATTTCTAATACTTCTATATATTTATTTGAATCTAGTTCTTTTAATCTTTCACTTAAATCCTGATGAACAGTGCTTTTACTTACTTTAAATACTTTTGCTATTTCTCTTACTGTTTTACCAGTATCTAAAATATAATTACCTTCTTCTAGCACTCTCTTAATTATTTTTTTATTCATAGTATGCACCCCTATATATTATGAATAAATGCATTAAGATATGAAAAAAAAGGCTATTAATAGCCTTAAAGATCTTTTATATTTAAATTATAATATTTTAAAGGATTTACCACTTTTCCTTGATGATATAATTCAAAATGAAGATGATTTTGAATATTAGCATTTAAGTTATTGCTTCCACTAGTACCAATAGTTTGCCCTTGCATAATATTATCATTTTCTTTAACATTAACGGTTCCTAAACTTTGATAAACACTTATTAAATCGTTATTATGTCTTACTTCGACAATGTTTCCTAAAATATTATCTTCTTTTACACTAATAACTGTTCCATCTAAAATTGCTATAACATCAAAAGTCTCTTCACATTCATAATCTATTCCAGAATTTTGCATATACGTATTTTCATAATATATAATTGATGATTCTTGTGAATCGGATGCTCCCGTATAGTCATAGTAGTTTTTATAAATTTTTACTTTAGTATTATTATATGGCTTTAAAATCACTTTATCCTGTGAAACTACTTGAATGTATTTATTGTTATTAATAATATCTTGATCAACATATTTACTAATACCATCATTAGTTTGCATCATATTGTTTACAATACTTTTTACTAAAAATAAACTCATTGCGAAAAAGATAACTGATAACGTATAAATAGCTGGTATAACAAATGGTTTTAATTTTCTTCCTTTCATATTTTCACCTCTATTTTAAGTATGAACTTAAATAAAGATAAATATACGTTTATATTTTTTTAATTACCGTGTTTTGATAATAATAACTTAAAATTTCTCTATATTTATATCCTTCTTTTGCCATTCCGAGCGCTCCATATTGACTCATACCAACACCATGTCCATAGCCTTTTGTTTTTATAACAACGTTTTCATTTACTAAGTTCATTGTAAAATCAGTTGAACGTAAACCCAATTTATTATAAAGTTCTCTTCCGGTAAAAGGATGATCATTAATTTTTAGTTTATTAATTCTATTAGTTTGGCTTCTTTCCAATATTTCAAGTTTTAAATTATCAGAATAAGGTAATTCTAACTTTTCATAAAATTTTTTTAAAGGTATTTTAGTAGTAGTTAGATATGCTGACGATGTATCTTTATCCCAATATGAAGATACACTTTTTAGATAATCGGCATCAAACCCAAAAACAAGCGCACTGTCTTCAGTATAACCATTACTTGTAGAAAAAAATAAAGCATCTATTATCTTTTCATTGTACGTTAAATATTCTCCTAAAGTAGCATTAACCACTTTTCGAAGTTTATTTATATTTTGAAGATATTTTTTACCCCAAGCTTTTTTTAAATATTCATTATCTAAATAAACTTGATTAATTGTAGAATCTACTACATCATAGTCTTTATCTTTATTATATTCCATTCTTTTTAACACATACGTTCGAGCCGCTACTGCTTGAGCTTTTAAAGCTTCTTCTTCAAAATATATTGGCATTTCTCCTGCTAATACTCCAACTACATATTCTTCTAAATAAACTTTATCTATATTACCAGTATCTTCTCTTTTAATTCTTACAACTTCATTGGTAATATAATTAAGTTTTATCTCTTTTATTTCTAAATGATCAAAAAAAGCGATAATAAAAAAAGGAACTAATATAATTACAGCCGACAAGATAATAAGTTTTCTCATATCTTCTTCTCCTATAAATTAATTACTCCTATAAAATCATAAATAAAATTAACTAGTAAATACGATAAAATAAATACTATTACGATATAAAAAAATCTAGCTTGTAAAACTCTATTTTTTTTAAAGAAAGCATTTAGCTGAACGCTATCAAGTAGCCATACTATAAATGGCAAAACAATTATATACAAAGACCATTTAACCATTTATTTCGTATTCCTTAATAATATTTACTCTTCTTAAATGTCTTTCTTCATTTGAAAAAATAGCTTCAAGAAAAGATTTTACAATTATATAAGCTTCTTCTTTTTCAAGATTACTACTTATACTAATTGCGTTAGCATTATTATGTTCTTTTGCTAAAATAGCTTCTTCTTTAGAACTAACTTTAGCACAATAAACATTTTTCATTTTGTTAAGTGCAATACACATTCCAATTCCAGTTCCACAAATAGCAATTCCATATGATATTTTTTTGGTTTGAATTGCTCTTCCAAGTTTATGAGCATAAATAGGGTAATCTACACTTTCAGAACTATTCGTTCCTAAGTTTATTACATTATAACCCTCTTCTTGTAATTTTTTTGTCAAATATTCTTTTAAGATCACTCCATGATGATCATTTGTAATACCTATATTCATATTTTCTCCTATTTAATAAATAAATTTAATAAAATTATTATTACAATAAATATAATACCAAATAAATATTTTCTTAATTCTTTTTTATCTTTTCCTTTTACTTCTAACATTCTTATTAAAAAAGTAATTCCAATTAAAAAAAGACCAATAGAAAAAATTATTTCTTTAGGAAAAACATTAAATATTCCTAATAGAGCACAAATAATAACTAAGATATCTAGTATATATATTAAAATATTTTTATTTTTCACTAGGATCACTTCCTTTTCTTTATTATATCAAAATTAATAGTATTGTAAATAAAAAAGAAGTATTTAAGCTTCTTTTGATGTAAAGCCATACTTCTTATTAAATTTGTCAACATTTCCTTTTCTAGCAGCCATAGTTTGCTTTCCAGTATAGAAAGGATGGCATTCAGAACATACTTCAATTGGATAAGTATCTGTACCCTTAGTTGAATACGCTTCAATAACATTACCACAAGAACATACAAACTTTGTAAGTGTTTCTTTAGGATGGATTCCCTTTTTCATTTCAATTCTCCTTCCGCCATGACTAAAAAAGTCATAGATATAAATTACGATCAGTATTATATCAGTTTTTTTAAAGTTGATCAATAATTATTTGTGATATTTTTCGATATTCTTCATTATTTAAGCCATAATTATTAGAAAAATCTAAATAGGCAGTATTTCTTTTTAATATTTTTTGTAAATTAATAAATTCCATTTCATACTTTTTAGCTAAATAATATAATTTATAATTAGCATATGCAAAAATATCTTGGCTTTTATTAGTAACATTATAAAATCCAAGTATATATATTTTTTTAGGCTGATACTGTGCGACTAGTTTTAATAATTCTTCATATTCTAACATCATTTCATCTATATAAGTATATATATCTCCGTTTTTATAAGAAAGTTTATAATATAATTCGTTAGTCCCAATAGAAATAGTTAGTAAATTAGACTTTTTTAAAAGTTGATTAATTGTATTAGGACTTTTTTTAGAATCAGTCATTTTATTTTCTTTAATTAAAGAGATAAGATCAGTAATACGATAATCTTCATTAGTAAAATAATCATTATAACCAGCAAGTTTCTTTTTACTAGATAAATAATTTTTTATATGATAAGAATATCCATAAACATTATCCTTATTATCAAAAGAAATTCTGTCACCAATATTTAAATAATAAATCTTCTTATTATTAGTATTAATATATATTAAAAAACAAGAAAGAAAAAGAATTAAAATAAAGATAATTTTTTTCATAAGACACCTCTTATGGTATTATTATATTTAAATTAATTCTATTTTAGCACCAACTTTTTGTAGTTTTTCGACAACATGATCATAGCCTCTTAATATATGTTCTATCTTATCTATTGTTGTAACTCCTTCTGCGATTAAAGCACAAACTACCATTGACATTCCACCGCGCAAATCAGTAGCATTTACATTATTACCAAATAGGGGAGTTATACCTTTAACAATAGCATGATGATTATCTTTTACGATAATATCTGCTCCCATAGATTTAGTATCAGGGATATTTTGAAATCTATTTTCGTATATTGTTTCATAAACGTTACTTATTCCTTCACACTGAGTTAAAAACGGTATTAAGATTTGCTGAAGATCTGTTGGAAATCCAGGATATACCTGAGTTTTTATGTTAATTGATTGATAATGACCTGGCTCTTTAAAAAATACATAATCTGCTCCAACATCCATTTTTACGCCAGATTCTTTTAACTTTGATATAAGAGATATAAGATGATCAGGAATGATATTTTTTATTGTTAAATTTTTTCCTAATAATGCTCCTATTACCAAATAAGTTCCTGCTTCAATTCGATCTGGTATTACTTCATGAAATGCCTTATGAAGATGTTTAACTCCCTTGATTTTGATTATACTTGTTCCAGCACCGGTTATTTTAGCACCCATACTATTTAAGAATGTTGCTACATTTACTATTTCTGGTTCTTTGGCTGCATTTTCGATAACAGTTTCTCCTTCTGCTTTTACTGCTGCTAGCATTATATTAATAGTAGCGCCTACACTTGGAATATCTAAATATATTTTATTTCCTTTTAATTTTGAGGCTTCTATTAAATAATTGTTATCTTCTTCTGTTATTTTAGCACCTAATGCTTCAAAGCCTTTCAAATGAAGGTTAATTGGTCTAGTTCCGATCGAGCATCCTCCTGGAAAATACATTTTTACTTTATGGAATTTTCCTAATAAAGAACCCATAAAATAATAAGATGCTCTTAATTTTTGAGATAATTCTAAAGGAATATCTTGATTATTTAAATTAGAAGAATCAATCTTAATCATATCGTTATTGCAATCAATTTTGGCATTTAAAAAAGTTAAAATTTCTTTTAATGAATCTATATCGCTTATATCAGGAAGATTACTAATAGTTACTTCTTCATCACAAAGTATTGCTGCCGGAATAAGAGCAACTGCTCCATTTTTAGCAGCACTTATATTTATTTCACCTGTTAAGTAGTGACCTCCTTCAATTTGTATTTTTGACATAAAGTTTCCTCCTCTTATATTATATGTTCATAAGTAAACTAATCTTATCTTTTATATGTTTTTTAATATTAGACTCGCCAGAAGATATAATTTTACGAGGATCATATATATTAGGATTATCTTTTATATATTTTTTTACCGCATCTGACCAAGCTATTTGTAATTCAGTATTTATATTTATTTTAGCAATACCACAAGAAATAGATTTTTTTATTTGTTCATCTAAAATACCAGTTCCTCCATGAAGTACTAATGGTATAGAAATAGAATTATTAATATCTTTCATAGTCTCATAATCTAATTTAGGTAGTCCTTTATATAATCCATGAACACTTCCTAAAGCAGGTGCAACGCTATCAAGATTGGTTTCATTAACATAATAAATAACATCTTCTTTTTTGGCGTTATAATTTTTTCCCTCTAAACCATCTTCTGCTCCACCAATTTCACCAATTTCTCCTTCTACAGTAACATTATATTTATGGGCATAATTAACAACTTCTTTAGTTATTCTTATATTCTCTTCCAATGGTAATCTTGAAGCATCGATCATAACTGAAGTAAAGCCTGCATCTATGCACTTCTTACACATTTCAAAAGATGAACCATGATCAAGATGGAGAACAACATCATTAGTAATATTTAAATCACTAATCATAGCTTTTACCATAGAAGATACGATATTAACACCGCCCATATATTTTATAGCGCCTTCACTTACTCCAAGAATAACTGGCACATTAAGAAGATTAGTTTCCTCTAAAATATATCTAGTCCATTCCAGATTATTAATATTAAAATGTGCGACCGCATACTTTTCTTTTTTAGCTTTTAAAAGGATATTTTTACTATTAACTAACATATTATCACCAACTTAATCTTATCCAAAAAAGTTATTAAAGTCAAACAAAAAGACATTAGATTTTACATCTAATGTCAATGATTTTCTATCTTCTTCTTGTTTTTACTTTTGGAGTCTCAGTTGGTAAAATGCAATTTTCAGCTTCTTCTAGAGTTTTTCTTGTTTCAGTAATTGTAAGCCATTGATAATAATAGTCATTATCATAATGAAGATTATTAGTTAAAGTATAACCCATTGCATTTTCATCAAAGGAAGCCATTTCTTTTTTATGATCATAGTTAATCATAGTAGTTTTTCCTGCTAATGTATCTATTTCAAATTCTGTTTTTTCAGGTAAGAAATGAGTAACATGAGCAATCATAACTCTATTCATAAGTTTAGTACATTCAGATAAATTTTGATAATTAAAATCAATATCTGGATTATTATCATAAACATATCTTTCAGCAGCATATCTATTTACTTTATATGAAGATGCTACTGCTTCTGCAGTTTTTCCTTCATAAGCATAAGTAACTACATCTTCAATTTGAGAAGCAAGTTCATTATAAGCATTTTGATCTTCTGCATCTAAAATATATTGTCCATATAACTCACCATTAGCAAAAGGATTTTCTCCTTTTAATGGGATAGGTTTAAATTTTTCTAACATACATTCTTTTTCTGCATCTGTTAATTTATCCCATTCAACATCTTCATATTTTAAAATTTCATCAGTTTTAGTATCTACTACATTAACGGCAATATTATTTTTAGTTTGAGTAGTCATAGCATCCCAATATGCACCGTAATCAGTTAGAAAATCTAAAATATAATCGTTAGTATCAAATTGTACTTGAGATTGATTTAATCCATTAATATATGCTAATTGTAATAAAGCTTGATTATAATCTATCTTACGTCCTGTTATAGCATTATATTTTTCAAGAAAAGCATCTACATTTTCATTAATAAATGCAATTTTTTCTTCTACGGTATATGTAGGAGTTTGAGTTATTTCAGCTGATGGACTAGGAGTTACTTCCATAGTAGCTTCTGGTGTTATTGTAACAGTTGGAAGTGGAGTAGCTGATGGTAGAGGAGACTCTAAAACACTTGATAATTCAGTAACATTCTTTTCAGTTTTATTAGAAGTTCTCTTACCAATTCTATAACCAATTGCATAAGCTCCTGAAGATAAACCTATAATAGCAGCAAGTCCAATTGCTATACCACTTATTTTTCTTCTTTGTAATTTAGCTTTTTTCTCGTTTTCAACATATTCAGGATTATCTTCTAAATTTTGTTCAAGCATTTCTTCATTTTCTCTATTAGCTTCTTCTTCTTTCTTAGCGCTTCTATTAACTCTAAATGGAGTCTCATCAATATCCCTTTCAATTTGGTATTCAGGATATTTAGTTTCTAAGGCACGAGCAAGCGCTACAATATCAGCAACTAAAATATTATCTTCTTCTTCAGTTGAATCTTTGTAAGCATTTTTACTTTTTTGAATTAAATTTCCTTTCTTATCGAAAACTCCAATATAATATCTATTAGCGTTTTCTTCTTTGTACGTTCTAATGAATAATTGTTTTGAACCATAAAATAATTTCATAACTAATTCCCCCTTATGGATGGCCATTATTTTAACATACTTTTATTTTTTTGTCAAATAAAATGCGATCCTTGTTTTGAGGATCGCATAATAAAGCTTTATTATATAACCCCCAAATCCATTTAAATTATAGCACTTTTTTAGTGTTATGTCAAATTTTGCCTAAGAAGAAAATTACTCCAAGTGCTATTAAAATTATTCCACCTAATATCGTAGAATATATTCCAACCTTTTTATGAAGAATATTTCCTATATTTAATCCTAAATAAGTTAATATGGAACTAATAACTTGAAAAGTTAATCCAACTTCAAAAAAATTATTATTTATTATTTTTAAGCCTATTCCAGTAGTAAAGCTATCTATACTAACGCTAAAGCCAAAAATAAGAAATCCAGTAAGTCCTATTAAATATGGCTTTTCCTTTTCTTTTAAACTAGAGATAATCATTTCTAGGCCTATTAAGATAAATATTAAACCAACTATTATATTTAAGCTATATGGAATAAAAGAATAAATTATATTACCAAATAGTAATCCTAGTAATGGCATGATAAAATGATATATTCCAACTATAATAGCTAATTCTATTTTTTGTTTAGAAGATAAATTTAAAGTACCATATATTAGCGCTAATGAGAAAGCATCCATGCTAAGACTAATTCCAATAATTATAGTTGTAAAAAATGAAGACATAAAAAATCCTCCTATAGTAAATTCTATTAGAGGATGTATAATTAATGATTAAATATTTTAGAAATCATCTCTTGAACAAAAAATTTATATTCAACTTCAGATGATTCATCTGCTTCTAAAAGACATAAAGGAGGAAATAATACGCACCACCAGTTATCACCTTTGGCACTTCCTAATGATACTACTAACGACTCATAATATCCTTCTTCATATATAGTTCCTTTATATTCTTTAGCAGGAAAATAGTTATCACCATATTTAATTTCAAAATTTTTATCATAATTATTTTCAAGTAGCACTTTTTCTATTCCTTCATTAAGTGAATCTAATTTATTATTAATTATCTTTCTAGCTGTTTCTACATTATCAATATCTTTTAGTGCTTCATACATTTCTTTTTCAACGTAATCTTTTACTTTACCTTTTATATATTGATCTTCTGGGGTATTACTATTAGGAATTATTCTTATTCTAATAGCGTCACTTGGTATTTCAATAAGATCTTCCTTCTGATATTTTTGATATACTAAACAAATAATAGTTATAGATATGATTATCAATATTATTTTTTTCATAAAAAAGTATCACCCTTTCTAAAAATAGTTATGGATAATACTTTTTAATTTTATACAATATTTGTAATAAAGATAAATCTTTCAAATCCTTCTAGGTCTTTTTGAGATATTATAGTTGCACCTTTTAAATATTTGTCTTTTAATTTTATTAAAGCATCTTTTTGATTATAACCAATTTCAAAAGCAATTAAATATTTGTCTTCTAAATAAAGAGAAACATTCTTTAAAATTTCTTCGTAATAATATAGTCCATTATTAGGTGCAAATAGGGCTATGCTTGGTTCATATTTTCTTACTTGGCTTTCTATTTCCTCATATTCATCTAAGTAGGGAGGATTACTTATTATTACATGATATTTACCTAGAATTTTTTTAAATAAATCACTTTCTAAAAATGTAATATCTGTTAAATTAATAGTTGCATTTTCTTTAGCAAGTTTAAGAGAATTAACTGAAATATCAGATGCTACTATGTTACTGCTTGGTAATTCTTTTTTTAAAGAAATTGCAATACATCCACTTCCTGTACAAAGATCTAATATATTTAGTTTGTTAGTTTTAAAGAATTTATCTATGTACGATAGAGTCTTCTCAACTAATTCTTCTGTGCAATAACGAGGTATTAAGACATTTTCATTTACCTTTATGATATTACCATAAAAATTAACATCTCCAACTATATATTGAATAGGAATTCCCTTTTCTATTTTTTTTATATATTCATTAATTTTGTCTGAAGAAATATCAGGATGCTCATTTAAATACTTATCTAAATAGGCAAGTGATTTACGATCTAAGTTTTTATCTAGGTAATATTTTTTATTAAGATTATGCATTATTTTCTAATTCTCTTCTTTGATTTTCATTAATTAGTTCATTAATAATAATATCTAAATCTCCGTCCATAACTCTATCTAAATTCATTGTAGTAAAACCAATTCGATGATCTGTTATTCTATTTTGCGGATAATTATAGGTCCTAATCTTTTCACTTCGATCTCCAGTACCTATTTTTATTCTTCTTTCAGCATCATTTTCCGCTTCTGCTTTTCTTCTAGTTTCTTCCATAATTCTAGTTTTTAGAGTTCTCATAGCAGATTCTTTATTTTTTATTTGGCTTCTTTCATTTTGACAAGTTACTACTATCCCAGTTGGAATATGAGTAAGACGAACAGCACTATCAGTAGTATTTACTCCTTGACCACCATGACCACCACTTCGGTAAATATCTACTCTAATATCTTCTTCTTTTATCTCAATATCAACATCTTCTGCTTCAGGCATTACTAATACAGTTGCTGTGGAAGTATGAACTCTTCCTTGAGATTCTGTTTCAGGAACTCTTTGAACCCTATGTGAACCACTTTCATATTTTAATTTTGAGTAAGCACCGTCACCTTTAACCATAAATGATATATTAGAATATCCTCCTGCTGTTCCTAAAGTATAATCTAATACTTCTATTTTAAAACCTTCTTTGGCACTGTATTTTTGATACATGTCAAATAAATCCCCAGCAAATAGATTTCCTTCATCTCCTCCAGCTGCACCTTTAATTTCAACCATAACGTTTTTTTCATCATTAGGATCATGGGGTATTAAAAGAATTTCTAATTGTTTAGTTATTTCTTCTTTTTGATTGTTTAAATTATTTATTTCTTCTTTTGCAAAATCTGCAAAATCAGGATCTTTTAATAAAGAATTTGCTTCTTTTAAATCTTCTAAAACTTTTTTATATTTATTGTATAGATCTACTGTTTCTTTTAAACGTACTTGTTCTTTAGATAGACTAGTCATTTTTTTGATATCACTTATTATTTCTGGACTAGATAATTCTAGAGTAATTTCATTATATTTTTTTAACGTTGCTTCTAATCTGTCGATCATAGTATCCCTCTTTTCATTTAAAGATTATATCATATAGATAGTTATTAAAGCAAGAAAAGATAAAAAAAGAAGAAACTTATTCTTCCATTTCATCTTCATTTATTATTGACAAATCGTTTAAATCATCTTCTTCATAGTCATCATCGATAGCATCAAAATCTTCTGCTTCATCATTTTCTAAAGATTCTTCTTCATTTTCATCAGTATTTTCTTCAGTAGTATCTAAATCTTCTTCCTCATCTTCTAAAATGTCATTAATAGATACTTTAGTAGAGTGATTCATCTTTAAATCCCAATTACCATCTTCTAATAAAATAAATTCTTTAGCTGTAGTTAAAGACTGAAAAAAATCTGCTATTTTTTCTTCATATTCATTATCACTCAATTCTAATAAAGTACAAATCTTTTTAAACAACTCAGCAGTATTCATTTTAGTTTTTTCTTCTTTTAATATTTCTTCTGCTATTTTAGTATATGACATAAGTTCTAAATCTTCTTTTTTCATTTTATTTAATTTCATAGTATCCTCCTACATTTCTTCTCTAGGTATTATCCCCAGTAAATTTAAACTATTATTTATTACAATTTTAATTGCATTTATTAATAAAAGATGTTCTAAAGTTTCTTCTTCATTTTCCGTAATTATCTGGATATTGCTGTAATAATTATGAAAGCTACCAGCAAGCTCATAAACATAATTAGTAATTAAATGAGGTATCCTCTTCTTACTAACATTTTCTACAACATCTTTAAATTCATATAACTTATTCAAAATATTATATGTAAGTTCTTCGTCTAAGTACATATAGTTTTTCTTTCCGACTAAATCATATTTATGATATTTGTTTAATATTTTAGTTATTCTTGCATTCGCATATTCAATATAGTATACGGGATTTTCATTTGTTTGTTTTATCGCTAAATCAAGATTAAAATCCATTTGTGTATCTATACTTTTGGATGCAAAAAAATATCTAGTCGCATTTATTCCAGCTTCATCTATTAAATCGTTTAAAGTGATAGTTTGACCTGTTCTTTTACTTAACTTTAATTCTTTGCCATCTTTAATTATTCTTACCATTTGCAAAATTTTTATATCTAGTTTGTTAGTATCATATCCTAGTATTTCTAGGGCTATTTTTAGTCTTGAAACGTATCCATGATGATCTGCTCCAAAAACGTCAATACACTCATCAAAATTTCTTTCAAATTTGTTGGAATGATATGCAATATCAGGAACTAAGTAAGTATAATTACCATCACTTTTTACTAAGACACGATCTTTTTCATCACCATATTTAGCAGTATTAAGCCACAAGGCATCTTCTTTAATATAGCAATCTCCACTTTTTCTTAGTTTTACCATTATATTTTCAATTAAACCTTCATCATATAAAGTTTGCTCACTAGTCCAAACATCAAAATTTACTCGATATTTATCTAAATCTATTTTTATTTGCTTTAGTAAATATTCTAAACCATATTGTTTAAAAAATTCTACTTGGCTATCTAGTTTCTGATCATGATATTTATTTTTTATCTCTTCTGCAATAGTAATTATTTCTTTGCCATGATATCCATCTTCTGGTAAATCAAAAGGAAAGCCAAGTAATTCTTTGTATCTTTCTTTTATTGATATTCCAAGATTATTCATCTGATTACCTGCATCATTTATAAAGTATTCTCTAGTAACATCATATCCAGTAAACGATAGTATTCTTGATAAATTATCTCCATAAGCAGCGCCTCTTCCATGACCTACATGCATTATACCAGTTGGATTAACGCTAACATATTCAATATTAATCTTTTTATTTTGACCTATATTTGATTTTCCATAATTTTTCTTTTTATCAAGTATTTCATTTAAAACATCATATAAACATTCTTTCTTGATAAAAAAATTTATAAAACCAGGACCTGCTACTTCTACTTTAGAAATGATATTACTACTAAAATTCATCTTTATAGCATTTGCTATTTCTCTAGGTGATTTTTTTAACTCACTTGCTAAAGCTAATGCTATATTGGTAGAATAATTTCCATTAATAGGAGTCTTTGGAATTTCAATAATTATTTCTTCTTTGGTTTTTTCTAAATTTAATTTATTTAAAGATTTAAGTATATCTTCTTTCAATATCTCTTTAAAATTCAAATTTTTCACCTTATTTCTATAATATATTCAAATATCTCTCCACTATCTAACACTTCATATTTTATTTCTATTCTATTTTCAGTTTGCTGTAAGAAAAGAGTATTTATGTTAATTAGAAAAAAATTATTATATTCTTTTAAAATATATTCATTTTCAGTAGGCTTATTTAAAGAAAAAGAAATATTATTTTTAAAAGTATCATTTTCTCTTATCAGTATTGCTTCTTCTTTGGTTAACTTTAACTTGTTTTTTATCCCATTTTGATAAAAAGTAAGACTATTTTTTTGATAAATCGCACTTGTATTTATTACTTCTTTAGTCTTGTTAGTCAAATTAGTTAAAGTTCCTTCTATCTTAACACGCATTTTTTCTCCTCTTTTTTCACATTTGTCATTATATCACAACATAATAAAAAAATGAACTTATATTTTATCTTTTTATGTAAATAATAAACTTGAGACGTAAAATAAAATATTTAGGAGGATTTAATTATGAAAAAATTAAGAAAAATTGCAAAAATTTTATTAATTGGAATTACTTTAATCTTTATTGGTAATTTTTCATTATATATCTATTCTTTTATTACTCCTAAAATGGAAATAACTAAAGCAAATATGTATTATTTATATGATAACAAAAATGACTTAGTATTTAATGAAAAAGATTGGGTAAGCTTGAATAAAATTTCTCCCTACGTTTTAAAAACAACAATTGCAGTAGAAGATAAAAATTTTTATCATCACTTTGGCTTTGATTATCTTAGAATTATAAAAGCTATGGGAATAAATATTACTAAAGGTGGAAAAGTTCAGGGGGCTTCTACTATTACTCAGCAGTATGCTAGAAATTTGTTTCTAGATTTTAGTAAAACTTGGAATCGCAAGATTGAAGAAGCTCTTTTAGCAATTGAATTAGAAGTTCATTATAGTAAGGATGAAATTCTAGAAGGATATTTAAATACAATAAATTATGGAGGAGTTTTTGGCATTGAAAATGCTTCTAATTATTATTTTAATAAAAGTAGTAGTGAACTTACTATTGCAGAAAGTGCTATGTTAGTAGGAATTCCTAAATCACCATCTAAATATTCTCCTTTAATTAACGAAGAAAAAGCCAATGAAAGGCAGCACTTTATCTTAAGGAAAATGTTAGAAAATAAGATAATTACTAAAGAAGAATATAGTAATGCCTTAAATGAAAAACTTTCTTATGTAGGAAAATCTTCAAAAGAAAGTATAACTTCTTTATTATATTATCAAGATGCTGTTATAGATGAGTTATATAAAATAGATTCTATTCCCAATTCTTTGATAAAAACTGGGGGATTAAAAATATATACTACTTTAGATAAATATGCTCAAGAATGTTTAGATAATGCTGTAAAAATGAATATTCCTAGTGATACTACTTTACAAGCTGCTGGTATTATGATGGATCCCAAAAATGGCGAAATACTTGCTTTAATTGGTGGTACTGATTATTATAAAAGTCAGTTTAATAGGGCAATTAATTCATTAAGACAAATAGGTTCTACGGTAAAGCCATTTCTTTATTACGCAGCTTTAGAAAATGGCTTTACTGCTGCTAGTAGTTTTACTAGTGAAAAGACAATTTTTACTTTTTCTGGCAATCAAACATATTCACCTAAGAATTATAACGATCGTTATCCAGATGCTCCTATTTCAATGGGCACGGCAATCGCTTATTCTGATAATATATACGCTGTAAAAACACATTTGTTTTTAGGAGAAGAAGTACTTGTTGATATGTTAAGAAGAGTAGGAATTACTACAAAATTAGAAGCTGTCCCTTCTCTTGCTCTTGGAAGTAGTGAATTTAATATGTTAGAATTAACTTCGGCCTATGCAACATTTGCTAGTGAAGGCTATAAAACGGAAGGGCACTTTATTAGAAAAATTGAAGATTCAAAAGGAAACGTTTTATATGAATACCATAATAATAAAGAAGTTCTTTTAAACCGCAGTCTTACTTTTATTTTAAATGAACTTTTAACTAGTACTTATGATACTGCATACATAGATTATAATTATCCCACAGTAATTAGTATGCTACCACAGATGACAAAAAAATATTCTATTAAATCCGGAACTACTGCAACTGATTTATGGATTATTGGTTATAATAAAGAAATACTTACTAGTGTTTGGCTTGGGTATGATGATAATAAAGCTATTAGCAAAAGTGATTATTATCAAAAAGATATATGGTTAGATGCAACAGAAACATATTTAAAAGATAAGACCTGTGAATGGTATCAAATGCCAAATAATGTAGTTGGAGTATTAGTTAATCCTCTAAATGGTAAATTAGCTGAAGAAACTGATAAAAAGAAAAAAATTTTCTATTTTATTAAAGGAACCGAACCATACTATACTAATATTGACTTAGATAGTGTTTTTAAGTCTGAAAAAAAAGAAAGCGATTAAACTTTCTATTTAGTAATCTTAATAATAAATTGATAGTCTTTTAATAAATTTATTTCTTCAAGTTCTACATGAATTCCCATGCCTTCTAAGCGTTCAACAAAATCACGGGTCATATTAATAGCATTCTTGATACGAGGTGTTATTTCTACATTTACTAATTCAGGATCTTTTTTATCTTCTTCTAAATTAGTATAGAAATTATCAAAAGGATTTGCAAAAGTAGTAGGTCTTTCTGTTGTTTCATTTTTTTGCAACGTATTATTATCACTTTCATCTATAGTATCATCTAAGAAGTTATTATATTTGTTTTCAGTATTAGATACATCTATATTGGTATTCATATTAGTTTCTAAATCTTCTAAAGAAGGGAAGAATTTATCATTTACGTTTGATTCTTTTACTTCATTATTTAAACTCATTGTATTATTAGAAGTTTCTGTCTTTAATAAAGCATCTATATCTGCTGTAGGTTCTACCGGACGAACGTCATTAGTATCTTCTCTTAACTTATTTATATCCAATATTTGAGTTTTTCCATAAGGATCATCATTAATAGTAGGAGAGTCGATATTTAAATTATCTAAATTAACTGTATTTCTATTTACTTCTAGATTAGATTGTTCATTAGATTGTTCATTAGAAATAACATTACTAGATACTTGAGAATCTGGATTTAGATAAGATTTTATTAAATCATCTGTTTGCCTTACTGTTAATCTTTGAGTTATTATGTCATTTAGTATTTGTCTTTGTAATACAGGATCTTTTACTGTTAATAAACTTCTAGCATGGCGTTCTGAAATTTGATTATTCAAAAGAGCATCTTGCACTGCTTGATCTAAGTTTAAAAGACGGAGCTTATTGGCAACTGTTGGCTGAGTTTTTCCCATTCTTGATGCTAGTTGTCCTTGAGTAAGAGAGCCAACTTCTAATAATTTTTGATAAGCTTTCGCTTCTTCAATAGGAGTAAGTGCTGTTCTTTGAATATTTTCGACTACTGCAATCTCTGCACTGGAAGCATCATCTAAATTTACTACAATAGCAGGAACTACTTGCAATCCAAGTAGTTGAGCTGCTTTATATCTTCTTTCTCCAGCTATTATTTCATATTTATCTTGAACTTTTCTTAATACTAATGGTTGAATTAACCCATGTTGTTTAATAGAATCTGCTAATTCATTTATTGATTTTTCATCAAAATTAATTCTTGGTTGAAAACGATTTGGTATAATATCAGCTAATTTTATTTGGTAAATTTCTTTTCCAATATTCATATTATTATCCCTCTTTTCTTAGTTATTTCTATAATACTATATTTTTTTTAAAATGACAATAGTATTTCCCAGGAAATATTTTAATCTTGGGAAATATTTTTTTTAATATTTATTTCCTTCTTTATTTGGCTATATGGTCTTGGATATTTCTTGTGAGTAGCCGCTAATTTTTGATATACTCCAATAGTTCTTTCGCTATTTTCTTTAGGAAGATAAAACTTTATTGGAGATAAGCTTTTTATTGAGAATCTCTTTAAATAGCTATCTAAACCTTCTAGTTCTAAACAAGATGCTTTCATTGGTAAAAAATAACCATTTACCTTTAATAAAGGAACAGAATATTCAAATAGTATTTTTATATTAGCAACCGCTCTTGATGTTACTATATCAAATTTTTCTCGGTTATTCCTACTATAGATTTCAGCTCTTTCATTTACTACTACAATATCTTTTAAAGATAATCTTTTAATAACTTCTAAACAAAAGATACATCTTTTATGTAGAGATTCAACTAAAGTTACTTGCAATGATGGAAAAAATATTTTCAATACTATTCCTGGAAAACCTGCTCCAGTACCAATGTCACAAAGCTTTTGATTATTTAAAGGATATGCTTTATATAAAGATAAGCTATCATAAAAATGTTTTAAGTATACTTCTTCTTCTAGAGTAATTGCAGTTAGATTTATTTTTTCGTTCCATTCAACTAACATCTTATAATACGTATCAAGTTGCTGCATTTGTTTATCAGTAACTACAATATTTAGTTTTTGTACTTCAGCAATAAATTCACTTTTATTCATTATAATACTTCCTTAAATATACAAGTAATATAGAAATATCACTTGGGTTTACTCCACTTATTCTTAATGCTTGTCCTATTGAACGTGGTCTTACTTTAATTAATTTTTGTCTTGCTTCTGTTGCTAGATTAGGTACTTTATTATAGTCTATATCTAAAGGAAGCAATTTTTCGTCGTTTTTTAGAATCTTATTAGCTTCTTTTTGAGTCTTTTTTATATATCCTTCATATTTTATATCTATTTCTGTTTGTTCAATTACAGAAGATGAAGCATCTATATCAATTAATTTATTATTTATTAAAGATTTTAAAGTTACTTCTGGACGTTTTAGTAATTCATATAAAGTAATTCCATCTTTTAAAGGAATTGTATTTAAAAAATCTATATTATCTTTAGGAGTTACTTTTTTTATTAATAATTCATCTTTTAATTGTTGAATTTGAGCTTCTTTATTTTTAAATTTTTGATACTTTTCTTCAGATATAAGTCCTACTTTATAACCATATTCTCTTAATCTAGTATCAGCGTTATCATGTCTTAGTAATAAACGATACTCTGCTCTTGAGGTTAAAAGACGATAAGGTTCTCTAGTTCCTTTAGTTATTAAATCATCAATCAATACTCCAATATACGCTTCATCTCTTCTTAAAATAAGAGGTTCTTTATTCTCTAATTTTAATGAAGCATTAATACCTGCTATTAAGCCTTGACATGCTGCTTCTTCATAACCACTAGTACCATTTATTTGACCTGCAGTAAATAAATTTTCAATAACCTTGGTTTCTAATGAAGATTTTAACTGAGTAGGTGAGATTGCATCATATTCTATTGCATATGCGTATTTTAATATAACTGCGTTTTCTAATCCTGGTAAACTATGAACCATTTGCTCTTGAATATCATGTGGCATACTAGTAGAAAATCCTTGAAGATATATATCATCATAATATAGGCTTTCTGGTTCTAAGAATAATTGATGTCTTTCTTTATCAGCAAATTTTACGATTTTATCTTCTATAGAAGGACAATATCTAGGACCAATACCAGTAATATCATCTAAACCACCATACATACTTGCCTTATGAAGATTATCTTTTATAATTTTATGAGTAGCAGGTGTTGTATAAATTAAATAACATGGTTCTTGTTTTGAAGGATCATAATAAAATTTTTCATCATAACTAAAAGAATATTTTTCTTTATCTCCATCTTCTCTTTGAGTTTTAGAAAAATCAATACTGTCTCTTTTTATTCTAGGTGGAGTTCCTGTTTTTAATCTTATTACTTCAAGTCCATATTTTCGAAGATTATCACTTAAATGATTAGAAGGCTTTTCTGAATGTGGACCACTTCTTGTACGAGTATTACCAACTAGGATATCTGCTTTTAAGTATGTTCCTGTAGTTAAAATAACGATATTACTATATATTTTAGTACCATCTTCTAAAACAACACCTATTACTTTTGAATTATCAATAATTAAATCTTCTACTATAGCTTCTTTATTAGTTAAATTAGGAGTTTTTTCTAAAGTTTTTAGCATTTGTTTAGGATAAGTTATTTTATCAGCTTGTGCTCTTAATGAATGTACAGAAGGACCTTTAGAAGAATTAAGCATCTTCATTTGAAGAAGAGCTTTATCTGCATTTCTTCCCATTTCTCCACCAAGGGCATCTATTTCTCTAACAACTATTCCTTTAGCACTTCCTCCTATTGAAGGATTACATGGCATGTCTGCTATATTTTTTATATTTCCGGTAACTAAAAGAGTCTGGTGATTTTTTCTAGCAGATGCAAGTGCTGCTTCACATCCAGCATGTCCTCCACCTACAACAATAATTTCATAATTCATAGACAACACTTCCTTTTTAATGAAATATATTATATGACATTTAAACGAATTTTTCAATAAAGTAATTTTTTTACTTTTAAAAGCATATTCTTTATAAAGGAGAATAATAAAATGAATAACAGGAAAGAAAAAATTATCAAAGACGAAGTGCATATTTTACTACTAAACGATCTCAAAGAAAAATTAACTAACTATAATCTTAAATTATTTGTTCAAAAAAAAGAAGGCAAGTATTATATTAGTAATATTCCCTTTGTTTATAATGGTCAATTAAGGGATTTAAAAGAAAACCTTGCCTACGATGCTAGTGATTTGAATGAAGATGATTTATCTTTTTATTATCCATTAATAAAAAGTCTTATAAAAAACGAGGATGAAAGTTATCATTTAGTTTATATTCCTAAAAAAATATTAAAAAGGAATCTATTTTCCTAAGCAAAAACGACTAAATAATTCATCTAGGAACTCATCTTGATAAGTTGCTCCTATTATTTCGCCTAAAATATTCCAGCTACTCTTAACTTCTAATTCTACCATATCAATTGGAGCTTGTTCTTCTATTAGAGAAAGAGAAGTATCTATTTTTTCTTTAGCTTCCTTTAATTTTGCAATAGCATTTGCATCACTTAAATAATTCAAGTCTTGATTAGAAATTTTCTCAACATTGAAAATTTCTTTTATTTTAGAGAAAAGCTCATCAAAGCCTCTTCCGTCTTTAGCACATACATATACTTTATTTGGATCATCTATTTCTAATTTATTTTCTAAATCTATTTTATTTATCACAATAAGATAAGGTTTATTTTTTATTTTTGCAAGTAACATTTTTTCTTCTTCTGTCATTTTTTCATTATTATTTAAAACTAATAATACTAAAGAACTTTTTTCTATTATTGAAAAACTTTTATCAACACCAATTTGTTCTACTTTGTCTTCTGTCTTTCTAATACCAGCAGTATCTATTAAATTAAGTATTAAACCACCAATATTTACTCTTCCTTCAACTATATCTCTCGTTGTACCTGGAATATCCGTTACTATGGCTTTATCTTCTTCTAATATTTGATTTAAAATACTACTTTTTCCAACGTTAGGTCTTCCTATTATACCAACATCTATTCCATTAGAAATAACTTTTCCTATTTCTGATTTTTTAATAATATCAGATATTTTTTTATTAAATATAAGTAAACTAGGCTTTATTTTTTCAGTTGTTAACTCTTCAATATCTTCATATTCTGGATAATCAATATTAACTTCTATATGAGATACTATTTGAATTAAGTCATTTCTTAAGTCTTTAATTAATTTTGATACTCTACCACTTAACTGGTTAATAGATAGTTTTCTAGCATTTTCTGTTTCTGCTTCTATTAAATTCATTATTCCATCTGCTTCAACTAAGTCTATTCTACCATTTAAGAATGCTCTTTTAGTAAATTCTCCTCGAGATGCTGGTCTACATCCTTTAGAGATTAATATTTCAACTATTTTATTTGTAGTAGCAATCCCACCATGACAATTTATTTCAACAATATTTTCTTTAGTATATGTTTTTGGAGATAGCATAACGCTAACAAGTACTTCATCAACTATTTCCTTATTTTCTATAATATGTCCATAATTAATAGTATGAGTTTGAACTTTAGTAAGGTCTTTTCCTTTAAAAATTTGATTAACTATTTTTATTGAATCTTCTCCGCTTAAACGAATAATGGAAATTGCTCCAACACCAAGTGCTGTAGAAATTCCTACTATAGTATCATTCATATCTTCACTTCCTATCTTTATTTTAACACACATAATAAGAAAAAGGGAAGATTAATCTTCCCTAGGCTTTACAACTACATAACGTTCTGGTTCTTCTCCAAAAGATTCTGTATAAACATATTTATTATCTGCTAAAGCTTCATGAATAATTCTTCTTTCATAAGAATTCATTCTCTCTAATTGAACTTCTATTTTAGTATCGGCTACTTCTTTAGCAACTTTCTTTGCAAGATATGTTAAATTTTTAACTCTTTTTTCTTTGTAGTTTTCAACATCTAGCAAAATCTTAACTTTATCACCAATTTCGTTATATAACATTTGCTTTAATAATAATTGCAATGCTGAGATTGTACGACCATTCTTACCAATTAATATAGCATTATTATCAGAAAATAATTTTATATTAATGGTATTTTCTCTACGTCTTACTTCTAAATTAACTTCGATATTCATTAATTTAGTTATTTCAGTTATTGTATCTTTTAAATGATTAATAACATTATTAACTGTAGTGACTTCTATTATACATTTTTTAAATAAGCCACCTTTTTCTTCTAGTATTTTAATAATTAAATCTTCTTCTGGTACTGATAAATCAAGTATAGCTTTAGAGGTTGCCTCATTTAATGTTTTAGCTTCATATTTTTTGAATTCTATCATTTAACTGCCTTCTTTCTTTTTTCTACCAATTTATTTTGTAGAATAGTGCATAAACTTGAAGTTATCCAGTATAATCCTAGTGCAGTAGGTAAATATAAAGCACTAAAAGAAATAAAGATTAACATAATATATATTGTATATTTCATTTGTTTAGCTTGTGGACCACTTTGATCTGATAAAGTTTTCTTGAAAGAGAAATAAGTAGTTACGATAATTAATACTACTAAAAGAATATAAATGTAGTGACCACTACTTACTCCCATAATAGGGGTCATTCCCATATTAAGAGTAAAATATTTATTGAATTTTAAAATTTCACTTTCAAATATAGCAGGTACTCTGTTTATAGCTTCTAAGTAAGCGAAGAAAAGAGGCAATTGAATAAACGCTAATAAACATCCTGAAATAGGATTAATTTTATATTTTTGATATAACATAAGCATTTCTTGAGATTTTCGCATCTGATCTTCTTGTGAAGTTTTATCAGCATATCTTCTTTCTAATGCTTCTAATTCTGGCTGAGCTAATTTCATATTTTCTGATTGCATAGCAGTTTTTTTAGTAATAGGGAATACTGCTATTCTAATTAATAAAGTAGATATTATAATAGCTAAACCATAATTTTTTAATATCATTCCTATTTTGATTATTAACCACGCTAATGGCTTTACAAAGATACTAGTCCATAATCCTTCATTAGTACCTTCATTTATTTTCATGTTAGTACATACTGGAAGCTTTTCTATATCAATATCATTTTCTTCATATATTTTAATAGAATACTCATCAGTAGGTTTACATAAAATATTTTCAGTAATACTTTGCCCAGTTTTCTCATTACGAATAGCTTTATTATCTTTATCCTTTAAAGTCTTAGTACATCCACTTAATAAAGCTAAACATATTAAAATTAATAGTAGTTTCTTCTTTTTCATTTAATTCTCCTTTATTTGTTTAAAGAGACTTAGCAAATTTTCTTCCATTTCCAAATAAGTTAATTCTAAGAGCTCTTTTTTTAATATTATAACATAATCATAGTATTTTGGAAGAATCTTTTTGTTTTTATCGATGATATTTTTTATCTGTCTTTTCTTTTTATTTCTAATAACTGCTATTCCAAGCTTTTTAGGAACAGAAATTCCATAGTGATTCTTTTCTTTATTAGATAAGTAAAAAATTGAAAAATATTTATTTCTCTTTTTAGGACTATGATTAATAATATAATCAAAATCTTTTGCTTCTTTTATAATATCTATTTTTTTCATAAGTACCTCACTTACATATAAACATTCAAAAAAAACCACTATAATAATATTGTGGTTTATTTATTACTACTACAAAGTTTCTTACGACCTTTTGCTCTTCTTTTATTTAATACTTTACCTTCAGTACGAGAGAAAAAGCCATGTTTTTTTGCTTTCTTTCTATTATTTGGTTGAAAAGTTCTCTTCATTATACAACACCTCCAAATCAAAAACCAATAAACGTATTTAATTATATATGGTAAATTCTTTTATGTCAATATTTTTTTTAAGGATTTTTATTTGATAAAAATGGTTTTAAAATATTTATTTAACTTTTTGTTTCATTTTAAGAAAAACGTGTTATGATATTGATACATTGTTTATAAACAGGAATAAGTTCATAACTTATAAACAAAAATAGAGTTATTGACAGTTCAATTGTTCATAACTTATTTTTTAAAGTCTTATAATATAAGGAATAGAAAAGTTATAGACAGTTATCGACAGGGGTGTTCATAAGTCAAATTGTTCATAACTTTACCTGTTCAAATGTCAAATTGTTCATAAGTTGTATAAATTCTTTAATTATAAGGGTTTATCCTGTCTATAACCTGTTCATAAGTTGTTCATAACTTACTTTTTAAAAAAAGACTTTATTTTTTAAAGAAAGTAATGTACAATATTGGTGATAACTGAAATTAAGGCAAGGTGATTAGATGAATACAGATATTTTATGGAAAAATTTTCTTAGTAAAATAAATGAACAAGTTACTGCTTTGTCTTATGCTACTTGGTTTAGTGATACTAAATTATATAGTTTAAAGGATGGAACTGCAACAGTAATAGTTCCATATGTTCTTCATAAAAAGCATTTATCAGAAAATTACTCCGATCTCATTCAATCTACATTTAATGAACTTACTGGTACTAATTTTAATTTTGTCTATGTTTTAGAAGATGAAATAAAAGAAGATGAAGAAAAAAATAATAAAATTGTTATTGAGGATGTTGATATTGGAGTTCCAAATATTAGTAGCATAGATGCTAATTTAAATCCTAATTATACTTTTGAAACTTTTATTGTTGGAAACACTAATAAATTTGCATATACGGCTGCACTCTCAGTTGCAGAAAAGCCAGGTAAAAGCTATAATCCTTTATTTTTATATGGAAAAAGTGGACTCGGTAAAACCCACTTAATGCATGCTATTGGGAATTATATCTTAAAAAATACCAATAAAAGAGTATTATATGTTACTAGTGAAAAATTTGTTAATGATTTTATTAATACAGTACGAAATAAAGAAAAAAATAGCTTAGAATTAATAGATAACTTTAAAAATAAATACAGAAATATTGATGTTTTATTGATAGATGATATACAGTTTTTAGAAGGCGCTTCGCAAACCCAACAAGAATTTTTCCATACATTTAATGAACTTTATAACTCTAATAAGCAAATAATTATTGCATCTGATCGTTCTATTGATGATTTAAAATTATTAGAAGAACGTCTTAGAACTAGATTTTCGTGGGGACTTACTGTTAATATTTTTCCCCCAGATTTTGAACTTAGGGTTGATATTATTAGAAAAAAAATTCAAAATAAGGAAATGTTAGATGAAGTTCCTAATGAAGTCATTGAATATATAGCATCTAATTTTGATTCAGATATAAGGCAATTAGAAGGCGCTATTACAAGGGTATTTGCTTTTTCAACAATGATGAATGGTGGAAAAATCACTTTAGAAGTTGCAGTTGATGCTCTAAAAGAACAAATGGGTACTAAAAGTGCTTTTAAAAATGATATTCACCGTATTCAAAGAACAGTATGTGATTATTTTCAAGTAAATCTAGATGATTTAAAAGGGAAAAAAAGAACCAAGAGCATTGTCTTACCTAGACAAATTGCAATATATTTATGTCGAACTATGACTAACGAATCATTTCCTAGAATTGGAAGCTGTTTTGGTGGAAGAGAACATTCGACAATTATTCATGCTGTTAATCTAATAGAAGAAGATTTAAAAACTAATGAACAGTTACAAACAATTATCAAAGAATTGGAGAAAATGCTTAGCTTATAGACAGGCCCCTGTCGATAACTAGACACTTATGAACAGAGTTATGAACAGGCTAATGTGTAAAATAACCCTTGAAAAATAAAGGATTTACTGAGTTATCGACACTTATCGACAGTATAATAATAATTAATATATATATAAATAAAAAAATAAGAAAGAAGGAATAACATGAAATTAATTATTAAAAAAGAAAAACTACTAGAAAATTTGACTAATACTTCAAAAGCTATTTCTAGTAAAAATTTAATTCCTATATTAGTAGGTATAAAATTTGACTTAAAGGAAGATGGTTTATATTTAAGTGCTAGTGATACTGACTTATCTATTCAAACATTTATACCACAAAGTGATATTGAGTCAATAGAAGAACTTGGTAGCATTGTAATTAATGGTAAATATATTGTAGAAATCATTAGAAAACTTCCTAATGGTAATATTAGTATAGAAGTAAATGATGGATATAAGATGGTAATAAAAAATGAAAATTCTGAATTTAATTTAAATGGTATTGATCCCGAAGAATTTCCTAATTTATATTTAGAACTTCAAAAAGAGCCAATAGTTTTGAATACACAAACTGTTAAAAACTTAGTTAATCAAACATTTTTTGCTACTAGTACTAATGAAGCAAGACCATTATTAACAGGTATTAATTTTAAAATAAATAGTACTTTATTAGAAGTAATTGCAACTGATTCGTATAGACTAGCTAAGAAAAATATAGATATCGACACAACTGTTGATAACGATATTAATATTGTAATTCCAGCTAGAAACTTAATGGAATTATCTAAAGTATTACTAGATGATAAAGAAAATATTGAAATGCATATTTTTAATAATAAAGTTTTATTTAAATATAAAAATATCTTATTTCAATCTCGCTTATTAAATGGAACTTATCCTGCTACATCTAATATAATTCCGACAACTTTTAAAATTTCTTGTGAATTAGATTTAAGTAATTTATATAACATGATCGATAGAGCGTCATTACTTACTAGTGATAGAGATAAAAATATTGTTAAACTTACAATAAAAGATAGAATGCTTGTTATATCTTCTAATTCCCCAGAAATAGGTAAAGTAGAAGAAAAAGAAGCAATAGAATGTGCTGATGAAATCGCTATTTCATTTAGTTCTAAGTATATGTTAGATGCTTTAAAGAGTTTTACTACTAAAAAAGTAACTATTAATATGATTAATGATAGCAGTCCAATTATTATTAATTCTAGTGAAGATTCATCATTGATACAATTAATTCTACCAATAAAAACTTACTAATTATTAAAAATCTCATCTTTATTTGGATGAGATTTTTTAATTTTTATCTTTTTCGACATAATTTGACAAATTTCGACATTTCTTTTTGCTTTAATATCTACTCAAAGAAAGGAGGTTTTGGTTTTGAATAATTACGAAATAAATAAAAATACTATTGCAATAATACCAATAAATGCCGAAAAGACAAAAGTCTATGAAAAAAACAAAAATTTTTATGTCTTTAAAAATAGTATTAAAATAATTAAAGATTCTTGCAATTTTTTTGGTAGTAGTTATGATGGTAGAGTTGATGGTACTAAATCAATGATTAATATAAATTCCAAAGTACCAATTATTATTGAAGAACTTAATGAAATAATATTTTTTCCTACTTCTTCACCTAGATTATTGACTTGTTGTTGGATTAGCTACAATAATGTTATAAAATATATAGATTTAGATGGAAAAACCCTTATTTTCTTTAATGATGGGACTTCTCTTGAGATTCCAATATCTGCCAATATATTTGATAATCAAATGACTAGAGCTTTAAAATTGCATATGGCAATAATGGAAAGAAAAAAGAAACTTTTAGCGTAAAAGATCTTCTTTTTTCTTTTATTTTTGCTATTTATATGCTATAATTTTAGTATGTATAGAGGAGTACTTGTGATATGGTAAGGTGGAAATATGACTAAATTTTGGTTGTTAAATTGATTATTAAAAATTTAAAATTACAAAATTATCGTAATTTTGAAAAATTAAACTTAATTTTTAATCCTAATTTGAATATTTTCATTGGAAATAATGCACAAGGTAAAACTAATATATTAGAATCAATTTATGTTCTTGGAATGACGAAATCATTTCTTCAAGTAGATGATAGTAATTTAATTAGCTTTGATAAAGGAAATTTCTTTATATCAGGGGAAGTAATACTAAGTGAAAAGAAGAAAAAGTTTCAAGTTTCAATGGCTGATAATACTAAGATTTTAAAGATTAATAATAAAGTTATTAATAAAAATAGTGATTATGTGTCTAAAATTAATGTTATAGTATTTAGTCCTAATGATTTAAAACTAATAAAATATAATCCTATGTTTAGAAGAAGATTTATAAATATGGAAATAAGTCAGTTAGATAACTTTTATGTAAAGCTAATGAATGAGTATAATTTACTTTTGAAAAAGAGAAATAGTTATTTAAAGCAACTAAAAAATGGAGAAAGTTTAAATGAACTTTTTTTTAATCTTCTTAATAATAAGTTTATTGATCTTGCTATCAAGGTTTATTTGAAAAGAAAAGAATTTTTTCAACTCATAAATGATGAGATTACAAATATTTTTTTTGAAATAAGTGGATTTTCTGGTTTAAAGATTAAATATTTAACTTCTTTTAATATAGAAGATGAAAATTTAGCAGATTTATTTAAGAAAAAATTAGAAATTAATTTTGAAAAAGAAAAATTACAAGGTGTATCTTTGTATGGGCCTCATCGTGATGATTTTTGCTTTTTTTTGAATGATTTAGAGATGGATAGTTATTGTTCGCAAGGTCAACAAAGAATGGCTATATTGTCATTAAAACTAGCTGAAATTAATATTTTTAAGAAAATAAAAGAGGATAATCCTATTATTTTATTAGATGATATTTTTTCTGAATTAGATACTGATAAACAAAATAAATTGATAAAATATATTAATCAAGATATACAGACAATTATTACAACTACTGATTTAAATAAAATAAACGAATCATTGTTGAATAATGCAAAAATATTTAAAGTTATAGATGGGAAAGTGGAGGTAATAAAAAATGAATGATGGTCAGCAAAAGATAGAACATTATGATGCTTCGGATATTCAAGTATTAGAAGGCTTGGAAGCAGTACGTAAACGTCCTGGTATGTATATTGGCTCAACTAGTAGTAAAGGTCTTCATCATTTGGTATGGGAAATTGTAGATAACGCTATTGATGAAGCATTAGCAGGTTATTGTGATGACATAGAAGTTATAATTAACCCAGATAATTCAATTACTGTTAAAGATGATGGACGTGGTATTCCAACAGCAGTTCATCCTAAAACCGGAATATCTACTGTAGAAACTGTTTATACTGTATTACATGCAGGTGGTAAATTTGGTGGCGGTGGATACAAGGTCTCTGGAGGATTGCATGGTGTTGGAGCCAGTGTAGTAAATGCTCTTAGCAGCTGGGTAGAAGTAAAAGTTTATCAACATGGAAAAATTCATGAAATACGTTTTGAAAATGGTGGTCATACAGTAAAACCTCTTACTGTTGTTGGAGAGTGTTCTCCTGATCGTACAGGAACAACAGTTACGTTTAAGCCAGATCCTGCTATTTTTAAAGAAACTACAGTTTATGATTATGATACGTTACGCACGAGAATTCAAGAATTAGCCTTTTTAAATAGAGGCCTTAGAATAATTTTATGTGATGATCGCAATCAGAGTGAACCTAAAAAAGAAGAATTTGTCTATGATGGTGGAATAAGTGCTTATGTAGAAATGTTAAACAAAAATAAAACCCCAATTCATGAACAAATTGTTCATACTATGGGAACAAAGGATGATATTTCTATTGAGGTAGCACTTCAGTATAATTCTGGTTATACTTCAAATGTTTATTCATTTACGAATAATATTAATACTTATGAAGGGGGAACTCATGAAGATGGTGTAAAAAATGCTTTAACAAGGATTATTAATAATTATGCTCGTAATAATAAGCTAATGAAGGATAATGAAGAATCTTTAAGTGGCGAAGATGTTCGTGAAGGCTTAACAATGATTATTTCTTGTAAGCATCCAGATCCTCAATTTGAAGGTCAAACTAAAACTAAGCTTGGTAATAGTGAGGTAAGAAAGATTGCTAATGATATTTTTAGCGAGGGATTTGAAAGATTTTTATTAGAAAATCCTGATACTGCAAGGATTATTGTTGAAAAAGCAATGACTGCTGCTAGAGCTAGAGTTGCTGCTAAGAAGGCAAGAGAACTAACTAGAAGAAAAGGAGATCTAGAAATTACTAATTTCTACGGTAAATTAACTGATTGTAAGAGTAAAGATCCTTCTGAATCTGAAATCTTTCTTGTCGAAGGAGATTCAGCAGGTGGTTCTGCCAAAAAAGGCCGTGATTATATGACTCAGGCTATTTTACCTCTTCGCGGAAAAATATTAAATGTTGAAAAAGCAAGACTTGATAGAGCGCTTAGTAATGAAGAAATTAGGACTATTATAACAGCATTCGGAACTGGTATTGGCGAAGAATTTAATTTAGATAAATTACGTTATCATAAGATAATAATTATGACAGATGCCGATGTAGATGGTTCTCATATTAGAATATTATTATTAACTTTATTTTATCGCTTTTTCCGTCCAGTGGTAGAAGCTGGGCATGTTTATGCTGCTCAACCTCCTTTATTTAGAATAGTCTATGGAAAAAATGCTAAATATGTCTTAAATGAGGAAGAGCGTGATACTTATTTGGCAACTCTACCTTCTAATGCGAAATATACGATTACTCGTATGAAAGGTTTAGGAGAGATGGATGCTGATGAATTACGTGATACAACAATGTCTAAAGAGAATCGTATTTTAAGACAAATAACTGTTGATGATGTTATGGAAGCAGATAAGATTTTCTCTACTTTAATGGGAGAAGAAGTGGAGCCTAGAAGAGTATTTATCGAACAAAATGCTCCATATGCTGCTAATTTGGATATATAGGAGGTGTGTATTTATGGATAGATTAGAAAAATGCAATATAGTAGAAGAAGTAAAAAAATCGTTTACTGAATATTCAATGAGTGTTATCGTTTCTAGAGCACTTCCTGATTTGCGTGATGGTTTAAAACCAGTACATCGCCGTATTTTATATTCTATGTATGAATCTGGTTATACTCCGGATAAACCACATCGTAAATGTGCTAGAATAGTCGGAGATGTTATGGGAAAATATCACCCTCATGGTGATTCTTCAATTTATGAAGCTATGGTTCGTATGGCACAGGATTTTAGTTATCGTTATATGTTAGTAGATGGTCATGGTAATTTTGGTAATATGGATGGTGACGGTGCTGCTGCAATGCGTTATACCGAGTCTCGTTTATCAAAAATTTCTTTGGAATTATTGAGAGATATTAATAAAGATACTGTTGATTTTACTCCTAATTTTGATGAGCTAGAAAAAGAACCAACTGTTTTGCCAAGTAGATTTCCTAACATTTTAGTAAATGGTACTATGGGAATAGCAGTAGGTATGGCTACTAATATTCCTCCACATAATTTATCGGAAGTAATTGATGGTTGCGTTGCATATATTGATAATTTTGATATTACAATTCCTGAATTAATGAATTATATAAAGGGGCCAGATTTTCCAACTGGAGCTATTATTTTAGGTAATAGTGGTATTAAAAAAGCTTATGAAACAGGTCGTGGAACTATTACTATTAGATGTAAGGCTGAAGTTCAAGAACATCGTGATAGGCATTTAATAGTAATTACTGAAATTCCTTATGGTGTTAATACACATGAGTTAAAAACTAGAATTGCTGAATTGGTTCGTGATAAAGTATTAGAAGGAATAGCTGATTATCATGAAGAAACAAATCTTGAAAATGGTATTAAAATAGTAATAACTTTAAAGAAAGAAGCTAATGCTAATGTAGTTTTAAATAATTTATATAAACATACTCAACTTCAAACGACTTATGGTATTATTTTCTTGATGTTAGATCATAATCAACCAAGAACTCTTAATTTGAAAGAGATAATTTCTAAATATATCGATTATCAAAAAGAAATTATCATTCGTCGTACTAAGTATGACTTAGACAAAGCCGAGAAAAGAGTTCATATTTTAGAAGGTTTAAAGATTGCTCTTGATAATATTGATGCAGTTATTAAGATTATTAAAGAAGCTCAAAGCGATGATGAAGCTAAAGAAAAATTAATGTCAACTTTTGGTTTAAGTGATGTCCAAACTGATGCTATTCTTGAAATGAAGTTACGTCGTTTAACTGGGCTAGAGCGTAGTAAGATAGAGAATGAATTAGCTGAATTATTAGCAGCAATTGCTGAATATAAGTCAATTTTGGCTAGTGATGATAAAGTTCTTGCTATAATTAAACAAGAATTATTAGATATTAAGCAAAGATATGGTGATGTGCGTCGTACTCATATTGATATGACTGCTATCGAATATATTGAAGATGAATCTTTAATTCCTGAAGATAATATTGTTATTACTTTAACAAATAAAGGTTATATCAAACGCTTGCCTGTCGATACTTATAAGGCACAAAATCGTGGGGGCGTTGGAATTAAAGGAATGGCTACTAATGAAGAAGATTTTGTCGAACAAATGATCAATTTAACTACTCATAATTACTTGTTATTCTTTACTAACAAAGGTAAGGTATATCGTGTAAAAGGTTATGAAATTCCTGAATATAGTCGTCAGTCTAAGGGATTGCCTATTATTAATTTGTTGAGTTTAGATAAAGGTGAATCTGTTACTGCTATGTTAAAGGTAAGCAATGATGATGCCTGTCGATATCTTGTTTTTGCAACAAAACAAGGCTTGATTAAGAGAACTTCTATTGAAGAATTTGAAAATATTCGTAATAATGGAAAGATTGCAATTACTTTAAAAGATAATGATGAACTTATTTCTGTAAGAAAAACAGAAGGTTCTAGCGATATCTTGATGGCTTCTTCTAATGGTAGAATGGTTCGTTTTAATGAATCAACGATTCGGGTTATGGGACGTTCTGCTGCTGGAGTACGTGGTATTAATTTAGGTGACGGTATTCTTGTTGGTATGGAAATTGCTAGTGATCTTCAAGATGTATTAGTAATTACTGATAATGGTTATGGCAAAAAGACTCCTATTAGTGAGTATCGTATTACAAATCGTGGAGGTAAAGGAGTTAAAACATTAAGTGTTACTGAAAAAAACGGCTCAATAGTTTCTTTCAAAACTGTCGATAACTCAGAAGATATTATTATTATTACTACTGGTGGTCTTGTTATTCGTCTTAATGTCGATAAGATTTCTACGATGAATCGTGTTACTCAGGGTGTTCGTTTAATTCAATTAAAAGATAATAATAAAATAGCATCAACTTCCATTGTTGAACGAAATTATACAGAAGATTTAGATGCAGTAACTGATACTATAAATGAAGAATAGTGAAAAAAGTACTATTCTTTTTTTATGTTTCACGTGGAACATAATGATCGATCCTTTGAACTATAGATAAATAATGGAACTGCAATAAAAAAAAATAATGTTCCACGTGAAACATAAAAGATCTGCTTTATTTTATTATTTTTACTAAATTTGTTTTATGTTTTTCTTAAAACATAGTTGTTTAATTAATAATAGTTGCTAAAAAAAAGAAAGTATTATATAATTATATCGGCGCAACAATAGTGCTAGAACCAAGTCAGAGTCGGAAGACAGCAGCTTTAATAGCCACCTATTGTGTGCGCCTTTTTTATAGTTGAAATTATAATATGTTTCACGTGGAACATAACAGAATAAATTCAAAGATCTTCAAACTAATACAAAGTGATGTATACAAAACTATTAAGTTCCACGTGAAACATAGATCAAAAAAAATAAAAAAGAGAGGGTTATTAATATATGGAAGAAAAATATATGAAATTGGCTTTAAAGGAATCTGAGAAAGCTTATTTATTGAATGAAGTACCAATAGGCGCAGTGATTGTCTATAAAGATAAAATTGTAGGAAGAGGTTATAATCAAAAAGAAAAAACTCAAAACGCTTTGAAACACGCAGAAATGATCGCTATAAAAAAGGCCTGTTCAAAACTAAAAAGCTGGAGATTAGATGATTGTGTTATGTATGTTACTTTGGAACCATGTGCTATGTGTAAGGGAGCGATCGCAGAAGCTCGAATAAAAAAAGTGATCTATGCAATAAAAAGCAAATACAACGAACATTTGTTCGAAAAAACTGATATTTCAGAATATTCAAATATTAATACAGAATGCTTGAAAATTTTGCAAGATTTTTTTGCTAAAAAACGTGAAAAAAGTAAAGATGTTATGTTATAATAAGAAGACGAAGACAGGTGATAAGAATGGCATATTTGGCATTGTATAGGAAATATAGACCATCAAGTTTTGAGGATGTAGTTGGTCAAGATAAAGTTGTTAAGGTTTTAAAACATGCAATTGCTAGTAATAAGATCTCCCATGCATATTTATTTGCAGGTCCAAGGGGTACTGGTAAAACAACAATGGCCAAGCTTATTGCAAGAATGGTCAATTGTCAGAATCCGGTTGATGGAGAACCTTGCGGAAAATGCGAAAATTGCCTTCGTGGAGTTTCTTTAAATGAAGATGTTATTGAAATAGATGCAGCTTCTAATAATGGAGTGGATGAAATAAGAGAGTTACGTGATAAAGTAAGTCTTGTTCCAACAAAAAGTAAATATAAAATATATATAATAGATGAAGTTCATATGCTTACAACAGGTGCTTTTAATGCCCTTTTAAAGACTTTAGAAGAACCACCTGCCCATGCAATTTTTATTTTAGCAACTACAGAACTTCATAAAATACCAATAACGGTAGCGTCTCGTTGTCAAAAATTTCAGTTTACTAAGTTAAGTATGGACGATATGTTTTCTCGACTTAAATTTATTGCTTCTAAAGAAAATATAGTGATTTCTGATGATGCAATTTATGAAATTGCCCGTTTGTCTGACGGTGGAATGCGTGATGCAATTAATTTATTAGATCAATTAACTGCATATAAAGATGATTCCATTACTGTTTGTGATGTTCATGAAATAAATGGTACAGTTTCATATATAGAAATGAATAAATTAATGGTTGATATAAAACATCATGATACTATGAATATCTTAGACTTTTTAGATATTCTTGATAAAAATGGAAAGGATATACTAAGATTCTCAGAAGAATTACTTATTTTTATAAAAGATGCAATTTTATGCCGAAATACTAATGTTCAAAAGATGATGCTTGATAAAAAAGAGAAAATAGATGAAATAAATAAGCTATATTCAGACTTTGAATTGTATGATTTTTTGGAAGAATTAAATGAGATCATTAATAATGTTAGGTTATCTAATTTTCCATTAATAATATTAGAGGTTTTCTTTTTGAAAATTTCTGATAAGCTTGGTAATAAAACTGATTCAAACTATACTAGTGAGAAAACTAGTAATGAACCAGTGAAAGCAAAAAATATTATTAATGATAACCAAAGTAATTTTAATGTAGTAAAAGAAGAAAAGAAAAATGTTAAGAAAAATACTCAAAATGAAGTTGAAATTAGGATAAACAATGCTTTTGCAACGGCTAATAAGGAAATATTAAAATCTATTAGAAGTAATTGGAATAAAATAAATGATTATTTACTTGATCAGACTTATGGAGTAATCGCGGGGATTTTAAAAGATACTTCTGTTTTGGTTGCTGGTGATGAGTATTTGATATTACTTGGTAATTATTCTTCAGTAGTTGATCGAGTAAATTTGGAGATGGAAGATGTAACTAATTTTTTAAATAATGTGCTTGGATCTTTATATAAATGTGTAGCGCTTACCCAAGAAGAATGGTTAAAAGAGAGGGAAGCATATATTAAAAATATCAAAAATGGAATAAAATATTCCCTAAAAAAAGAAAAAGTACAAGAAAATATCAATAATGAAAAGAATGATCTTGATGATTTGATTTCTACCTTTGGTAGTGATATGATCGAATATAGATAATGAAAGGAATGAAAAAATATGAATATGAATATGCAAAATATAATTAGAGAGGCTCAAAAAATGCAAAATGAGTTAAAGAAAACTCAAGAAAATTTAGAAAAGAGTCAATATGAAGGAAAATCTTCTTTAGTAGAAGTTATTTTAAATGGAAAAAAAGAAATAGTTAAGCTTACTATTAATAATAAAGAAGAATTAAAAAATGATGATTTAGAAATGCTTGAAGATATGATTATGATAGCATTTAATGATGCAGTTAAGAAAGTTGATAGTGATAAAGAAGCAAAGATAGGTAAGTACGGTAAGGGACTTTCTGGGTTATTATAATGTATCCTAAATGTTTAAGAGATTTAATTGAATGCTTTAAAGAATTTCCTGGTATTGGTGATAAGACAGCTGAAAGAATGACATTTAGTTTGATAGATTTTGATAAAGAGAAATTAACAGAATTTTCAGATGCAATAATATCAGCTAGGGATAATCTTGGTAGATGTCTAGTTTGTAATAATCTTGCTGATGGAGATTTATGTGCTATTTGTAAAAATGATTCACGTAATCATAAAGTTATTTTTGTTGTAGAAAATGCTAAGGATGTTATGCTTTTTGAAAAGATAGGGGCATATAATGGCGTATATCACGTTTTAGATGGTCTTATTTCACCGTTAGATGGTATTGGACCTAATGATATTAAGATAGGTCAATTACTTGATAGAATTGAAAAAAATGACGTTTCAGAGGTTATTTTAGCATTAAGACCAAATATCGAAGGTGAGACTACTATGCAATATATCAAAAAGCTTTTGAGTAATCGTTCTATTAAAGTCTCTAAATTAGCTTCTGGTATTCCTATTGGAACTGATATGGAATATATTGATTCTATGACTTTAGAACTTGCTATAGATGAGAGAAAAGAATTATCATAAATAGAAATATATCTCATATTTTGTAATGAGGTGTATGTTATTATGCTAAAAAAAATCTTTAATATTATAAAAAAAATTATATTTTCTTTTTTGTTTATTTATGCTTATAATTTAATTGCAACTTCATTGGATGCTACTCTTCCTATTAATATTTATACTGTTGGGATTGTTAGTATATTAGGAATCCCATCTATGGTAGCACTTGTACTTTTAATGAAGATTATATAAAATGGAAGTGATTGCTTATATGGATAAAGATTGTCTATTTGGACAAGATGTTTTATTTAATACTTTAAAAAATGCTGTCGATAAGAATAAATTGTCGCATGCTTATTTGATAAGTATCAATAATAACCCTAATTATGATAAAATAATTAATGAATCTTTAAAGATTATTTTATGTTCTAATAAGGGAAGAGATCATTGTTCTATTTGTCATAGAATTGATGATGGAAATTATGTAGAAATTAAGAAAATATATCCAGATGGCCTTTATATAAAAAAAGAACAATTAAGTGAATTAAAAAGAGAATTTAATAATAAAGTTATTGAAGGAAAATATAAAATATATATAATATATGAAGCGGACAAGCTTAACTTACAGTCTGCTAATAGTATGCTTAAGTTTCTAGAAGAACCAGAAGAAAATATAATAGCGTTTCTTTTAACTAATAATGTTAATAGAATGCTGAAAACTATTGTTTCAAGATGTCAGATAATTACTTTAAACAATGAAAATAATTATTTTAGTAATGATACTATAAAAAATTATACGAATTTGTTTAGTGATTTAGATTTTTCTACTGATGATAAAAAAAATGAAATAGATCAGGTAGTTAACTTTATTAAGTATTTAGAAAAAGAAAAAATATTCACTATAACTAAAGAAAAATCATTATGGCTTGATTATTTTAAGGATAGAGATACGTTTATTAGAGGATTAATTTTATCTTTATATTTTTATAGAGACTGTCTTAGAACAAAGAATATCAATGATCATAATCTGTTTTTTTATGATTATCTTAATGTTCTAAATGAAATTAGTTCTAATAATGATTATGATTCTTTATATAAAAAAGTTAGCTTGTTAATTGAATATAATAATTGGATAAAGGGAAATATGAATACAAATTTACTTATAGATTTGTTTATAATAGAATTTGGAGGTGATCTTTAATGAAAATTGTTGGCGTTTCTTTTAATGATAATAATAAGCAGTATTATTTTAAATTGAATGATTTTTCAGTAAACGTTAATACAACAGTTATAGTTGAAACGGAAAAAGGTTTGCAATTTGGAAAAGTTATGTCTTATATTGATGATGATAATGTTGATCCTAAACTTTTAAAAAATGTTTTGCGGATTACTAGTAAAAAAGATTATTTGCAGCATTTAAATAACATTAAAGACGCTAAAAACGCTATTATAAAAGCTCAAAAATTAATAAATAATATGAAACTTAATATGAAGATAGTTGATGCTAATTATACATTTGATCGTAATCAGTTGATTTTTAGATTTTTAGCAGATGATCGCGTTGATTTTAGGCAACTTGCTAAAGAGTTGGGGGCAATGTTTAAAACTAGAATTGAATTAAGACAGATTGGAATTAGGGATAAAGCTAAAGAAATAGGTGGTATTGGCCCTTGTGGTCGTATTTTGTGCTGTAGTAAGTTTTTACATGAATTTGATAGTGTTTCTATTAATATGGCAAAAAATCAATCTTTAGCACTAAATCCAACAAAAATAAATGGTGTCTGTGGTAGGCTTCTTTGCTGTTTAAAGTACGAAGATAGTACATATACTGAATATCGTAAAACTATGCCAGAATTAGGACAAATTGTAAAGACTCCAAGTGGTTCTGGAAAAGTCATATCATTAGATATTTTAAATAAAAAGTATAAAGTGTTAGTAAATGATACTGTTGTTGTGATGGATTCTAATAATGATAGTAAAAAATAGACTACTTAATTATAAAGATTTAATTATTTATCAAGATGATGACTATTTTATGTTTTCTCTTGATTCAGTATTGCTTGCTAATTTTATTAGGATTAGAAAAGATGATATGTTTGCAGTTGATTTTTGTACAGGAAATGCGCCTATTTCTATGATTTTAGCATCTAAAAACCCTAAGATTAAGATAACTGGTGTAGAACTTCAGAAGGAAATTTTTGAGTTAGCTAATAGATCAATTAATGAAAACAACTTTGATGATAAAATAAAGATAATTAATGACGATGTAAAAAATATATTTAATTATTATGAGCAGGGAAGCGCTGATATAGTTTTTTCTAATCCTCCGTATTTTAAATATCAAGATTCTAGTTTATTAAACGAAGATAAAGTAAAAGCAATAGCGCGTCATGAAATTTATCTTACTTTAGAAGATTTAATAAAAACTAGTAGTAAATTGTTAAAAAATGGTGGTAATTTTTATTTAGTTCACCGTCCTTTTAGGACTGTTGATATTCTTTATTTGCTTAGAAAATATAATTTAGAGGTAAAGAGACTACAATTTGTTTATCCTAAAAAAGATACTGAAGCAAATGCTATTTTAATAGAATCTTCTAAAAATGGCAAATCTGGTATTAAGATTTTGCCTCCTTTATATGTTCATAATGATGATAATTCTTATACTGACTTTGTAAGAAAAATGTTTGAATAAGAGGTGATTATATGTGGCAAAATAGTTATGATGAAAAAAATGCTTTATATTTAATTCCTACACCAATTGGTAATCTAGATGATATGACGTTTAGAGCAGTTGAAACTTTAAAAAAAGTAGATGTTGTTTTTTCAGAAGATACAAGGGTAACTTTGAATTTATTTAATCATTTTGAAATAAAAAAGAAATTAATTCCTCTTCATGATCATAATGAAGATAGTGTAAAGGAAAAAGTTCTTGAATATTTAAAAAATGGTAAGAATGTAGGTCTTGTTTCTGATAGAGGAACTCCAATTATTAGTGATCCAGGATATAAAACTGTGCGCTATGTAACAGAACTTGGATTTAAAGTAGTAGCACTTCCTGGAGCAAATGCTTTTGTTCCAGCATTGATAGTATCTTCTTTAGCACCCAAGCCATTTATTTTTTACGGATTTCTAAATAACAAATCTTCTGTTATGAAGAAAGAGTTAGAATCTTTGAAAGATAATGAATATACTATGATATTTTATGAATCTCCTCATCGTATTTTTGATACGCTTAATATAATGTTAGAAGTTTTTGGAGATAGAGAGTTTTCTCTTACTAGAGAAATATCTAAGAAATATGAGAGTATATATCGTGGTAAAATAAAAGAATTTCTTGATACTAATAATGATATTAAAGGAGAATTAGTAATTGTAGTAGAAGGAAATCATAGTCTTGATGATTATAATGATTTATCATTGATAGATCATGTTGATATTTATATAAAAAATGGTTTAAGTGTGATGGATTCTATAAAGAAAGTTGCAAGAGAAAGAAACTTATCTAAAAATGAGGTTTATCATGCATATCATGAGAGGTGATTGTAATGAAGTTAATAGTAGGATTAGGTAATCCTGGTAGAGAGTATGTTAATACAAGGCATAATATTGGATATGACTTACTTGATTATATTTCTTTAAAAAAAGGATATCAAATTAATAAAAACAAATTTAATTCCTTATACTGTGAAACTATAATTAATAATGAAAAAGTTATTATTATAAAACCAGAAACATTTATGAATTCATCAGGGGAAGCTGTTTCAAAATTTGTAAGTTATTATCATATTGATCCTAGTAATATATTAGTTATTCAAGATGATCTAGATATGCATTTAGGCAGAGTAAAAATAGTTTCTAATAGTAGTAGTGGTGGTCATAATGGAATAAAAAATATTGAATCTCTACTTAACACATCTTCTTTTGTTAGAGTAAAAATTGGTATTGGAAGGGATAAAGAAGATAGTGTCCGAAATTATGTTTTATCTTCCTTTAATATAGATGAGAGCAATGTTATTAAAAAAGTATATGAAGATTTAGTGAATATCATTGAAGATTTTTGTACTATGTCTCTAACAATGCTTCAAAGTAAATATAATAAAAAATAGATACATATAATTGTATCTTTTTGTACGTGAGGGTGAGTCCTATGAATTTGGAAAACTTATTTAAAGTTGATTATTGGGAAAATGATATATCTATAGAAGGTCTTTCCGATGAACTTTATACTTTATATATATATAATTCTTATATTCAAAATAACAAAAATATTTTGGTTGTAGTTAATACCACTTATGAGGCTACTTCTTTGTATGAAAAACTATTAAATTATACTTCTAATGTTCTTTTTTTTCCAATGGATAATTTTGTCACTAGTGAAGCAATAGCGATTAGTCCTGAGTTAAAAACAGAAAGATTAAATACTTTATTAAAGTTATCTTCATCTTCTAGAAGGTACATAGTTGTTACTAATTTAATGGGATATATTAGGTATTTACCAAGTATTTCTACTTATTTAGAGAATGTTTTAACGTTTAAGAAGAATGATAATTATCATGTTGAAAAAATTTTAAAAGCTCTTATTGATATTGGATATTCTAATAGTGATTTAGTAACAGAAATGGGTCAATTTAGTTACCGCGGATATATTTTGGATATATTTCCTATTGGAGAAGAATTTCCAATTAGAATTGAATTTTGGGGAGATACTGTTGATAGTATTCGTTATTTTGATATTGATAGTCAGCTATCAAAAAAAGAAAAAGAAGAAGTACAGATATATCCATTCACCGAATTTTTACTAGATAATTATCCTGAAGAATATAATAATTCTCAGAAGTATTTGCCACATTATCTTGGTAAAGTATTTAATATTAGTAATTATTTAGGAGATTATTTGACTTTTTATTATGATTATAATTCCATATTGATTAGTTATTATAATTTATTAGATGAAATTAAAACATATACTAAAGAAAATTCTCCGATTTATGATACTAATTATGTAAATGATTTTATTAAGTTAAAAGGAAGGAATAATTATTATTTTTTAATAACTGATAATATATTGACTGATGTAGCATCTGCTAAAAAACTAAATTTTATTTCAAAAAATATTTCTTCTTATAAAGGAAATATTGAAAAGTTATCTAGTGATATTTTAAAAAATATTAATGCAAAGAAAACTGTTATTTTATTTATCACTGAAGAAAAATTAATAAAAGAATTACAAGATTATTTAAAAGATTATTCTTTTGTTATGACTGATATAAGAAATATTTTTAAAAATTCGATCAATTTAGTTAATATGAATATTAATAATGGATATTCTTATGATGATTTGTTTGTAATTAGTGAGAATGATATTTTACAAAGTGATAACAAGCGAATAAATTACCGAAATAAATTTAAAAGAGGAAATTCTATAAGTAGTTTAAGTAATATAAATAAGGGTGATTATATTGTTCATGAACTATTTGGAATTGGTATTTATGATTCCATATGTACAATTGAAAAAAATGGCTTAAAAAATGATTATATTAAGCTTATATATGCTGATAACGATGTTTTATATATTCCTGTTCAAAAAATAGATAGAGTAAGTAAATATGCCTCAAGAGAGGGATATATTCCTAAGCTTAATAAATTAGGAACAGATGATTGGCAAAAAAGAAAAAATAGATTAAAGGGAAAGATAAAAGAAGTAGCAGAAAAGTTATTAAAAGTTTCTGCAGAAAGAGAAGCTGCCTCTGGATATGCGTTTTCTAAAGATGATGAGAATCAATTGTTATTTGAAAAACAATTTAAATATCAAGAAACTTCTGATCAGTTATTAGCAACCGAGAAAATAAAAGAAGCTATGGAAAAGCCTAATCCTATGGATATGCTTTTATGTGGGGATGTAGGTTATGGTAAAACAGAAGTTGCTTTTAGGGCGATTTTTAAAGCTATTAATGATGGCAAGCAAGTTGCTTATTTATGTCCAACTACTATTCTTTCTAATCAGCAATATCAAAGTGCTCTTGATAGATTTAAGAATTTTCCCATTAATATTGCTCTTCTTAATAGATTTGTTAGTAAAAAAGACCAAACTACTATTTTAAAGAAATTATTAGAGGGGAAGATCGATTTAATATTTGGAACTCATCGTATTTTAAGTCAAGATGTTAAGTTTAAAGATTTAGGTTTATTGGTAGTTGATGAAGAACAACGTTTTGGCGTTACTCATAAAGAAAAAATAAAAGAATATAAGAGTAATATAGATGTTCTTACATTGTCGGCAACTCCAATTCCAAGGACAATGCAGTTGTCTATGGCTGGATTAAGAGGTCTTGCTCTTATTGATACACCGCCAGCTTATAGATATCCTGTTCAAACTTATGTTCTTCCATATAATAAATCTTTAATAAAAGAAGCTATATATAAGGAATTATCAAGAAAAGGACAAGTTTTCTTATTATATAATAAAGTGGAAAATATAGAGTCCAAAGTGATAGAAATTAAAAATTTAGTACCAGAAGCAAGAATAGATTTTGCTCATGGACAAATGTCTAAAACGGATCTTGAAAATAAAATGCTTGATTTTATAGATTATAAAATTGATGTTTTAGTATGTACTACCATAATAGAAACGGGTATTGATATTCCTAATGCTAATACTTTAATTATATTAGATGCTGATTGTTTTGGTCTTGCACAATTATATCAAATTAGAGGAAGAATAGGCAGAAGCAATAAAATTGGATATGCTTATTTGATGTATGATAATCACAAGGTACTAAATGATATTGCTGTTAAAAGATTACAGACAATAAAAGAATTTACTGAACTTGGTAGTGGTTTTAAAATTGCGATGAGAGATTTATCGATTAGGGGAGCAGGAGATATTCTTGGTAGTGAGCAATCTGGCTTTATTGATAGCATTGGTATTGAACTATATTTAAAATTATTAAATGAAGAAGTTAATAAGTTAAAGAATAATATAGAAACTACAGAAGAAAAAACTACTCAGGTGAAAGAAAATATGCCTCTTGTTAATGTATCTACGCATTTAGACGATAATTATATATTATCAGATCCATTACAAATAGAGATTCATAAAAAAATAAATGAAGTTAATTCTTATGAAAAATTATTGTTAGTAAAAAGCGAGCTAGAAGATCGATTTGGTGTAGTATCTAAAGATATGGAATTATATATGTATGAAGAGTGGTTTGAAAAATTAGCAGAAAAATTTGAAATAAAAGAAGTAAGACAAACTAAAACTTATATTGAATTTTCTTTTAGTTCAAGGATTAGTAAGAAAATAGATGGAGAAAAAATATTCTACTTATCTTATGAGATATCTAAGTATTTTAGATTTTCTTATCGTAATGAGAGAATTTATGTTATTTTAGATACAATAAAATTAGAAGAACACTTTTTATTATATGTTATTAGGCTGTTAGATAGATTATTAGTATATTTAGATAACAATTAAAATATAATATTTTGAGGTGAATTCTTTATTTATGGATAATTATTTTTCTTGGGAAGATAGTCATTTAAGAGAAAAAAATTATGATAATTATAATTATAATTATAATTATTATGATTATTCAACTTTTCCTATGTATTTTGATTGGTATTGCTATTATAAAAAGTTTAATATTAATGATTGGCAAGAAAGAACTAATGACAAGATTTTAAAGAAAAAGAAGCCCTTTTTACATAAATTATAAACTTTTTTCCAAACTAATTATGGAAAGAGGTGTAATTAGGTGAAAGCTACGGGGATTACAAGACATGTTGATGAATTAGGAAGAATTGTTATTCCAAAAGAAATAAGAAATAATTTAGATATTGATGTAAATGACTTACTTGAAATATATGTAGATAATGAGAAGATAATCTTAGAAAAAAGCTCTAAATTAAAGAAGATTAATAATGTAATAGAGAAATACTTATCTTCTTTTTATCAAGTTATAAAAAGAGAAATTATTATTTGTGAAGATGAAAATATTATAGGGACAACGAGAAATCTTCGTAGTAGTTTATATAATAAAAAAATATCATTAGAATTAAAAGATATTTTAAATAAATATTCTTATTCTAATGAACCTAAATTAATTAATATTATAAATGGAGAAAATAAATATTATTTTATTTATACTTCTATTAATGTAGATGGAGCTAAAGTAGGAGATGTTTTGTTTTTATCTTTGAATAATGATTTTTCTTTGATAGATAATAAAATGATAACGTTATTAGGAAATTTATTTTCTTCTTATTTGAAATATTGATGTAAAATTTATAAAAAAATGATGTAGTTTGGTATAGATATTTTTGCTTTATGATATAATTATTTAAAGGAGTTTGATTATATGAATAAAGAATTAACAAAAATTTATAAAATATCAATATTTACATCATTTTTACTTTTAATTGTTGGAATATTTATTACTTTTTATCCAACTTTGACGATGAATATTTTATCAACTATAGTAGGAGTTGCTATTCTTTTTATAAGTATTAATTATTTAATTAGATATTTTAAATTTAAAGAATATAATTTAAAGTTAGAATTAATATCTGGAGTATTTCTTTTTGCATTATCTTTATTATTTATTTTTAATAATAATTTTATAGTAAGTATTTTACCATTTTTAATGGGGATTTATTTTATTTCTAATAGTATTCCTAAGATTCAGTATTCTTTGGAGTTAAAAAATATTGGTAGTAGTACTTGGGTTTCATCTTTTATAATTTCAGCTATTTGTTTGATAATTGGAGTAATATTTTTAGTAAATCCTTTTAATGGTGCGGTTGTAATAACTAAAGTAATTGGCATATTTATAATGATATATTCTATTATGGATATTATAAATTATTGTCTTATAGATAAGAATATGAGATAATTTATTGACTAAAAATAATTTTATGTTATAATACTTTTAAATCATTAGTGATGATTAAGAAGAAATATTAATGTTCTTTTTTAGAGAGTTTATGGATGGTGGGAATAAATAAAGAACTTATTATTAATGAACTTATAGCTAATCGGTGGTACCGTTATAACTTTTTCGAGTGTGTATTTAGATACAAATTAAGGTGGTACCGCGGTTATAATCGTCCTTATAATTTATTATAAGGATTTTTTTATGGAAGGAAGATGATAATATGGATAAAAAATTTTACATTAGTACGGCAATTGCATATACTTCAGCTAAGCCACATATTGGTAATACTTATGAAATTGTTTTGGCGGATGCAATTGCACGCTATAAGAGATTACTTGGTTATGATGTATATTTTCAAACTGGTACTGATGAACATGGTCAAAAAATAGAAAATAAGGCTATTGAAAATGGGTTAACTCCAAAGGAATATGTTGATAATATTACTAAAGAAATAAAGAATATTTGGGATGTTATGAATACTAGTTATGATGTTTTTGTTAGAACTACTGATCCACTTCATGAAGAAAAGGTTCAAAAAATATTTAAGAAATTATATGATCAAGGTGATATATATAAGGGCGAATATAATGGCTTATATTGTACGCCATGTGAATCTTTTTTTACAGAATCTCAGTTAATAGATGGAAAATGTCCTGATTGCGGCAGAGAAGTAACAGAGGCCCGTGAAGAAGCTTATTTTTTAAAAACTTCTAAATATTCTAAGTGGTTAGAAGAATACATAGAGTCTCATCCTCATTTTATTGAGCCAGAAGCTCGTAAGAATGAGATTATGAATAATTTTATTAAAACTGGTCTTCAAGATTTATGTGTTTCTAGAACCTCTTTTAAATGGGGAATTCCTGTTACTTTTGATCCTGATCATGTTATTTATGTTTGGATTGATGCTTTAAGTAACTATATAACTTTTTTAGGATATGATCCAGACGGTAACAGTAGTGATAAATTTAAAAAATTTTGGCCTTGTGATATTCATTTAATTGGTAAGGATATTTTAAGATTCCATACTATTTATTGGCCTATTATGTTAAAGCTATTAGATCTTCCTCTTCCAAAGCAAATTTTTGGACATCCATGGCTTTTATTTTCAAATGATAAAATGAGCAAGAGTAAGGGTAATATTGTTTATGCAGATGATTTAGTAGCAAAATATGGAGTTGATGCTGTCAGATTTTATATGATACATGAAATTCCTTTTGCATCAGATGGAAATTATACAGAAGATTTACTTATTGAAGCGATTAATACTAATCTTGCAAATGTACTTGGTAATTTAGTTAATCGTACTATTAGTATGAGTTATAAGTATTTTGATGGTTATGTTTCTAATCCTAAGGTTAATTTAGATATTGATAATGAATTCATTAATTCTGTTATTGAAAGTAAGAATATAGTTGATAGTAAGATGAATTCTTTACGAGTAGCAGATGCTTTAGAAAGTATTTTTGAAGTTTATCGTAAGTGTAATAAATATATTGATGATACTACTCCTTGGGTTTTAGCAAAAGATTCTGAAAAGAAAGATAGACTTGCTACTGTTCTTTATAATTTATTAGAAGCTGTTCGTTATGAGACAGTATTGCTAAAAGCATTCTTACCTGATACTGCGGATAAAATATTTTATCAATTAAATACTAAAAAGAATGATTATGAGTCATTATCTTTATTTGGAGCTTTGGAAGAAGGGACTTTTCTAAACAAGCCTGAAGTATTATTTAAACGTATTGAAAAAGAAAAGTAGTAATCATTTTTACGTTTTATTTGTCAAAAAAAAATTATTTATTGTTTTATGTTTACTTTTAGAGATGGCTTTGTTATATTGTAAGTGTATTTATACTATATGAAAGGATTGGAACGATAATATGTTTATTATGTCGAAGGGTAGTAAGATGTTGTTGTCACTGATGTATTCTGTAGTAATTCTTATAATTGGATTATTTCTTTTTAAATGGCAAGGCAATCAAGTAATTGATGGAGTGTATGTAATTATTATTTTAGTGCACGCTATTAGGCTGTTATGGACTAAAGAAGAAGTTAGAGAGGATTGATGTTTTTTGAGATTTATTGATAATCATTGTCATTTGTTTCATGAGTATTTTCCTAGTTATGATGATTATATTAATAAGGCAAATAATGTTAATGTTACCAAAATAATAGTAAGTGGTACTGATAAAAAGAGTAATCAAGAAGTTTTATCTTTGATTTCAAAATATGAAGGAGTTTATGGTAGTATTGGGTTTCATCCAAATGAATTAGAAGATTTGGATGAAACTTCTTTTGCTTTATTAGAAAGTCAGTTAAAGACGAATAAAAAGATTGTTGGAATAGGAGAAATTGGCTTAGATTATCATTATCCTGATACGAACAAGGAAAAGCAAAAGAAATTTTTTATTTATCAGTTAGAGCTTGCCAATAAGTATAATTTACCCGTTGTTATTCATAGTAGGGACGCTACTAGTGATACTATTTCTTTACTTAGAGAGCACTTACCTAATAAAAGAGGGGTTATTCACTGTTTTAGTGGGAGTTTAGAAAGTGCTAATGAATATATTAAAATGGGATTTTTTATTGGAGTAGGTGGAGTTTCAACTTTTAAAAATGCAAATAATATAATTAATGTTATAAAAAATATTTCTTTGCATAAAATATTATTGGAGACTGATGCCCCATATTTGACTCCAGAGCCATATCGTGGTACTCCTAATTATTCGGCATATATTCCAATTATTGCTGATAAGATAGCATCTATTAAAGGCCTTAGTTTAGAAGAGGTGGCAGAAATTACCACTGCTAATTCTGAGAGCTTATTTGACTTTTAGTTCTTTTTATGTTAAACTTTATTATACCGTGAGGTGAAAAAGGATGTTAAAAAAAATTCGTGTTAATTTTGATATCTTATTAGAATTTGTTGTGGTAACATTATTTGTAATTTCTTTATTACCTAAAAATGTTGCTAATAAAGAGATATCTAATATTGAAAATTCAAAATTAGATACTAACTTTTCATATAACTATGAAAATGTTGGTGATAACGAAGAAAGTAAAGAAGAAGTAAAAGAAGAAAAAGAAGATATAGCAGTTGCTGAGGTAAAAGAGACAGTAGTTGTTCCTGAGCCTGCTAAAGAAGAAGAGGTAATTACACCTAAGGAAGAAGTAAAAAAAGAAGAGAATATAAGTACTCCATTACCTAATTATACAGTAATTGATACTTACTATGGTAGACTTACTGGATACGGTCCAGATTGTCGTGGATGTTCTGGTAGAACAGCGACTTCTTATGATGTAAGTAATACTATTACTTATTATGATGAAGAGTTTGGCGAAGTTCGTATCTTAGCTGCTGATAGGAGTATTCCATTTTATTCTATTATTAGAATAAGCGGAGTATTTGGTGAACCGGTAATAGGAATTGTTCTTGATCGTGGTGGTAATGTTGGTTTTAATAAGTTTTCAACTTTTGATTTGTTATTTTCAACAGAAAGTGCTGCTGCTAAAGAAATTGGAAGCATTTCTGATGTAAAATTTGAACTTATTAGAAAAGGTGCTTAGTAAAAGCACTTTTTTATGTTATAATTTTTTTGGTGGTTTTATGGATTTTGTTTTTAAAAAGAAGTATGGACAAAATTTCTTGGTAGATAAAAATGTTATAAATAAGATAGTACAAAGTATTGATTGTGACAAAGATACTTTAGTTGTAGAAGTTGGTCCTGGAGGAGGGGCACTTACTGAAGTGATTTCTCCTTTAGTTAAGAATGTTTTAGCGTATGAGATAGATATTTCTTTAAAGGAAAAGCTTGATATTGTTTGTAATAATAATTCTAATGTGAAGATTATTTATCAAGATTTTCTTAAAGTTAATTTGTTAGAAGATTTAAAATCTTATTCTTATGACAAGGTTTATTTTCTTTCTAATTTGCCTTATTATATTACAACACCTATATTAGAGAGATTATTATTTTCAAATATTGTTTTTGATAAGATGTTTATTATGGTTCAAAGAGAAGCAGGTGATAGGCTTTCTTCATCAGTAGGAAGTCGTGAGTATAACGCGATTAATGTTATTAGCGCTTATCATTACTGCATAAAAAAAATAATTAATATTGGTCGTAATTCTTTTTATCCTATCCCTAATGTTGATAGTGTTATTTTATCTTATAGTAAAAAAGATAGGGCTTTAAAAGTTAATGATTATTCTTTATTTTTAAGAATAGTTAATGATTCATTTAGACAAAAAAGGAAAAACTTAAGAAATAATCTTAGAAATTACGATCTAGATAAAATAGAATCTGTTTTACTTAGAAATAATTTCTCTTTAAATAGTAGAGCTGAAGAAATTCCAGTAGAGATATTTATTGAGATTACTAATGAACTATAAGTTATTTAGTTCTTTTTTTTTATTTTAAGCATATCTTTTAATGGTGATATCTATGTATAAAGTTGGTGATTTAGTAACTAGAAAATCTTATAATAATGACGTTGTATTTAAGATAGTTTCTATTACAGAAAATATTTATTATTTAAAAGGAGTAAACGTTCGTTTAATAGCTGATAGTACTCCTGATGATTTAGAAAAATTTGAAGGAAAGTTGGATGATGATAATAGTTTTTTTCAAGTGATAGATCATAAAAATTTAGAAAGAGATGAATTTTTTTATCTTCCTGGAACTGTTCTTCATATCGATAGTGATAAAGATTATCTAAATAGATGTTTAACCTTTTATAAAAAGAATTTAATTAGAGCATACGGTGTTTATTTAAAAGAAAAAGATTTGTCTTCTTCCATATTAGAACAGTTAAAAAAGTATAATCCTGATATATTAGTAATTACAGGCCATGATGCTTATTATCGTAAGAAAGAAGAACGAAATAAATATAAAAATACTGATAACTTTATTATGGGAATAAAAGAAGCTCGTAAATATGAACCATCTCATGATAAGTTAATTATTATAGCAGGTGCTTGTCAATCTAATTATGAAGAACTTATAAAAGCAGGCGCTAATTTTGCATCTAGTCCCAAAAGAATAAATATTCATGCGTTAGATCCTGCTATTATTGCTACTTCTATGGCTTTTTCTGATCATAATAAGAATATTGATTTATTAGATATTTTAAATAAAACTAAGTATAAAACTGATGGTATGGGTGGTATTATTACTAAGGGTACTATGTATATAGGCTTTCCTAGGTGATTTATGAGTATAACAGCGATAAAGGAAAATATTTCTAATCATTGTGGAGATGAGGTAAAAATAGTTTATTATGGTCGTAGGAATAAGGAAGAGACTTATAATGGAGTTATTAGTGAAATATATAATTCTATTTTCATAGTAAAGTTAGATAGTTCACAAATAAAAAGTTTTTGTTATAGTGATATCTTAATAAATAGCGTTAAGATATATTTTTAAAAGGGGGGAGCTATGGATAAAATAATAGAGGAAAATAATTTTAATCATGGTATAACAATATCTGAGAGAAAAAGTATTATAGTATCTGGTGTTAAAAAAATAGAAAGTTTTGATAATGAAGAATTCCTAATGGATACCACTTTAGGAGCTTTAGTTATTAAAGGAGAAGAACTTGAAATAATAAAGTTAGATACTTATCAAGGAAATGTTTCTTTAAAAGGAAAGATTAATAGCGTTTTCTACGCTGATAGTAGTACTAGAAAAGAAAAAGAAAATTCTTTTTTCAATAAATTATTTAAATAATGCCTCTAGATAAACAATTATTTTCTTTTTTATTTTCTTTTCTTTTTGGAATAGGTTTCTATATTTTATTAGAAGTAAGTTACAAATTAATATATAATTCTAACTTATTTTGGAAGATAATTTCTAGTTTTATTCTTGTTATAGTAAGTTCTTTAATGTATTATGTAGGTTTATATAAAATTAATTACGGAGTTATTCATATATATTTTTTATTAGTTTTATTTGTCAGTTATTTTTTAACTAAGTTAATTCACTATAAATTGTTTGTCAAAAAGAAAGTCTTATGATATAATCTTACTTGATAATAGGTGGTGACTAGTTTGCAGAAAAGAATTAGAAAAAAAACAAAACTTCGTTTATTTTGTGCTTTTATTTTATTTGGAATAATTCTTTCAACACTAAGTTATAGCTTTATTTCTTATATGGTTCAAATTAATAAATTAACTAATCAAAAGAAAGATTTGGTTGTTCAGATAAATGCTTTAAAAGCTAAAGAAGAAGAGTTAGAAACTGATATTAATAAACTTGCTGATCCTGAGTATATTGCTAAATATGCTAGAGAAAAGTATTTATATAGTAGAGATGGAGAGTTTGTAATAAAATTACCAGAATAAAAAGAAAAAAGTCAAGGAATTTTAATTTTCCTTGGCTTTTTTATTCTTCTTCAGTAGGCATTTTACCATGTTCTACTAAGTAATCTATTTGTTCTTTAGTTAGTGTTTCGTATTCTAATAAAGTTTCCGCTACTAGTTTAAGTAGATCTTTATTTTGACTAATAATTTCTCTAGCTTTAACATGACAGCTATCAATAATTTTACGCATTTCTTCATCAATTTCATGCGCTACTTTATCAGAAATATTTCTATTCTTAGTATAATCCCTTCCTAGGAAAGTATTTGTACTAGGTTCTTCTAATTGCATAGGACCTAAATCACTCATTCCATATTCAGTAACCATACTACGCGCTATTTTAGTAGCCTTTTCAAAGTCGTTTTGGGCACCAGTAGTAACTTCATTAAAAGTTATTTCTTCTGCTACACGTCCACCTAATAGACCAGTTATTCTTTCTAGTAATTCTTTTTTAGTTGATGTATATGTTTCTTCTTTTGGAATCATCATTGCATATCCACCAGCGCTACTTCTTGGAATAATAGTTACTTTTTGAACATCATTAGCATCGTCTAATTTTACTCCAAGTACAACGTGTCCTGCTTCATGGTACGCTACTAATTTCTTTTCTTTTTCAGTATATTTCTTAGTAACTTTAGCAGGTCCCATTAATACACGGTCTGTAGCTTCATCTATTTCACTCATAGTAATAGCTTTTTTATTTCTTCTTACAGTAAGAAGTGCGGCTTCATTAAGTAAGTTTTCAAGATCAGCTCCACTAAATCCGGGAGTTCTTTGTGCTAAGTAAGATAATGTAATTCCTTTTGCAAGTACTTTATTTTTAGCATGAACTTGTAATATTTCTTCACGAGCATTTTTATCTGGAAGTGATACTGTAACTTGACGGTCAAATCTTCCTGGTCTTAGAAGAGCAGGGTCTAATACGTCAGGCCTATTAGTAGCGGCGATAATAATAATTCCTTCATTAGCGCCAAATCCATCCATTTCAGTTAATAATTGGTTTAGAGTTTGTTCTCTTTCATCATGACCTCCACCTAAACCAGTTCCTCTTTGTCTTCCAACTGCATCAATTTCATCAATGAATATTAGACAAGGAGCATTAAGCTTAGCTTGACGGAACATATCACGCACTCTAGAAGCACCAATACCAACGAATAATTCTACAAAGTCAGATCCACTTATATAATAAAATGGAACTTTTGCTTCTCCTGCAACTGCTCTTGCTAATAAAGTTTTACCAGTACCAGGAGGTCCTACAAGTAATACTCCTTTAGGAATTCTAGCTCCCATACTTTGGAATTTCTTAGGATTTTTTAAGAAATCAATTAATTCTTGAACTTCTTCTTTTTCTTCAGATAAACCTGCTACATCTTTGAATGTAGTCTTTGGTCCTTCTTCTAAAAGCTTAGCTTTGCTTTTACCAAAATCCATAGATTTATTAGTACCACCAATTTGTCTTGTAAATAAGAATATAGTAGCGCCTATTAATAAGAGCATAGGTAAGACATTGGTTGCAATTGCAATCCAAGAAGATGCTTCTGGATCAGTTTTTACATTAATACTGAAAGTCTCTTTATCTTTTCCTTCTAATATACGAACGATAATTTCATCAGATTTAGGTAGATTTAAAGTAAAACTTTCATTTTTAGCATAATTTTTTAACTTACCTGTAATCTCATATACTTCAGTTCTGGTTTTTGGTGTTATAGTAATTTCACTTATTTGACCGTTATTTAAATTACTAATAAATTCATCATAACTAAATTTATTAATCTTAGTATTAAAGCTACTATACATAAATAAACATCCTATGATGAAAAGCAATAGAAATACATAAGGGGCAAGTCCTCTTGTAACTTTAGTTTTTTTATTCATTAATCTTCTTCCTTTCCTTTTTCTTGGTACTTAAGTATTATATCATAGTTTTGATTTTTTCCAGTATTAAATTTTGATTTTTTTATATTAGGAACCCATAAGATATTATCATTACTGTCAACTAATAGAGGGTAAGAGTTTCTTTTATTCAAAGGAATCTTTGCTTCAATAAATAATTCTTTTACTTTTTTCTTTCCTTTTAGGTTTTTTACTTCAAGATAATCTCCCTCTTTACGATTTCTTATATATAAGGGAAGCGCTATAGTGCTACTATCTAGAGTGCATATATCATTTCCGTTGTTATTAGTATTATCTATCTTTTTAATAATATGATTATCAATAATATTAAATGGTTTTAATTCTATTTTATAATTAGTTTTATCTTTTATTTTTTTAGTAAAATATACTTCATTATATTCTTTGATAGCAATGTATCCTTTAGGAAGGTTAGTTTTTTGATTAGGTTTGGTACTTTTTATAATATTTAATATATTAATTAAATGTTTTTCTTTTATCAGGTTATCTTCATTATTATAGATTTTCACTAGAAGTAAATATATTATATTTTTTTGGATAAAAGGATCTTCTTCTTTAAAATCATTTATCTTGATCTTATCTTGATATTTTTTAATAATTAGATCTTGGCATATCTTAGTAATATAAGAGTCATATTCTTGAAGAATATTAGAGTATTTTAAGAATTTTAGATGAACTAGAGGATCTTCTTTTTTTAATAGAGGAAGAATTGTTTTACGATATCTATTTCTAGTATAATTGGTGTCTTCATTAGTTCTATCATTAAAATAAACTAAATTATTTTCTTTATTATAAGTAATTATATCTTCTTTTGTAAATTTTAGAAGTGGTCTTATAATAAAGTAATTTTTTTTATTAGTTATTTCTTTAATACCACTATAACCAGTTAAGTTAGATCCTCTTACTATTTTCATCATTACTGTTTCTATTAGATCATCTCCATGATGAGCTAGAAAAAGAAACTTGCTATTATATTTAAGTAGAAGATTTTCATAGAATTTATACCTTTTTTTCCTAGCTTCGTTCTCAAAATTATTTTCTTTATATTCTAAAAATTTTGTTGTTTCAAAAATTATATTTCTTTCTAAGCAAAAATTTTTTAAATATTCTTCTTCAATATCACTTTCTATTCTAACGTGGTGATTTACATGCGCTACTACTATTTTTGAGTGATCTATGCTATTTAGCAGAAGATCTAATAAGGCGACTGAATCAGAGCCACCGCTTACACCAACAACAATATAGTCATTATTTTTAATATTATATTTACTTAAATCTAATTTACTAATCACTAAATATCTTCCTTTCGCTGGAAAGTATTATATCACACTGCTGTTTATAAAACAACTTGTGTCTACTAGGAATGGTTTAATTATTTTTCTTTCATATGGACGTTGAAAAGAATGTCAAATTTTGTTATAATAAAATAAGCGGAGGAATCAAAGATGGATAGTAGTAATCAAAAAGTTGAACAAAAAGAAGAAAAAGTCTGTAAAAAGAAAAGACGTTTACGTTCTGATTTTGGAGAAATAATTTTTATTATATTTAGTATAATTTTTATTTTAGGATGTTGTTTTTTCTTTGGAAGAAGATTTATAAAATATTATCGTATATATAATCCTAAATCTGAAAATGGAGAACAAGTAAAATTACTTGCTAATAGCATTTCTGAATCTAGCAGTATTGTTAGTGAAGGAGATGGTCTTTATCAGTTATCTGGCTCATACATTTATAAAGGAGAAAAAGTTAATAATTACCTTAAATTCTCTGGATTTATGTTTAGAATTATGAAAATTAATAGTGATGGATCTGTTAGGATTATTTTAGATGAACCAATAAATTCTTTATTTTATGATAAAAAAAATACTGATTATATAAAGTCTGATATTAATGCGTATTTAAATGATGTTTTCTTAAATAAATTAGACGTTTCTAAATTAGCAAAGAGTAGTACGTGCTTAGATAAAGTAACTAATTTAAATAGTGTTACTTGTAATAATGTTAATACTGATTATTATGTATCGTTACCTAATGTTACAGATTTTCTTAATAGTAAACAAGAAAATAGTTATATGAAAAACTCAAGTGGTGAATCTTTTTGGTTATCTAGTTATAATAATATAGAAGCTTGGACTTCTAATGGCTCTAATTTATCTTCTGATAAAGTTAGTAATACTTATGCAGTAAAACCTATTCTAACTTTAAAAAATAGTAATATATTGTATAGAGGAACAGGAACAAAAGAAGATCCTTATGTTATTTCTAACGAAAAAGATAACTTAGAAATAGCATCTTATGTTAAACTAGGGGATGATCTTTATATTATTTATGATAAGTGCGAAGATACTTTAAGTTTAACTTTAGCATCTTTATATAAAGATGGGAATACTAAATATCGTTTTGCTTTAAAGCAAAAAATTTATGATCCTAGTGATGATAATTCTTTAGCCAAATATTTAAATACAACTTTTTTAAATTCTTTATCTTATAAAGATATAATTTTAGATAGTAAATGGTATATCGGTGAATATACTAATAGTTATAAAGATATCTATAATAAAGATATTACTGCTAAAGTAGGTACTTTAAATATTGCTGATTTAAAATTTGGTAATTTAAATGCTCCATATTATTTATTAAATGCTTCTTCTGATAGCGATAAGGTATATATATATGGAAATTCATCAATAACTTTATCTAAAATAACTTTATCAAGAGCATTTAGACCTGCTATAAAGATTAAAAGTAGTAATATAAAATCTGGAACTGGATCTTATGATGATCCTTATAAGGTGGTAAAATAATGAAAAAAAAGACGATAATATTTATATTTTTAGATCTTTTAGTACTTGTATGTTTCTTTGTTTTTTATGGACCTTTTGCATATTTTAGAAATCTTATTATTAGTACTGCTATGGTTACTAAGACTCATCAGTGGGTAGCATATACTTTCTTTAGTGAGAAAGCAGTATCAAAAGTTATTGAAGCAAATTCTTATATACCAATAGATGATGAAGTTGATCTTGATGAAATTGTTATTGATAATAAAGAAAGAGACTCTTATGATAATAAATATGATGAAATAATTTTAACGAGAGAACCTGGTAATGAAGACTATAAATATATTGAGATTAAAGTTGGAGGATATAAAGCTCACCTAGTTGCGATTTATGATCCTTCTAAAGTAAAATTAATTACTTCTAAAAAATTTAATGCTGGTGGCTCTGGAATGGAGAAAGTAATTAATATTTGTAAACGTCTACATGGAAAGGTTTGTATTAATGGTGGAGGCTTTAGTGATCCTACTGGCTGGGGAAGTGATATTCCAATTGGTTATTTAATTAAAGATGGAGAAATTATTTGGGCTGGTCAATCAGGACCTTCAGATTTAATTGGCTTTACTAAAGATAATAAATTACTTTTAGTAAATGCTACTGGAGAAGAAGCTATTAATATGGGAATGAGAGATGCCCTTCAGTTTGGACCTTTCTTGATAGTAAATGGTGAGAAAATTAAATTTAATTCTGCTGCTGGTGGATATGATAGAGCAGCTAGAGTAGCAATTGGGCAAAGAAAAGATGGAACTGTTTTATTCTTAGTAACTGAAGGAGTTCATACTAAAGGACCAAACTTAAAAGAAGTGACTGATACATTAGCATTATATGGAGCTTATAATGCTGCTAATCTAGATGGAGGTACTTCTTCATCATTAGTTATTGAAAATAAATTAATAAATAATCCGCTTACTGTTTATGGCACTGCTGTTAAAAATGGTAGGGGTGTTGTAAGTGGCTTTGGATTATTACCATAAAAACTGTTATTGACAGTTTTTTCTTTTATTAGTACAATATTGGAAAACGGTGATATTTTATGTGGAAAATAGGGAATGTTGAAATAAAAAATCAAGTAGTATTAGCGCCTATGGCTGGTATTTGTAATAATGCTTTTAGAAAGATTATAAAAGAAATGGGAGCAGGTCTTATCTGCGCTGAAATGGTAAGTGACAAGGCTTTAGTGTATGATAGTAAAAAAACTAAGGAACTACTATATTTAGAAGATATAGAAAGACCTATTTCCCAGCAAATTTTTGGAAGTGATGTAGATACTTTTGTTGAAGCTGCTAAAATTGTTTATAAATTAACTAAACCAGATATTATTGATATTAATATGGGGTGTCCTGTTCCTAAGGTTGCCTTAAAGTCTCAAGCAGGTGCTGCACTTTTAAGAGATCCAGATAAAATATATGAAATAGTATCAAGTGTAAGAAAGGCTGTCCCATGTCCTATTACTGTAAAAATTAGAAGTGGTTGGGATAGTAATAATATTAATGCAGTTTTAGTAGCAAAAGTGTGTGAAAAAGCAGGCGCTAGCGCTATTACGGTTCATCCTCGAACTAGGATGCAAGGTTATCAAGGAAAAGCTGATTGGAATATTATTAAAGAAGTAAAACAAAATGTTAAAATACCTGTTATTGGAAATGGAGATATAACTTCTAGTTTTTTAGCTAAGAAAATGCTTGATGAAACTGGATGTGATGCTGTTATGATAGGAAGAGGAGCTCTTGGAAATCCTTGGTTAATAAAGGAGGTAGTAGCCTATTTAGAAGATGCTACTATTTTACCAGAGCCATCTTATCGTGATCGTATTAATATGTGCTATAAGCATTTAGATTACTTACTTAAGATAAAATCAGAGAAAGTAAGCGTCTTAGAAATGCGGAGTCATATTTCTTGGTATTTAAAATCTCTTCCTGGTAATACTAGTGTAAAAAAAGAAATAATGAGCGCTAAAAATAGTGAAGAAATAAAAAAAATCTTAAATAACTATTTAAATAATTTAGAAAATGGTATATTATAATGTTAGGTGATTTTATGGAAGAGATGAAAAAAGAGGAACGTGCTAGTTTTTTTACACGTGGATGTGCATACTGTGTTGATTTTTTAGTTATTTATTTTTTTATAAGTTTGATATCCTTAATGATTCCAACTTCGCAAAGATATGATGAATTAATTAATGAAAGAGACGAATTAATTGCATCTTTAGAAGTAAATGGAAGCATTAGCGTGGATAATTATGTTAAAGAATTGTCAGAAATAAATTATGACATAAGTAAAGAACTTATTGCTATAAACGCTGTTAATGTCGCATTAACTTTTGTTTATTACGGAGTATGTGCTTATTTAACTGGTGGAAGAACGGTTGGAAAATATGTTATGCATATTAGAGTTAAATCTCAAAATGGTGAATTAACTTGGAAACAGATGTTATTAAGACCATTACTAATAAATAGTGTTCTTGCTAATTTTATCGTACTTATTTTACTTTTCTTGATGAAATCTAATAAGTATGCTTTAGCATCTGAAATTATTGCTATAATAGATATGTTATTTGTAGTAATATCAGGATTTATGATTTTATATAGTAAAAAACGTCTTGGGTTACATGATAAAATTCTTGGAACTGAAGTAATAAAGGAGGAAAAATAATGGCTGAGTTAAGTGAACAAGAAATTGTTAGAAGAAATAAAATATTAGAAATAGAAAAGGTTACTAATCCTTATCCAGAAAGGTTTGAAACAAATTATGAGATAAAAGATGCTGCTTTGTTACCTGATGGTACTACTAATGTAAGAGTAGCAGGAAGAATAGTATTAATGCGTAAGATGGGAAAACTTAGTTTTTTAACTATTCGTGATATTGAAGGTTCTATTCAGTTATCTATAAAGCTTGATATGGTTGGCGAAGAAAAATACCGTGAATTTAAGGAATTTTTTGATATTGGAGATTTTATTGGAGTAGAAGGAGAAATATTTACTACTCATACGGGTGAAAAAACTATTAGAGTTTCTTCTTATGAGTTTTTAGGCAAAGCTTTAAAACCTCTTCCTGAAAAATTTCATGGTCTTACTGATGAAGAAATGCGTTATCGAAATCGTTATGTAGATTTAATCATGAATGAAGATACTAGAGCAAGATTTTTACTTAGAAGTAATTTTATTAAGGAATTACGTAATTATTTAAATAATTTAGGCTATATTGAAATAGAAACACCTATTTTAAATAATAAAGCAAGTGGTGCTTTAGCAAAACCATTTATGGCTCATCATAATGCTTTAGATATGGATGTTTATCTTAGAATTGCTCCAGAAACTTATTTAAAAAGAGCAATAGTAGGTGGATTTACAAAGGTATTTGAGATAGCACGTTGTTTTAGAAATGAGGGAATGGATTCTTCTCACTTACAAGATTTTACAATGGTAGAAGGATATGCTGCTTACTATAATTATGAAGATAATATGAATTTTATTGAAAAGATGATAAAAAGTATAATTTTAAAGTTATTTGGTACTTTAGAAATTACTGTTGGTGATAAAAAAGTAGATTTATCTTCAAAATGGGAGAGAGTATCTTTTAGAGAATTATTAATTAAATATGCTGATATTGATATAAGTATATATAATAGCAAAGAAAGTCTTTTAAATATAATTAAAGAAAAGAAAATAGAATTAGAATCAGAAACAGATATTAATTTGTTAGGATTTGGTAAGATTGTAGATTTATTATATAAAAAAGTTGCGCGTCCTAATATAATTAATCCTATCTTTTTAACTGAGCACCCAATAGAATTATCACCTTTAGCACGTGCTAATGATAAAAACAAGGAAATTACAGATCGTTTCCAATTAGTTATAAATGGAGCAGAAATAGTAAATGCTTATTCTGAACTTGTTGATCCAGTTGAACAAAGAAAGCGTTTAGAAGAACAAGCTCGTCTTAACCAAGAGGGTGACGATGAAGCACTTGTTATGGATGAAGATTATTTAGATGCTATGAGTTATGGTATGCCTCCTATTAGTGGATGGGGGATGGGTGTTGATCGTTTGATTCAATTACTTACAAATAGTGAAAATATAAAAGATTGTGTTTTATTTCCTTTAATGAGACAAAATAAGTGAAAAAATAGTGAGTTTTCCTAATAAACTCGCTTTTTTTGTGGAAATAATTAACATTTTTATAACATTTATTTATTTTGTGTTATAATTAATCTTGGGAGGTAAATATGAAAAAACATAATTTGTTAAAAGTGATGATGTGCTTATTATTATTGATAATGATTGTAAGTTATATCATTCCTGGACGTAGTGGAAGTGTAACATACATAGCTTTAGGTGATGTCCTAATAAATTCAATGCAATCATTTTATTTTTTCTTTGACTTAGCAATATTTATTTTGTTAGTTGGAGCATTATATGGTGTTTTAAATAAAACTGTATCATATAAGAAATTTTTAGATATGATTGCTTGTAAAATAAAACCAAATGCTACAAAATTCTTAATTGGTGTAATTATTGTTTTTGCATTAGTTACAGCATTAACTGGTATTTCAATGCCGTTGTTTATTTTTGTACCTTGTGTAATATCAATTATTCTTTTATTAGGATATGATAAGTTAGTTGCATTATCATCAACTATTGGTGCTATTGTAGTTGGAACAATTGGATTTATATTTTTAAATTTTAGAAATTCTTCTTCTTACACATTTGCAAAAACTACTTTAGAAGAAATGTTAGATATTGAAAAGTATGGAAATATTTTTCCAAAGATTTTTCTTCTAGCTCTTGCTATTTTCTTACTTGTAATGTATGTGCTAAAACATATTAAGAATGTAAAAGAAAAGAAAGTTGATTATGCTTTAAAAGATGATGCAGATGTTATGGTTACTGAAGTAAAGGGAGACTATAAGAATATAAAAGTATGGCCTATTATTGTAGTATTTTCACTTGCATTTGTTTTCTTAGTATTAGGTCTTGTACCTTGGGAAAATTTATTTGGAATAACAATATTTAAGGATTTTAATACTTGGCTTGTTTCTTTAGCTATTGGAGATTTTAAGATATTCCCTAGTATTTTCTTATCTGAACTTGATAAGGTACCATTTGGAGAATTTGAATATTTAGGAAGCTATGTTCTTATTAATGTGTTAATAGTTGTTCTTATTCTTATTGTTAAATTTGCTTGTAAAGTTAAGTTTGATGATATGATAGAAGGAATTATTGATGGATTTAAAAAGATGCTTCCAACTGCTATCTTAACAACACTTGCTTATTCTATTTTAATTTGTGCTTATAATAATGGATTTATGGAAACTATTATTAATTGGGCTAGTGGATTAGTTGGTGGATTTAATTTAGTGGTAACTTATTTGTTAGCACTTTTAGGTAGTGTATTCCAAGTTGATTTATACTACACTGTACAAGGTGTTTTCTTACCAATAATGCAAGCAATTGAAGACAGTGCTGTTTACCCAGTATTAGCAGTACTTTTCCAATCATCATATGGAATAGTTATGATGATTGCACCTACAAGTTTAATCTTAATAGCTGGATTAACTTACACTAATGTTCCATATAGTACATGGTGTAAATATATTTGGCGTTTAGTTATTGAATTAATTCTTGTTGTACTTGCAATTGCACTTATATTATTATTAATTTAGGACTACATATGTAGTTCTTTTTTATATAGATAATTTACTTATTAAAAATTACATGCTATAATAGATTGTAAATATGAGGTGATAACATGAAATTTAAATTTAATTTATCTAAGCTTAAAGTTGAGCCTAAAGATTTAGCAATTTTTATAGGATTTTGTATTTTACTTTTATATTTGGTTGCTATCGGAGTTTTAAATATGGCTTATTTAGCTAGCTATGGGGAACTTTATGGGTTTATACCATTTGAAGCATTTTCTCCTGATTTTTTACCAGCAACAATTTTATTTTTTATTTTAGCTCTAATAGGTATATTTGTTGCATGTAATTCTTATATCTTTGAATGGGGAAAAGGTAAAAATGGTGGATATTCTAGATGGGCTAAGGATACTGAAATGAAAAAAGAATTGGTTGAAGTAGATCCTAAAGCTGATACCTTATCTGCTGCCGGAGTTGCAATGATAAGTGATGGTAAAAAATTATGGGTTGATAATGGAGAAAGTCATAATTTAATCGTAGGTGCTACTGGTAGTGGTAAAACTGTAATAGTGGCAAAACCTACTATTAAAATTTTGGCTAAAGCGGGCGAATCAATGATTCTAACCGATCCTAAGGGTGAACTATATGAATCTACTGGTAATCTTTTAAGAGAAAAAGGTTATAATGTAATTCTTCTGAATTTTCGTGATCCACAGCATGGAAATGCTTGGAATCCTATGGCTTTACCATATAGAATGTATAAAGAAGGAAATGTTGATAAAGCTATTGAGCTTTTAGATGATTTAGCTAAAAATATTTTATATGATGAAAAAACAAGTAATGATCCTTTTTGGGAAAATTCTGGTGCGGATTATTTTAGTGGTCTTGCTCTTGGTTTGTTTGAAGATGCCACCGAAGAACAAGTTAATTTAAATAGTATGAATTTGATGTCAACTTTAGGTGAAGAACGCTATGGTGGGCCTAATAGTAATTACATAAAAGAATATTTTAATTCTAAAGATCCTTCACGTCCTGCCTATATAAATGCTTCTGGTACAGTGTATGCTCCTGAAGAAACTAAAGGTGGTATTCTTGCTACTTTTAAACAGAAAGTAAAATTATTTTCTTCACGTGATAATTTATCAGAAATGCTTTCATATAGTGATTTTGATATGAAAGATATAGGAAGAAAAAAGACTGCTGTTTTTATGATTGTTCAAGATGAAAAAAAGACCTTACATCCACTTGCTACTATATTTATAAAACAATGTTACGAAACACTTATTGATGTTGCTCAAGAATGTGGTGGGCATTTACCTTATAGAACAAATTTTATATTGGATGAGTTTGCTAATATGCCACCACTTAAAGATGTTACTACAATGGTTACGGCAGCTAGAAGTAGGCATATAAGATTTAATTTTATTATTCAGAACTATGCTCAGTTAACTCAGGTTTATGGTAAGGAAAATGCTGATACTATAAAGGGTAACTGTAATATTATGTACTTAATTAGTAATGAACTAGCTGCCTTAGAAGAAATAAGTAAAATGTGTGGAGAAGTAAAATCAAAAGAAAAAGATAAAACCGCTTCTACGCCATTAGTAACTGTTAGTGATTTACAGAGATTAAGCAAGTTTGAAATAATTATTATGAGAATGAGAATGATGCCATTTAAAACAAAGTTTACTCCTGATTTTAAGATTGATTGGGGTAAAAAATATGAAACTGCTACTTATCCAACTCGTGAGAAGAGAGAAGTTCAATTATTTCAAATAAAAGATTATGTAAAAAATATGAAGCAAAAGAATATGGAAAATGCGATAAATTCTTATGGTAATTCTAGTGCTTTAGAAAATCCTTTTGGTGGTATGGGATTTAATCCTTTTATGCAATCAAATAAATTAAAGCCTTCTTCAGATGATGGAGGAATGGCATTTGATTTAGAAGAACTTACTAAAAGAATTGATGCTAAGATAGCAGAGCTTGAGAAAGAAGAAGAGTTAGAAAAAGCTACTATGAATGAGCAAACTAAACCAGCTTTAGACAACGAATCTGAAAAGAAAGTTTCATTTAATGAATTTGTTCCTAATGAAGAAATGAAAGGAACTAGTAATGAAGTAGCTAAAGAAGTTCCTTCAGTTGATGAATCTAATAATGAAGAAGATAATTTAGCCGATGATGATCAATTCTTTGATGACTTTTTTGATGATGAACTATAAAAGAATAAACTTTTATAGTTTTTTTTATATACTATTATAGGGTGAACTATATGAATGACGTAACTATTAATGAGGTTTTAAATTATAATTCAGTTACTATAATAGATATTCGAAATAAAGTAGAATATGATTTTGGACATATTCCTAATTCAATTTGTATTCCTTTTAAAGATTTATTAATTAATTACTCTACTTATTTAAAAAAAGATAGAAAATATTATTTATATTGTCAAAATGGTTATTCTAGTCATGATTTAGCTGTTAGATTTAACACGCTTGGATATAATATAAAAAGCATCATTGGGGGATATGATAATTATTTACAAAATAAATAGAATTTTCTTAGATTTTATTATATAATTAATATTGGAGGTAGACAATATGGATTATATAATACTAGGGCTTCTTATATTAATTGTTATTTTAGTTATAGTATCAATTATAAAGAATATCAATGAAGCTAAGATAACTGAGAGACTCGGTAATTTAGAGAAAAATACTTTGAAAGAATTGGGAGATTTTCAAACTAATATTATTCGGAATATGAATGATGATTTTAATGGTTTAAATGATCGAATTGATTCTAGACTCAGAGCAATAAATGATAAAGTAAATGAAAGATTAGATGAAAATTTTGAAAAGACCAATAAGACGTTTTCTTCAGTCTTAGAACGATTATCTAAAATAGATGAGGCTCAAAAAAAGATAGATGGCTTGTCAACAGATATAATATCATTACAAGGAATATTAACTGATAAAAAGAGTAGAGGAATTTTTGGTGAAGTAAATTTAACTCATATTTTATCTAGTGTCTTTGGAGAAAAAAATGATAAAATATATCAATTGCAATATCCATTTTCTAATGGAACAATAGTAGATGCTGTTCTTTTTGCACCTGAACCTTTAGGAGTAGTTGGAATTGATTCTAAATTTCCTCTAGAAAATTATCAAAAAATGGTTGATCGAAATAATAGTAAATTAGAAAGAGATCTAGCAGAGAAGCAATTTAAAATTGATGTAAAAAAACATATTGACGCTATTAGTAGCAAGTATATTATTCCAGGAGAGACTTCTAATCAGGCGATCATGTTTTTACCAGCAGAAGCTTTATTTGCTGAAATAAATGCGTATCATAATGATTTAGTAGAATATTCTTATAAAAAGAAAGTATGGATAACTTCTCCAACTACTTTGATTTCCACATTAACGGTTATTCAAATGCTTCTAAAGAATATGGAAAGAGATAAATATGCTTCGATTATTCACGATGAGTTAAATAAATTAGGTTTAGAATTTGCCAGATATAAGGAAAGATGGGATAAGCTATCACGTTCAATAGAAACAGTTAATAAAGATGTAGAAAATATTCATATTACTACAGATAAAATATCTAAGAGATTTGATTCTATAAATCAAGTGGAAATTAATGATAAAAATTATTTAAAATAATAAATACGCATTAACAATCATTTACTTTAATAGGTGAATAAAATTGTTAATGCGTATTTTTTTCTTTTTAATGGGTTTTGGTTTAATGATAATAGGATTTAGCTATATAATACTATATTTAAATCTTTTAACAATTGGGTATAATTTTTTTGAATATGTTAATTTTATTATTAGAAGATGGGAGTGCTATTACGTTTTATTTGGCTTATTAATTATTATTATAGTCTTATTTAAGAAAGGAAATAGTTATGATTTACATTTATGATATTGTATTAAATTTTCAAGAACAATTATATGATTTTTATGAGTGGAATAAAAAAGATCGTCTCTTAAATATTAAAAAAATTCCTATTTTTAGAATAAATACTGAAAAATTATTGTCTATTATTAATGATAAAGTATATTTGAAAGAAGAAATTTTACATAAAATAGCTCATGAAACTACAATATATATGCTTAGTAACAATGAATATAAATATCTTTGCTTATTTTCTAATACTGAAGAAACAGTAGCAGTTATGTGCAATGAAGAAGGATTAATTATAAAAAAAAGTAGTTTACTATTTGATGAAGAAGATGAAGCAAATGAAGTAGCGGAGAATTTGAATATTGATTGTGTAATAGAAAAAACAGTCAAAGTAAATAATAACAATTTATTAGATAATTGCCGAATTATTAGAGAAAAAAAGAAAAAGGTCTATGACTTTATAAAAAAATTAGATTTACTGGTAGATAAAGAAAAAATAAGATATTTATACTTTGATCTTTTTGAAGAAGAAAACCTTGCTATTTCTAAGATGAAAGAGTTACTTTTAAATATACAAGATGAAAAGGGTATTGATCAATTATTTTCGTTATATGATTTAGTTGAAAATAAGAAGAAAAAAAATTCTGTTTATTAAGCAGAATTTTTATTTATTTAATAATGAATCCATATATGAATTGTATTTATTTTCTAAATTTTCATCATCAAATTTTAGATCATTATCTTCACGTAATTTCATAAGAGCTTTATAAGTAATCTTACTATCAGCACTTTTCTTATTTGAAGCAAGAATATCTAAAATAGTATCTTTTAATGAATCTAAGCTTGCTTTTTCTTTTTGTTCTATACGATATACGATATGATATCCATATGAAGTTTTAACTGGAGTTTTAGAATATTCTCCATCTTTTAATGATTTCATTTCTTTTAAATAATTTTCTTCTAAAGAAGCATTAAATGGTTGAAAACCTAATTCTTCATAAGTTATAGATTTTTCATATTCTTTTTTTACTTCATCAAAAGATTTACCACTATTTAACTTTTCAATGATTTCTTTTGCTAAATTTAAAGCTTCTTTTTCTTTTTGAGCTTTTTCCTCACTACTCATATTATCGTTAGTATCAGGTTTAACAAGTATATGTTTAGTGTTAATATCACCAACAACTTCTTTATCGTAATAGTTTTTGATATCATCTTCACTAATTAAAGATTTTGCATAATCGTCAGTTGCTAAACTTCTTAAATAATCTAATTTAAGCACTTTTTTAAATTCTGCAATACTATTAATTCCGCTTTGTTGTAAACTTGCTAATAACTTATCTCCATAATATTGTTCGTATAATGAATAAGTTTTATCAATTTCCTTTTTCATTTCATCTGTTTCTGGATATTTAGCTTCTAATATTGTGCGATCTATATGATCAAGTAAAATGCTAACAGAATAATAACTTTTCATTTCATCATATAAATCATTAGCAGTAATATTGTGATCTTTAAATGTAACTACGTTTTGTGTTCCATCTTTTAAAGTAGCAATATTTTCTTTTTTAGTTAAAAGCATAATTAAAAGTCCAACAGCAATTCCAATTACAATTCCGATCAATAAAAGCTTGTTTTCTTTGCTCCATTTTATTATTTTTTCCATCTTTTCCATCCTTTCTGATACAATGTATATGATAACAAACTTCCTAAAAAAAGACAAGATAAAAACGAAAATTTATCTAAATATTGTGTGTTAGCATTCACAAAAGAATAAAATATCCATACAATAATGTGAAAACATAAAAAAAGGAGGATGAATTTATGGGTGCTTGTGGATCAAATGCAGCTATCGCATTAGTATTATTTATTTTACTTGTAATTATACTAGGTGCTTGGCTATAAGGTAATCTATCAGTGTAAGGAGGTGTAACTAGTGGCAGCGGTAAGTAATAGCGGTAATTCTTATGGTAGTGGCTTTTTAATTGTCGTTGTTTTATACATTTTACTTGCGATTATCATAGGTTCAGCATTATTTTAAAAAAAGATCATCTTGCTTTAGTAAGATGATCTTGGAAGAAACAAAATTATTTGTTTCTTTTTTTTATTTACCATTTATTATATTATATATTTCTTCTACTTCTTTAGGAATTTCTTCTTTATATTTAGGAATTATATGCATGTGATAATGTTTTACTTCTTGGGGTAATCCATTATTTTGTATAATAGTAAGTCCATCAAAATTTAATTTGCTATTTAAAAGTTTATATATATACTTACTAACTCTACTTATATATATTAATGTTTTTTCGTCGATATCTTCTATATTTACAAAGTGTTTTTTAGGTATAATAAGTGCATGCCCATTATGATCGGGATTAATATCAAGAATTACTTTTACTATTTTATCTTCATATATAGTGTATGAAGGGATTTCGTTATTTATAATTTTACAAAAAACACAGTCCATTTTATCATCTCCTTTTTAATTATATATTACATTTACGAAAAAATAAAGTTACTTGAATAAAAAATAGAACTTTTAATTTTATTTTGTGAATATAAGTAATAATTATGACAATATTCTTTAAAATTTTATACATATGATATACATTTTATTTAGTTAATGTTATACTTGAATTGTGATGTAATATGAAAAAAAGAATATTGTTTATTTTGGTTAGCTTTTTTTTATTTATCCTTTTTGTTAATGCCAATAGTAAAGAAGAGGTTACTTTTTCTAAATGTGTAGATGGAGATACAATAAAGGTTTTAATTAATGGAAAAGAGGAAACTGTTCGTTTTTTAGCAGTTGATACTCCCGAAAGTGTTCATCCTAAAAAGGCTCTTGAATATTATGGGAAAGAAGCTAGTAATTATACTTGTACTAAAGTAAAAGAAGCTAAGAAAATTATATTGGAGTATGATGATAATAGTACAAAAAGAGATAAATATGATAGAATATTAGCGTGGGTTTATGCTGATGATCTTTTTTTGCAGGATAGTCTTGTTAGTGAAGGCTATGCCGAAGTTGCTTATTTATATGGAAAATATAAATATGTTGATTTATTGAAAGATCATCAAAAAGTAGCAGAGGCTAAAAAAATAGGAATTTGGAATGATGAAGCTAGAAATGCTTTTAATGAGGAAAATAATATAGAAGAAGAAAAAAATCTTGACGATAATTCTAATCTATCATTTGAAGATATTTTGATTTTGGTAGTATTACTTTTGTTAATTTTTATTTTTGGTGGTAAAAAGTCTTTAAAGAAAAGTGTTAAGAAAATATTCAAGTAGGAGATGATGAGAATGCAAATATTAGATGGAAAATCTTATAGTAAAGAAATTGGGGAAACTTTAAAAAAAGAAATATCAGAATTAGAAAACACTTTAAAATTAGTAGTAATTTTAGTTGGTGATAATGAGGCTAGTAAAATATATGTAAGAAACAAAGAAAAAAAAGCTAATTTGTTAGGAATAGATTTTGAACTTATTAAATATTCTAATGATGTATCTGAAGATGAGATAATTAGTAAAATAGAAGAATTAAATTTAGATCCTAAAGTTACTTCTATATTAGTTCAGCTTCCTTTACCTATTCATTTAAACGAACGAAATATCTTAGAAAAAATAAATTATTTGAAAGATGCTGATGGATTAACTAGTCATAATATAGGTAATTTACTTTTGGATAAAGAAGGAATAATATCTTGTACGCCTAAAGGAATAGTTGAACTTTTAAAACATTATGATATTCCTCTAGAAGGAAAGAATGCAGTCGTAATAGGAAGAAGTAATATTGTTGGGAAGCCAATTAGTTATTTACTTCTTAAGGAAAATGCAACTGTTACTATGTGTCATTCTAAAACAAAGAATCTTGCTCATTTTACTAAAGAAGCAGATATCCTTGTAGTAGCAGTTGGAAAGAGTAAGTTTATTAAATCTGATATGATTAAAGATGGAGCAGTTATTGTTGATGTTGGAATAAATAGAGAAGATGGTAAATTAACTGGAGATGTTGATTTTGAAGAAGTAAAAGATAAATGCAGTTATATTACGCCTGTTCCTGGTGGAGTAGGACCAATGACAGTAATAATGCTATATGATAATGTATTAAATTGCTTTAAATTACAGAAAAATAAATCTTAATTTTGTTAAATTGTGTTATTTTAGTAAAAACTATTTTATTAATTAAATAACATGATATAATGATATTAAGGAGATGATTATATGAAATATAATATTCGTGGAGACAAGTTACTTGTAACTGATGCTATTAGAGATTATACTGAAGAAAAATTAGGTAGATTAAATAAGTATTTTAATGATTCAGATATAGTAACTGCAAATGTTGTTTTTAAAGTACGTGGTAGAGAACAAATTGTTGAAGTAACTGTTCCAACAAAATCCTTTATTTTGCGTGGAGAAGAAGGTTTATCAGATCTTTATGCTTCTATTGATAAAGTTACTGATAAATTAGAAAGACAAATTCGTAAAAATAAAACGAAATTAAAAAATAGAAACTTAACTGATAAAGTAAAAGAATTTAATTTTGATTACGAAAGTGATGATAGTGATGTTGAAGATACATCTAAGGTAGTTAGAAAAAAGATCTTAGAAATGAAACCTATGGATGAAGAAGAAGCTATTTTACAAATGAATTTATTAGGACATGAGTTTTTTGTTTATAAAGATAAAGATACAGGAAATGCGAATATCCTTTACAAGAGAAAAGATGGAGATTATGGAGTGATAGAGACTAAATAATAGTCTTTTTTCTTTTATTTTTATTCTTTTTATGATAGAATATTTTAGAGGAGAGATGATAAATGTTAAAGATATTAAAAAAGTTATTTGATACAGAATATCGTGAATTAGAAAAGTTTAAAGTTATCGCAGATAAAGTCTTTGCATTAGATGAAGAAATGCAAGCTTTAAAAGATAGTGATTTTAAAAAGAAAACAGCTTCGTTTAAAGATAGATTAGAAAAGGGAGAAAGTTTAGATGATCTTTTAGTAGAAGCTTATGCTGTTGCAAGAGAAGCAGCATATCGTGCTTTGGGAGAAAAGGCTTTTTATACTCAAATATTAGGTGCGATTGCAATTCATTATGGTAATATAGCTGAACTAAAAACTGGTGAAGGAAAAACTTTAGTTACAGTGTTTCCAGCTTATTTAAATTCATTAGATGGAAAAGGTGTTCATGTTGTTACTGTTAATGAATATCTTACTTCACGTAATGCTGAATGGATGGGCAAAGTTTATGATTTACTTGGAGTAACTGTTGGAGTAAACTTAAGAGAATTATCTCCTAGTGAAAAGAAAGAAGCTTATTCTAAAGATATTTTATATACTACTAATAATGAACTTGGTTTTGATTATTTAAGAGATAACATGGTAGTTCGTAAGGAAAACAGAGTTCAAAGACCTCTTAATTATTGTATTATTGATGAAATAGATTCTGTTTTGATCGATGAAGCAAGAACTCCTTTAATTATCTCTGGTGGAGTAATGCAATCTGCTAATTTATATCATCAAGTAGATAGTTTTGCTAAATCTTTAAAAGAAAATGAAGATTATGTTAAAGATGAAAAATCAAAAAGTATAAATCTTACTGATGAAGGAGTTCAAAAAGGAGAGAAATACTTTAATGTAAGTAATTTATATGATATCAATAATACTGTATTAGTTCATCATATTAATCAAGCTTTACGTGCTAATTTCTTTATGAAACGTGATGTTGATTATGTTGTACAAGATGGCAAAGTAATAATAGTTGATCAATTTACTGGTCGTTTAATGTATGGAAGAGCTTTTTCAGAAGGGCTTCATCAAGCTATTGAAGCTAAAGAAAATGTTGAGATAGAACAAGAAACCAAGACATTAGCAACCATAACATTCCAGAATTTATTTAGAATGTATCATAAAATATCTGGTATGACAGGTACTGCTAAAACTGAAGAAGAAGAATTTAGAAATATTTATAATATGTATGTTATTTGTATTCCAACTAATAAACCTGTTGCTCGTATAGATGCTACTGATTTACTTTATGCTACAAAAGCTGGAAAATATGCTGCGATTATAAGAGAAATAGAAAAACGCCATAATGATAATCAGCCTGTATTAGTTGGTACTATTGCTGTTGAAACTAGTGAAATTATAAGTGAGATGTTAAAGAAAAAGCATATAAAACATGAAGTTCTAAATGCTAAAAATCATGCTCGTGAAGCAGAAATCATTGCTCATGCTGGTGAGAAAGGATCAGTTACTATTGCAACTAATATGGCAGGACGTGGTACTGATATAAAATTAGGAGATGGCGTTAAAGAACTTGGCGGATTGTGCGTTATTGGTACAGAACGTCATGAATCAAGACGTATTGATAATCAGCTTCGTGGTCGTGCTGGTCGTCAAGGTGATCCGGGATTTTCTCAGTTCTATGTTTCTTTTGAAGATGATCTGTTATTAAGATTTGGTTCTGATCGTTATAAGGATACTTTGAAAAGCTTAGGCTTTGATGGAGAACAAGCAATTCGTAATAAAATGTTTGCACGAAGCGTAGAAAGTGCTCAAAAAAGAGTAGAAGGTTCTAACTTTGATATGCGTAAAACAGTTTTACAATATGATGATGTTATGAATAATCAAAGAGAAATAATATATTCAAAGAGAAATGAGATTTTAGATAATGATTCCATTCATAATATGATTATGGATACTTTTAAGAGACATATCACAGATATAGTAAAAAGTCATACTGTTGATGGAAAGAAATTAGAAGAACATGATTATAGTGAAATCCTAGAAGCCGCTAATGAAAACTTACTTAAGAAGTATCGTATTACTTTATCTGAAATAAATGGTAAGAAGGAAGAAGAAGTAATTGATTATATATATGATTGTGCGGTTAAAGATTATCAAGATAAAATAAAAGATTTACCTCAAGAAATAGTAAATGAATTTGAAAAGGCAATTAGCTTAAGAGTAATTGATAATTATTGGATGGAACATATATCAACTATGAGTCATTTAAGAGAAGGTATTTCTTTAAGAAGCTATGCTCAAGAAAATCCACTTCAAGCTTATACTCTAGAAGGTTTTCAATTATTTGATAACATGCTAGCAAGAATAGATAAAGATATCTCTATTTATTTACTAAAATCTGAAATTAGACAAAACGTTGAAAGAAAAGAAGTAATAAAAAATAAGATTACTAACGAAAGTGATAATACTAAGTCAAAAGCTCCTAAAAAAGTAGTAAAGATTGGTCGCAACGATTTATGTCCATGCGGGTCTGGTAAGAAATACAAGAACTGTTGTGGTAAATAGCCCATAAAATAAAGGTTTGTGAGATTTTGAAAAGTTCA